>JANXWY010000072.1 GCA_025350905.1 Verrucomicrobiota bacterium
CTCCACACTATAAATGGTGTTCGACTTGGCCGTCCAAGAAACGAGAAAGGCTTTGGCCGAAGGTGGAGTTGCCGGAACCAGGTCCCCGGTCACGACCAACCCCGCATCAAATGGATTAAAGTCATAAAAATTGGGGACGCCGTCGCCATCTGAATCAATGATTTTGCTGTTCCGCAAGGCTTTGTTTACCATGATGCTCACGCCATTGCTGACCACGGCAACGGAGCTCTTGGGGCCCGCAAATTCACTGACCCACCGCAAACGCCCGCCGAATTGGCCGTTCAGATATTCTTCGGGCAATTGGGCGACGCCATTCGTGAACGGCGGAGTAAAGCCCAGTTTGGCGGCGGCAAAGTAGATCACCAAGTTCGGCTCAATCTGCATTTCTGCCTCATAATTCAGCAGCTGCGAAAGATCCAGCACATCAACATAGAGACCATTACTCACTCCATTGCCCGCGAAGAGGAACAAGGGCGGAAACTGATCCTCGTATTTTCCGGGCGTCAACAATAGGGTGCCCAAGGCCGCATTATTGAGGAAGCCAGCCTGACTGGGCCCGCGGTCGGCACCCGCCCAAACGTGATTCACCTGGGCAAAAGTCGGCGCGACGGTATCGACGGTGGTGCCCAGCAAATCGCCGGACTGGGGTTTGATCAACAATCGAAACCCGTCGTTGCACTTGAAAGAATTGTTCGCGCCCGCCCCGGAATCGAAGAGCGAATTCGTCACCCAAAAATCCAGCCGGCTACCCGTCTGGAGGGTGGATCGATTGAACTTTAATACGTCGGCGTAAAACACCACGTCGCCACCGGACGTCACGGTCCCGCTTTCAAATTTACCCGACCGGGTGATCAATGAGAATTCAGCGGCCGTGACATTCGCTCCACCCAGTTCAGCGTAATCGCTATTGATCGTTTGCCCAAAGGCATTGATCGTCCCCCGGTTTACAAACGAGGCGTATGGAATCGGGCGATCGTCGCCAAAATGAGCTTCGCTCGGGATGTTGAGGGTTCCGTTATTGGTAAAATGCTGCAAGTAAGGCGCGTTGGTCGCAACCCAATTATCGAGCGAAACCACCACCGTATTTCCGCGCGTGTCGGTATAAACCGTGTTGGAAAACCTGATTCCGCCATTCACCGTCAAGCTCAGTCCATCAATCAAGAAGGATTGCACTACCGTCATGGTGTCGTTGATCACGACGTTCGTGCTATGGGCGACGAGCGCATTCACAATCACTGGCACCTCGGTCACCATGTTCTGCGCGTCGAAAATCATGGCGTAAATGCGAGTCTCCACCACATTGGTTACGGGCGCCGGAATAAACAGGATCGGCGGCACGTTGGTATCGGCGGGATCCGGCGCATAATTCTCGATAAGCATGTTCTCCTGATTCGTCCAGAGCCCGCTCCAGACATAGGTATACCCATTCAATCGGACGACGGACTCCTGCGCGAGGTTTTGGATCTTCAGACTGCCCGTGGTCGAACCCAAGGTGTAACTGAGATTTTCGCAATCCACGACTGCATTGCTGCTGCTGATCAGATGCTTCGTTTGAATATCCAACAAACCGTCCGCGCGAAAGCGCGTCATGCTCATGTCCAGGACGTCGGCCACAACTTCGATACGACCGGGCAAATTTGTCACCGTGCCTGCGGGAATGCTCGGCGGCCGGGAGGCAATATTATCTACAAAGGCGCCATACGCCGCGTAGTCGTTGGTGACGATGGCGCTGACGAAATCCGATTTATACAGCAGGTCAGGCATAAACGGTGAATTGCCGAAAGCGCCCCGCGGGAGTCGTGGTGGAGCTCGCTGCAGCAAATAATTTTGAGGGCGAAGATCATAAATGCTGCCAATATTGGTGTAAAAGCCCCGGTTGGTCGCGGAGGCCAGGGTGTCCACAAGATAAAGGGATGCCGCGTCCGGATTTTGTGACACCACATTGGTCGAGTTCAAAGTTATCCTAACGGAAACGGTCTTGAATGGATTTTGCAGGTTGCCACTGTTATGAAACAGCACGCCCCAATCCACGCTGCCGGTGGTCGGTAGCCCTACAAACACCGCTTGCACAATGTTGGTACTGGCGACATTGGTAAAGGCCGGCATACCGGTGATATTCGTAATCGCCATGTTGGTGAAGCCGACTGTGTTCGTGTAAAATGCGCCCCCCGGATTGTAAAGCTGAAGCGTTGCGAACCCGCCGCCTCCTCCCGAAATATCCACCTGACTCGCCGGTGAAGTGATAATGCCACCGCCACCCCCAATGATGGTCGAACTATCACTTACTTGATTCGTCTGACCCCAGAAATAATCATAGATGGCGACTTCAGGTATGAAATAGTTGGTGTTGACGCCATTGAGACTCCCTTCCGGGGTGATGGGACGGATCTGCAGTCCGCTGCGTGTTAAATTGATGTTGGTTCCAGCCAATCGCAGAAGGCCGGTTGCCCCCGCAGTCAACGTCCCTTCATTGATGATATTGGTCGCCGAAACCACGAGATACGAGGGTGTCACCTGCGTAGTGCCAACCGCCCCTCCGAACACGGTAAATATGCGCGGACCATCCACCGCCTCAATGGTCCCCGCCAGACGGTTGCGGAAGTTGGCCGCGGGCTTGCGGACACCAACGATCGGAGCGTAGTTAAACTGAAACCCGGCGCCACCCACCATACTCCCGTTGTTGGTGAAGTTCTGGGTGTTCGAAGTATCGTACGGCAACGTCGTTGGGTTCTGCGTAAAGTCGAAGCTGCCGTTGTTAACCACATTGGTCGCATCGATCGCGATCGGGAACGTAATCGTTCCATTATTGATGAAAATCGCATCGGTGGCCCAAGCCATCGGTGGGAACAGCAGCAGGCTTAAGCACCCGCAAAATAAAAATCGCTTCATAATGGTTTGCACGAATGAATATTGCTCACGTCGGAACTCAGGTCATGACCTTAGGGACTGATCGTCAGGTTATAGGCTCGGTCAAAAACACTCGCGCCAACATCCGTCACTCGCACCACAAAATCAAACGTGCCCACCGCCGTTGGTGTGCCCGAAAGGACGCCGCTGGCCGGATTCAAAGTCAAACCGGGCGGCAAGCCGGGCGAGCCGGGGGCGAGCGACCACGTGCCCGGCAACACGAACGATGGTGTGTAGCTCGTGACGCTTAACGTCGCCGAGTAGTAATTGGTGTGTTGCGGAGAAACGGTCAGGAAGCCGTCCGGGAGGTACGGCGGGAGGACGGTGATGTAAACTCCCTGTTCATAGTTTTGAATGCTGGTCCCATTGGGATAAACCACGGGCGCATTGGTGCTCCCATCAAACGAGCCCCAAGTAGTAAGCAGTGGAATTTGCGTCACTTCGTCCAAGTTGAAGGGGGAGCGGTTTATGAACAGTGGGCCAACCTTGTTAAACGTGAACACGAGATTCGGCGCTATGGTGCCGGGACCGTACAGGCCCGGTAACGAATTGGGGACAAAGGGCAGGTTGCGGAGGTAAGGGGCATACCCGAATCCCGTTAGTGAATACGTCCCGCCGCGCACCGGCACGCTTTGTTCCGTCGTCAGATCCATGGCAGTGATAACAAAGTCAGGGCGTGGCACAGGACGGATAATCGTACGTGGCGTCGGCATTCCATTGGTCAAGGGTACAGAGACCAGTTGGTAGGAGCTGGTGATCGGGTAATTGTAAACATCCAACAACGAATCATAGGCGCCGTCATAGCGAACAAATTGCACATGTTGAATACCCTGGCGCGGTTCGGTGTTGCTGGTCAGACACGGTACTGGGTGGATGACGAAAACCTGATTGGTCGCATAAGTGACATCGGTCTGCGAGAATGATTGCCCGAAGACATTGGTGACAATAATCGTCGCGTTCGTGAGACCCGAGAGAAAGACATATTGCGTGTTGACGATGGACACACCGCAATCCGAGTTCGCGGGCAGAATATAGTAAGTGCCATTCACGAAACGGTCGAGCGAGGTCGTTTGCGTTATGTTGGTGCAGATCGTGCCGGCCGGCGCATACAGACACGGACCGATGTTGGTCTGGATGACCGTGTGGTAGCCTTTGGTGTAATAGGTGTTTGTCACGACGTTGCCGAAGATATGACTGTAGTACGTGAGGACGTTCGTATCCAAGTTGGTGACCGACACCAGCGAAGCCGGACTGCCAAACGGCGCCCCGGGAAAATTCGTGAAGTAAAAAAAGATGTTGGTGCTCACCACGTTGGTATAAATGGGGATCGAACTCAAGACCACCAAGCCCGGGTAAAGCCCGGAGAGGGTCGCCGCGTCATTGGTCAACGCCTGATCCACGAACAAAGTCAGATTGGAAGTGTACAGCAATTGAGTGACCGTGGAATTGGTGAAAGCAGTCAAGGAGCCAGGGCCAGCATCTTCCAGATTCACATTGTTCGTCCGCAGCAGATACCGCAGCCCACCGACATCGTCACGCGTCAGTCCGGTGAAATAGGAGCCGACCGGGAAATTCAAGCCGGAGACCGAGCTGAAAGTATTCGCCAAAGGATCCACGGGAAACTCGAGGGCGTCGGCGAGGAACGGCCCCGGCTGGCACAACTCGATGATATTATAACTATAAAGCTCTCCGTTGACATAACTCGTCACCTGCAGTTGATCGGTGGAAGTGAAAACGGGGTCGAAATTCCTTTTTATCGTCAAGTACCTCATGCAAAGCGGGCAAGGAGCGCTGCAGCCGGGAATGGTATCCCGTTTATGCAGCGTCCACACAAATCGTTCCGCTTCCGCCAAGCCCATCTGTTCCATCATGGCGGATAAAAAGGTCGATCTCAAATCGGTGAGGAGCAATGCTTGGGCCCGGTAATTGTAGCGTTGCGCCTCCATCGGCCATCCGGTTAAGTCGTTGTCGAACGAGTTAACGTTGCTCACGGAGTTCAGAATGGCAAAGGCCCCTTCCACCGCTGCGACCCCATTCGAACCGAAATAATCCAGAAAAGTCTGATCGAAAGTATAATAAACTACCGGCGTATTGCGGCGGTACTCTTCGCCCAGATTATGCGGCCCACCCAGATCAGCGGTCGCGTAGAACAGCTCTGGGGTTTGATAGGTCTCGAATGGCCCCTTGATCGAAAAGGCCGCCGCAGACTGGACGCCCGCAGCCAACAGCCACACCCACCAAGTTCGCTTCAATAATTGCCACATAGAAAATCTTCCGTTAACGCAGCCGCACAATCCGGTAGAAGCCCGCACTGCTGCCACCCACATAAATCGAGTCGGTGGTACCGGCCGCAAACCGTGGCCCGCCCAAGTCACTCCAGTTGCCACCGGCCGTCGCCGTGGTCTGCACTTTATACATCAGGCCCATCTGGGTGTTCCAGTTGAGGTAATACCCCTGCTCCGTCGCCTGCAATCGCACTTGCAGCACACTCTTCGGGTCCGTTGGATCCGTACCGGCCAGAAATTCTTCGTAATTTGAGGCGCCA
Source organism: Verrucomicrobiota bacterium (assembly GCA_025350905.1). Taxonomy (GTDB): domain Bacteria; phylum Verrucomicrobiota; class Verrucomicrobiia; order Limisphaerales; family JADLHS01; genus JADLHS01. The sequence goes on from JANXWY010000072.1 coordinate 5,453, forward strand.
TCACCATCGGAATCCGCGTTGACCGCCGGCCAACTTTGTTGACCCCAATTGAATTGGGCCATCCACTCGTACGGAATTCCGAAATAGGAGCCCGCGCCATACGTCGTCCCGGAAGTCGCAGCCGAGGGCGGCGATCGTCGGCCATCCGCAAGCACATAGGCGAGCCGGTAGCTGTGGGTGCTGCCCGGGAGGAGACCGTTCACGGTCCAATAATTATTTGCCACCACCGCCGTCGCGGCGCTGCTGCCGTCGGCGTAGACTTCATAATTGGCAATGCTGAAGCCTTGCACGGGTGGCCAACTGACGCCGAAAGAACTAGCGCTCAACACCGTCACGATCGGCGCGCCCGGCGGGTAGATCGGTTGACTGGTGCTGGCGTAGCGTTGGGCGTATAGATCAAAACTGTTCGCTCCGCCAACAAAACTAGTCCATACGGTCAGGAAAGTAGCAACTCCATCTGAAGCCACGGCGGGATACAGTTGTTGACTCACGGTGGTGGAATTGACGCGGAACTCACCATCCAACGGCGAGCCGTCCGCGCGCAAATATTGACCATAAACACCTTCGCGTGATCCGTCCTGCCCCATGCTGGTCCAGACCACCAAATAGTCCGTGCCCATCGCGCTGATCTTGGGGGCCAATTGATCGCCGTACACCTCGGTGTTTACCCGGCTCACCACGCCCCCCAGCGCGTTGCCCGAGAAGGGTCGCACGAACACATCCCAACTGTTGCTCTGCGTAATCTGATCTTTTTGCATCCAAGCCACGGCAAAACCGCCATCCGAGGACGCCGCCACACTCGGATTGGCGCACACGTTGGTGCCCGAGTTGATGAGAAACTCCCCGCCGCCAGGAACTCCGGCAGCGCTAAAGATACGGCCATAAACATCCACGCTATTCTCAAAACGTTGCTGCTCCGAAATCCACACGACCGCGTACCGTCCGTCGTTCAACGGTGCGATTGCCGCCGAACGTTGATTGAATGCGGTCATTTGGTTCACCAGAATTTCGCCGCCGATCTTGACCCCCGCCGGCGTGAGGATTTGCGAATACACATCCTGCATGCTGCCCGCCGCGGTTTGCCCTACGCTGGACCAGACGACTACCACATTGCCATTGGTCAACGTGGTGAGAGTCGCTTCCCGTTGAAAAACGTTGGTGGGTGTGTTGACCTGAAAATCCCCGGTCGCCCAGGTGCCGCCCGCAGACAGCACCCGACCGTAGATGTGTTGGAAGCCTTGCTTGCCCCCCTGCCACACGAAAACCGCGCCACCGTCGTTGAGCAGCGAAACTGAAGCCCGTTCCTGATCATCGGCGCCGACCTCATTTACACGGAACGGGCTCAACGTGCCACTGAAACTGCTGTCGAGTTTGCGCGCCCGGATCCCGAGACCAGCACCATCTGTGTAATTATCCTGCCAGACGAGATAACCGCCGGAGGTTTTGATGCTGACTTGGGGATAGACCTGGTCTCCGGTCAGCGCGCCGGCAATGTTATACTCACCGCCTTGCGAAGTATAATTGCCCTGGCCGCACACCAGCGCCGGCGCCGCGACAGCGAAAAGGCAGCCTGCAAAAAACTTCCGGACGTTCGAGAACGATGCCATAAAATTTACACAATTATCCAACCAGCCGGGAGATCGCTGTCCGCGATTTCCGCCCGACAGCCCAGCCGGCTCTGAGGTTGCCACCGCTACTGTTATTTGTTTTTTCACCTGTCGCGCTAAAGCAAATTTTCCTGCCGCGTCTCAGCCGCCACGTAAACCTCGGCCGTTTCATCCACCGGGACCGGTTTTGCCGTCGTCACCGCCGCGGCCCGATCTCCGAGGCCCGCTTCCAGTTCCGCTCGCAAGGAACGAAAGCCCCACTCACCAAATAATTCCACCAGCCGACCGGCGTTGACCGGTTGGTCCGCCAGCACCGCTGGCGAAAAGTCACAAGCCAAATCATCCTGCAAGCGTACCAATTTCTGGTTGCGGCGCACGTCGGCTTCCGCCAACTGCAGGGCCGCGCGAATCCGCGCTGACTTCACTTCATCCAGACGCCGATATAATTCGGCCACCGATCCGAACTGCCGCAACAATTCCGTCGCCGTCTTCGGGCCCACGCCCGGCACGCCCGGAATATTGTCTACACTGTCACCCAACAGACTCAGCCAGTCCACAATTTGTTCCGGCTCGACCCCGGTCTTCGTGCGCACCTGGACCGCCGTCCAAATCGATTCTGATTTGTCGTTCGGATTCAGCAATCCGATGCCCGGGGCCACCAGTTGCATAAAGTCTTTGTCGGCGCTGGCGATGACCACTTCCCAACCCAACTGTGCCGCCGCCCGCGTCAGACACGCAATATAATCGTCCGCCTCAACTCCCGCCCGACAAAACGAGGCCAGATTCGCCGCCGACAGATAACGACCGATCTCATCCAACTGCCCTTCCAAATCGGCCGGCATCGCGGGCCGCTGAGCCTTGTATTCCGGCAGTGCCGCCTGGCGTTCCGCACTTAATCCACCGTCCCAAACCACGATCACGTGCGTGGGCTTCACAGTTACCCGCATCTTCGCGAGCATCTTGATAAACCCGTAAGTCGCATTCGTCGGTTGCCCGCTCGGCGAACTCAAACTCCGGATCGCATAAAACGCCCGATACGCGTAGGCGTGTCCGTCAACAATTAAGATGCGCGCCAATCTTATTATATTTTAGAACGTCAAAGCGCCCAGTATTGCGGGTTTGCCCGACCCGCCTAAATCATTTTGCATTACCGGCGGGCACGCGCGCCGCATGCTGACTAAAGGGTTGCTCCTCTTCGGTGTGCGCCTTATTACCCGCCGGATCAATGATGGTCGGCGTGACAAAAATCACGAGATTCTTGCGACTGTTCACCGACGATTCGGTTTGAAAGAGCCGCCCAATGAGCGGCAGCGTGCCCAAAATCGGCACCGTGTCTTTGTGCTTTTCGATCTCTGAAATGATCAATCCACCCAGGACGACCGTCTGGCCATCCCAGACAATGCAACTGGTGGTAACTTGGCGCAGCCGGAAAGTTGGCAATGGCAGAACCGAGGTCACACTCTGGCCGCTCCCGGTAATGGTCTGCGGGACGAAGACCGCGGCCGTCTTGAAGTCATAGCCTGCAAACTCACTGACCGTGGGTATAATGGTCATCTGAATCGTGGAGCCATCCGCCGACACATACGGGACGACGTCGATGGTTGGTCCGAACGGCAAAAGCTGTGTGATCGGCGTGGTGAAAACGGCTTGCGGGGCTTGATTCACGGTGCCGGCGCCAGTGCTTGCGCCGGTCGAGCCGTTTTGGCTGGCGTTCTGGTTAATGCCAGTGACGATGGTCTTCATTTCAATGGTCAAAATCTGACACTGCCGCCCGCTGAGCGTGGTGACGTTACCCTCGCTCAAGAGATCAATGCCATCACGCTGGTCGATGGCCTTGATCACGACGCGGAACTGTGGGTCGGTCAGGATGCCAGTGAAAGTCGCCAGCGCTGGGGCATTCGCCATGTTGCGAAGACCGCCCGTCAGTAGTTGATCCGACCCCGACGGCTGGATGGCATTGGCGGCCGCGGTCCCAGGGAAAAAGCCCAATGGATTCGCAGCCGAAGGCACGGTGTTAAGCGAGGGGGCGGAGCCGCCGTTCGCCACCACACCCCCATTGTTGCCCATCAGCATATTTCCCAGGAACCAATCGAAGCCGAGGGCGCGGACATCGCTCTGATTGATCTCGGTGAACTTCACCTTAATATTGACCTGCGGCGGCGCCACATTCAGCACTTGAATCACTTGCTCGATCCGATCCAAATCCTCCATCGTCGCGTAAACAAGCAACTGACCTTTGCGGTCATTCCAGAAAACACTCTTGGGCGGCGTCCGCAAATCGATGCCCATCGTGGTAAAAAAGTTTTGCACGGCCTCGCTCACTCGTTCCATGGCGTTTGTCGCCGTCAGGCCGGCGATACCGCCACCGCTAACTCCACCTTGGCCACCGCCGCCGCTTTGACCGCCACCGCCCTGCCCCCCGGAGGTAGCACCGGTAACGCTGACTCGCGGAATGATCAACGCACTACCGCTTTGGCCGTTTGCGCCCCCGCTGCTGCTGCTGCCGCCGCCACCGCTACTTCCGCCGCCGCCTCCACCTTGACCGCCGGAGCCGGTCTGAACATCTCCAAAAGCCGTACCACCCACACCCTGCAACCCCTGCATGAACGTGTTGGGGTCAACATTGTAGATCCGCATGGCGAGCGGCGTGATTTCCTGACCCTTCAGCGAAACCACCACCGCGTAGTCTTCGATCGAAAACCGAAGCGGCTTTTCCGCGACCCGCTCCACCGCGTTGAGCACATGTCCAAGCGTGACATCGATCAAAGGCGGATCGAGTTTAATGGAGATGGCGCCCACATCCACCGCTTCCGTCGGTGGGGCGGCCACCTGCAGCCCGGTCGCAGGATCAATTGCCACGGGTGCGCCCGCGCCCGCGGCTGGGGAATTGGGGTTGATGATAAAATTGATGCCTTTCTTTTCCGGATCGCGCTTGCGAGTTTCATCGTTGAGGATGCGAATCACCTCACTCAAGGGCAGTCCGGGATATTGCACGGAGTCAAATTTGATCGTGTTGAGTTTACGTACGATGGCTTGACGCCCCTTTCCCGTCCAGGTCAGGTTGGTGCCGTTATAAGGATTGGGCACTGGCAACAAGGCGCCCTTGGTGGGCTTTTCCCAGGCATCCACCACCTCGAGCATTGCTTTGCGGCCGTCTTGGGTCTGCTTGTTTTGACCGATCTTGTACCGGTATTCCTTGACCAGTTCCTTGTAATAATATGCGGCGCTGTTCGCTGGGTCGATCTTGAGGGCCTGATCCAACCTGGCCTCCGCTTCATCAAGTTTACCGGCCTCGAGCAGGACGCGCCCGTCTTGCACGAGCGTGTTGGCGTCCACTTTCTCCTTGCCAGCCACCGCGACCTGCTCCAAAGCGGCCGGGGAGGGATCCAACCCGCGGCGCTCGGCCAAGGTCTTGTTATTCGCCGCCTGCGCGGCGATCGCGGCTGGATTTTGGGGATCCACCTTGAGCACCCGCGCCAACTGAGTTTGCACTTCCAAATAATCGCTACGTTTGCGGGCTTGCTCTGCCAGTTCGAGTCGCACGGTGACCAAGCCTTCCACCGCCTCGGCCCCATCCTGACCGGCCTTGGGACCGATCTTCACGGCCAACTCCACGGACCCATCATAAAGCTTGGCCGCCGCAACGAGATCGTGCCGCGCCATCGCTTCGCGGGCATCAGCGAGCTTCTGGTGGAGCGTGATTTGGTCGGCTTGGCGGCGAACCGCAGTGTTGATTGCATCGTCGACGGCTGCCGTCTGGGCCGAGGCGACGGAGGTGGCCGCCAGTAATATGACGATGCCGAGGGAGACTGCTGCTTTTGTCATGAGGTGACTTTGTTGCTTGCTGCTGATCATTTTGTGGCTTCGCTCACGATGGGAACGGGCGTCTTTTTTTGATTCGATTTTGCCAACACTACAAGTTCGTTCTTGGTGATGGCAACGATAATGTAATCCTCGCCGCCCAATTTTAGTTCGCCCCCCCGGATCCGTTGGTTCGTCCATTTCTTGTTTTCGGGATCATACTTAAGATCCACCGTGTAGCCATCCTCGCGCTTGAACGGCTTGTCTTTCAGTAAATGCACGACCTCGCCCGTGTCTGCTAATTCCAGAATAAGTTCCAGCCCGCCGTCCGCCAGCGTCTTGACGTCGCTCAGCTGGAACGCCTCGTTCTTGTTACCGACGTTGACGAAATATTGCTTCTTCTTGCGCTTGGCAGCGTCGGGCGATGCTTCCCGTTCCACCCCGATGGCATAGCGCGCCAGCCCGGTATCATTGGTGGAAACGGAATCAAAGGTGATGGTAAAGAACAGCGGCGTCTGCTTCGTAACAAGGAGCGCCCGCGGCCCGATTTCTTCGCCGGTCTGAATTTTCAGGAGCCGACCATCCGGCATTTTCTGCCAGAGCACGGGATTAAAAACCTTGTTCGAGCTGGACAGGTCGAGTCGGATGCCGGCTTCCAACTGATGCAAAGTCAATTCCTGCGTGGATAGGTTGAGGGGCGGCAAGGCTTTCGGCGGAAGGTTGATAATCGCGTCCGCCTTCGTGCGCAAATCGTCACGCTCACCCGAGATCTTCATGGGCAAGTAAGCCGCACTCACCGCCAGAAGCAGCAGCACGCCACCTAGCACGATCTTTTCGTAGTGTTTCTTGAGCAAGTCCATGCGGGCTATTTTTGCGGCAGCAGTTTTACCACGTGGATGAGCATGACCACCTTGAGCTGCCGTTCTTTGACCAAGGTTTGCACGGTGGGCTTGGCCACCGGGGGCGCCAGGGTCATCGAGGTAACGGGCGGCGCCGGGAGGCCGGGCCGATCTCTTCCCATTAGTCCGTACCGACTTCTCATGGCCTGGGATGCGTCTGGCTGCGGCGTCGGATTAATGGGCGAGGGCGTAAAAAAAACGGGCGGGGGCGGCGCGACGGTCTCCGCCACGGTGGAGGCCGGGGCCGGCTCAACGTTAATGCTCTTCACCAACAATCCGTGCGGCGAAGCGGCCAAGCCTGACAGCACGGACGCCAATTCCGGGGTGAAACAGCGAAACGTCACCTCGTACGGCGTGATCACCGCAAGTTCGTTGGTCGTGGATTTTAGGTCCAGATAATCCGCCGGCGATCCGGCCGCGTCATCGGCCGAAACTCTTTCGCGGCGGATCCCATCCAGCGCGTTGATGGTGGCAAGATTCAGAACACTGACGATCGCTTTGACCTCCCCCAATTGGGTGGCCAGCGGCCCCAGGCTCCCGGCAGCGAACTGCACGCGACCGAGATGGGCCTCGAAGGAAAATTTGTACTTGGGTGGGAGAATGACGCTGTTGTTCGTGGCTTCGCGTTGTAAATGGTCAATGGTCTGCTGAAGGGCGGAGGAAAATTCCTTGCCCGACACGTTCGTGGCGTCGGGGATGGCGGCGATGCGGGCAAAATGGCTGGCCACCTTGGCAATAAAAGCCTGCAATTCCTTCTGCTGTTCCCGCGCCAGTTTGATGTTGTCCACCTTGCCGCCGCCGGGATGGGGATTGAGCGTGTTCAAACGCGTCAATTCCGCATAGGCGGTGGTGACCTTTTCCAACTCATCGGCGTTGTGTTTCCAGCCGGAAAAGCTGTAGAAACCCGCCACCCCCATCAGGCCCAGCGCGACCGCCGCGCTCACGACAAAAATCAGATTTCGTTTGATCCAGTCCATGTTAGAGCTTGAGTGGGCGCTTGAGCTTCAAGGTCAGCCCAAAAGTAAACGTGCCGGTCGCTTCGTCTTCGGTCACTTTCTGGGTCAATTGGGTTTCAATGGCCTCAAATAGGGGGCTTTCTTTCAAGGCCGATTCCAGCGCAAAGGCAATCTCCGTATTCGCCGACGCGGCATTCCCCGACGAAAGCACCTGGGTCAGACTCACGCCTCGGCACACGACGGTCACCGTCGCCACTTGATTGGAATTTCCAACGGGCGTGACCGCCGTCGCAGCGCCGGTCGCGGGTTCGCCCGATGACGGCCGAAATCCGCCGGGGTTCGGCCCGCGCCGCTCAAGCAGGCCATAGCGCTTCCGGAAAGCCTCGGACTCCGCACCAAAATTGCCGGCGGCCGGCACGGCGTCGGCGCCGCCGCTCTGCGCAAAGGGGTCAGCACTCCCGGCGCCCTGCGGCGTAAGGGAATTCATCGTTTCGATCCACACGCCCGTGTCGTGACCAAACTTGCGCCGGGTGATCGCCTCGGCCCGGATGAGCGCACTGCGAATTTCGCGGAGGATGTCCGCCCAAAAATACCGCTCTTCGAGCCACAACGAACTCTGCTCCAAATTGTCCTTCGTGTGTTTGAATTCGCCATAGACCTTTTTGAACGAATTCTCTTTCGCCTGCAATTGCTCAATCAGCGGCTGGATTTTTTCCAGTTCATCCTTTTTGACGACCGCAAGTTTGTCGAACAAATACCCCACCGCCAGTGCCATCAACACGAGACTGCCGAGCGTCGCCAAAAAATAGGGCTTCTTCTGGTTAAAACTCTGCCACCGCAGGGTGCTGTCCGGCATCAAATTCAATTCCACCGGGCAGTTCGCCATGTTCCGCAGGCCGAGCCCCACCACCTCGCCCAAGGCATGGGCCACGCGGGCGAGCTCCTCCAAGTTTACCCCTGGATCAATCTGCACGTTGCGGAACGGATTGAGGTACTCCACCGGCACGTTGAGTTTTTCGGCAAAGAACTGCGCCGTGTACGGCATGATGGAGGCGCCGCCGGACAGGAACAAACGCTGCGGCGCCGACCCGCTTTGTTGCCCGCGGTAAAACTGCATGGTCTGATTGACCTGGATGTGCAGCCGCGTCATGAACTGCCGCGCAATCTTGGAAATCGCCGCTTGATGCTGGTTTTCCGGCTCTTCGTACGCGCCGCCCAGACTTACAAAGCCTTCGTCAATTTTGATTTTGTCCGCCTGATCGAACTTCAGCTTCGCTTCATTGGCAAAATCCTGCGTGATGGAATTCGCACCCAGATTAATGCTGCGGGAGAAAACCTTGCCCTTCTCGAAAAACAACAGGTTGCTCGTCTTCGCGCCGATGTCGAGCAACATGGTGCAATCCTCGAGCTCGCCGTAGTTATAACGAAACGTGTTGCAGAGGGCCGCGGGTGAGACATCGCAGATTTGGAGTTGCAGCCCCGCCGCCGTCGCCGTGCGGAACAAACCCTCGACGATGTCCGACTTGATCGCCACGAGCAGCACTTCCAACTCACCGCTGGCACTGGTCCCGATGATTTGATAATCCCAGACCACTTCCGCGAGCGGAAACGGCACATTTTGTTGCGCCTCGTACTGGATGATCTGCGTGACCTTGCTCGCATCCACCGGCGGCAGTTTGACGAACTTCGAAAAGACGTGAAAGCCCGGGGCGCAAACATTGATCTGGCGCGCCTTGATCCCCTTTTCGACCAGCGTCTCCTGGAGCAGCTTGAGGATGAGCGCCTCGCGCTTGGTTTCCTGCGAGCCTTCCAGACCGAGGGATTTAATGGCGTAATGCTTGAGCACCAACCCGCCCGCCTCGTTCACTTCGAACTCGGCCAGCTTCAGGCTGCCTGCCCCAAAATCCACCGCCAAAAATGAATTGCTTTTCAACATCGTACCACCGGGTTTCAACGCCCACCCTGCTCGTCGCAACAAGGAAGCTCGCTTGGGTTACCGCAAATCCCAGAGGCGGTCAAACAGAAAAACTTTTTTTGCGAAAACATTTTTCCGGACCGGCGACAAAAATCGGTCGCCGAAAATTCCGGCCTGCACTTTCCGCCCCGTCCGCACCGGGATCCGAAAAAAAGATTACCTCGGTCGCCCGCGGGTCCGGACACAAGCCCCGCAACGAAAATCTCCGCCAGACGAAACGGAACGAGGCGGAGCACCAAACGCCGACTCCTTTGTGCCGGCCAAGCTGCAAGTTGTAGTCGCCCGGAAAATGATCACGCAAAAAATCGGGCCTGCCCCGGGTTACTCCAGGTCCGCTGGTTTCACGCCCGGTTTGAACGCGCCAAACCCAAACCGGCTCGGCTTGTAATCGCCCACCAGATCCACGTTGACTGGCGTAGAAAGTTTCTGGTCCAGGCCGACGGCCCAGTAACAGGCGTTGACGAGCAAACGCCGAAGCCCCGCGTTCTCCAGGTCCGTCGCTGCGCCCATCGTTGTGGCGACAATCCGGTTCGTCTTGCCCGACTGGCCCGTGTAATGGGGCAACCAGACGAGCGGCATCATCGGCTGATTCTTCGGGCCGGCGAGCGGCGGATCGCCCGGCTGCATGCCGCTGAGCACCTGCCCCCGGACCAGCACCTGCGCGTCGGCGGGCAGATGGACCACGCCGTAAACATCGGTTGGCCCCCAAATATCCGTCACGCCCCGCAGGACCGGATGCGCTTTGAATTCGTCGTTAATGATCCCGCGCGTGCTTTGTTTGCCATGGTCGCCGTGGTGATTGACCCACGTCTCGCCGAGCACTTGCTGGCCAAAACCACCGGGCCAATCCTTGTTTTGCCAGTCGAATTTCGCATACGGGCTTTGCTTGTTCCGCGCGTAGGCAAACGCGTGCGTGCTCGTGCGCAGACCGATGATCGGCTGCCCGCGATTCAGATAGTCTACGAAATGTTTCATCTCGGCATCGGGCAATTCGCGGAAGCGCAACAACATCACACACAGATCGGCGGTATCGAGCGCGGCCAGGCCGGGAATATTGGTTTGCGTGTTTGGATCAATCGTGCCGTCTTGGGGATTGAGGGCGAACAACACGGTGCACTTGAACCCGTGCCGCGTGGCGAGCAATTTCGCCAGCATGGGCAGGCCTTCTTCGGACCGATACTCCTCGTCGCCGCTCAGGAAGACGATGTGTTTCCCCTGCCCCGGGCCCCCGTGGCCCTCGTAAACCACCCGGTCACTGGCGGAGGCCAAGTTGGTACAGGCCAGCGCCAGGCCAAGGAAAAATGAAAAATGAAAAATGAAAAAGCGGCCGACCCCTACCGGCGCAGGGGCAAGTTTGAGTTTTGAGTGTTGCATTTGGGTGCTTGGTTCAGTGGTGGACCGAGTGTTGCGCGTGAACTGGGAGGAGGCAATGCCAAAGAATGCCAAATTGCAAATCGATGGCCCTCGCGAAGCGCAAGGTGGCTTGGGTTTTGCATTTCTAATTTCTAATTTTTAATTTCGTCCGGATGTTCGGGCACGGGCAGCCGGCCACCGGACTCCAGGTAGGCGAGCAAATCCAAAATCTCCGCCTTCGAGAGCTGGTTGAGCAAGCCGAGCGGCATCGGCGAGGAGTTTTGCGGCTGCTGCAGCTTGATCTCGGATTTCTTCAGCGTCTGAATCAGGGCCGCCGACGGGCCGGTCTGCACCGTCAGAGTATTGCTGTCCTCCTTGAGCACCAACCCGAGCATTTCATCGCCGTTCTGCATTTCAAACTGGAAATTCCGATAGCGGTTGCTGATGACAAGCGAGGGTTCGAGAATCTGGCGCAGGATGTCCGCGCGGTTGGTGTGATACGTCTGATAGCTCTCCACCAAATCGGGGCCGTAACTGGTGCCTTCCGGGCCGAGCTTATGGCAACCCGCGCACGCCAGCTTGGTAAATAGTTCCTTGCCGTGCGCCAGATCTCGCCCGGCACTCACCTGCGCGAGGTCCGGTGCGAGGTCGTCCACTTTCCACTCCGTCAGCTTGGGCGGGGCCGCGGCGGCGTGGGTGGCCAGATAAGCCTCCACGTCTGGAACCACCGCCAGCGTCCCCACCATGCGCCGCCAGTGACCGGGAAACGTGCAAACATACTGGTAATCACCCGGCGCTTCCGGCGCGATAAAACTAAGTTTGGCCTGCTGTCCGGGCTCCACCAGTTTCGTGGCATGCAAAACCTTCGGCGACTCCGGCGTATAATGTCGGCCTTGCGCGTCCGGTTCGGGCGACATTTTTTCGGCGATGGTCCCGATCTCCTCGACGGCCCCGGGCAGCACCACTACCAAGTTATGCGGCATGGCGTCATCGTTGAGGAGGATGATCGCCACCGGTTTGCCAGCCTCGACGACGATGAGCGTCTTGTCATAGAGCATCTGTTCGGGAATGGTGCGGACGACAAAAACACTGACCCCAATCGCCCGCAGGGATTTGGCAACGACGCCGGCTTGGTCCGGCGGTAAGAGCGTGGCCAGGTCGGATGCGAACTGAAAGGCGCTGATCACCTCCGCGTCCGTGCGTTTATCCACGGGCACACCTTGCAAGTAGGCGATGAGGCTCTCGATCAAGATCGCCGCTTGCGCTTGCGGCCAGGCCTTGCGCGGAATCCGTTGCAGGCTGGCGACCGCGGCGTCGCGTTCCGTCCCGGACTTCACCAAAGCGGCGAGCGTATTGAACGTCTCCGCGTCGTGGCCGGGAACGGCGGCGATGGCGGTGATGGCCGCGCGACGCACCTCGGCGGGATCGGCTTGGTGAAGCAGCGGTTCGATTTTTGGATACAGCGCAGCGCGAAGGTTGGGATCGCGGAGCAGCGGGATGGAAAGCAGCAAGTCTGACAGCCGGGCGGGCGCCGATTCAACTTGGGGCCAGACTTTATCAACCGACCCGTCGGCCATGATCAGCGCCGCATAAGCCATCTGGCGGGTCAACGGCAGTTGCGCTTCACCGGCTAGTTTAACCAAGTCGTTTCGTCGGCCGGCGAGGTCGGTCGGCTTGGTTTGGAGCAGCATCACGACGAGGTCGCGCAGCACCGGTTCCGAAACCTCACCCTTCTGGTCGAGTGCTCGGAGGCCCCCGAGCAACTCGGTCAATGTATCAGTGTTGCGGACTTTGGCGAGGCCCTCGAGCGCTTCAACGCGATACTTCCGTTCCAGCCCCTTGCGTTGCAGCAGCGCAACGTAAACGAATTCGCTGCGCGGTGCTTCGGTGAGTTCCTTGTTGGAAAGCCGTCCGAGAATGTAGGCGGCAGCCGTTGGACTTTTTGGTAGAAAAAAAGTTTTCTTGGGTGGATCGTCGGCGGCGTAGGTGAACGGGGAGAAGCATGTCAACGCAGCCACAAGCACCAGCAACCCAAGCCACGACTGAAGAAGAAAAGGAACAAAGTTTGAATTTACGACCGCCCTCACCCCGTCCCTCTCCCCCGCGGAGAGGGGGACCGATGCGGCGGCGATCGAGAATCGGATGGTCGAGATTGCATTTGTCGCGCTTTTGCCATTCGTTCGAAGGAGCGCGCGGGCAAAAGTGCAGACCGAATTAACGCCGAGCGATGTAGGTCTCTCCCTCTCCTGGGGGAGAGGGACGGGGTGAGGGCGGTCGTGCATCTGCAACCATCCGGTTTTCCAGCCGTCGGCTCTCACTCCTTTGCCGACTTGGTATATTTTTCGAGCTGCTTCATCGTCTCGTCCAGGCAGTACTTGATGTAGTAATCCGGCTTGTTGGGATCGGCTTCCTTGTCGAGCACCGCCAACGCAACTTCCGCCGCCTTGGCGGTCGGGAAGAAGCTGCAGGCTCGCACGGCTTCGAGGCGGACGCGCGGATGCTCGTCTTTGACCTGCACTTCGAGCAACGCCAGCGGGTCCTTCACCCGATCGCGCCAGTAGCAAAGCACGCGGGTCGCGGCGGCCCGGGCGTTATGATCGGGCGAACGCAGCATGCGCTGGAGAAGGGCCTCATCCACGACGTTGTTCCATTGGTGCACCCAGAGCGCCTCGGTCAGGTGGTGCTGGTAGTCCTTGTCGTTCGGGTCGAGGGTCGCGGTCCATTTCTTTACGGCGGCGATGACTTCCGCGCTGTCGTGCTTGCTCAGTTCAATCTTGGCGCGCGTGCGCACGTCGTTCTCCGGTTCTTTGAGCAGGTCGAGCAATTTCTCGATGGGCTGGCCGTCCACTTTCGCCGGCTTGAGCAGGGGTCGGCCCTCATAGGTCAGGCGATAGATACGGCCATGGGATTTGTCGCGGTGTGGATCGCGAATGTGATGCTGCATGTGGCCGATCAATTCCTTGGCCCAGTCGCAGAAGTAAATCGAGCCGTCGGGACCGACACCCACCGCCGAGGGACGGAAGTTGGGGATTTTGTCGTTGTCGCCTTTGACCAGGTCTTCGATGGTCTCTCCCTTCAGGCCCGAGCCTTCCTCGTTCACCTTGACGCGGAAAATTCCCTGGAAGCCAATGACGTTGCAGTTCAGAAAATTCCCTTGAAACTCCTCCGGAAAATGCCGGCTGGTGATAAGGCCCGCCCCGGCGCACGGCCGGGACGGCCGCTTCCAGAATTGCTGCATGGTGGCGTGCCGCGCCGGATAATCAATGTGACCGCTGAACGCGGGCGCGAAGAAGTTTTCGTTGCCGGTCGCATCCGTGATGATGTCGTTGCCCCAGTAATCGAACACCCGGCCATGGGGATTCATGAAGTTGTACGCCACGTAGCGCTCGAACTTCCCTGTGCGCGGTTCAAAGCGGTAGATGCCCCCGTCGGTATTGCGCACCGGCCCGAGCGCGGTCTCCACCTGGGTGCGATGGAAGACGCCGTCGCTCAGATACGTCGCGCCGCCGGGATCCAGCACCATGGAATTGGCCGTGTGGTGCGAATCAGCGGAGTCCATGCCCATCAGCACGCGCTCTTTCCAGTCCGCCTTGCCGTCGCCGTTCGTGTCCCGCACGAACCACAAGTCGGGGGCCTGCATCACCAGCACGCCGTCTTTGTAAAACTGGAAGCCGGTCGGGCAGTTCAAGTTGTCTAAATAGGTCGTGACCTTGTCGGCTTTGCCATCGCCATTGGTGTCTTCAAAGACCAGCAGTTTGTCGCCCACCGTGCTGGTCGGGGTGCGTTCCGGGTAGCTGGGCCACGCGGCGATCCACAGGCGACCCTTGGTATCGAACGCCATCTGCACCGGACTGACGAGCTCGGGGAATTGTTCCTCACTGGCGAAGAGCGTCACCTTACAACCTTTGGCCACGGTCATATATTTGATGGATTCTTCGCCGCTCAGAAATGGCGCCACCTCGGGTTTGTTCGACTGCAGTGACTTGACTGGCGGCAGATTCGCGTCGTCCACCTTGAGGTCTCCTCCTTTGGCCACGGCCCAGACGCGCAGATCACGGTTGGCGGTCTTCACGTCGCGCTGCGTCATTTCGTCCTGCATGACGTCGAAGTTGGTGATCTTCGGCGAGTCTTTGCCGGCCACGGGAAATTCCAGCTTTGAACGGCCGCCATAAACATTGTAGCCGTCCACGGTGCGGTAGCGGGCGTGCCACTCGGCATTCTTGTCGTTTACGGCGGCGCGGAGTATTTCGAAGTTACCCAGCTGCGGTGGCGTATTGAACAAGGCCTGGAAAATTTCCGGCGCGAGCACCCGGTCGCCCGCCTCGGTGAGGTGGAGGGTATTGAACGTGAGCGATTGACCATGCTTGGCTGCCAACGCATACAGTCGCTGCGACATCGCGAAGAGGTCCACGAACCGCACCTCATTGGCTTTGGCGACCTCCGCCATGACCGCAGTGTATTTTTGCAAATTGGCATTGTTCGCGGTCGGGTCGGGCAGGTTTGGGTCGTTGAGTTTTTCGTTGGCAATCGGCGAGAACAGCACCAGCTGCGGCGCGCCCTGGCCGCTGTAATTCTGCGCCTTGGTATCCTTAAGGAACTTATCGAGTTCTTGTTTGAACGGGGCGAGACCCGCGTCACCCCGGAACGATTCATTGAAACCGAAGTACACGAAAATCACGCTCGCCTTGACCTTGGTCAGCCAGCTGTCCGGCGAACCAAAATTTTCCGAACGCTGCCGGAGAACAACTTCATCCCCGGCCACCGCGAGGTTGCGGAAGACCAGATCAGCTTTCGGAAATTTGGCGACGATGAGTGTTTCCAGCCAGCCGTCGTGTTGCATCCGGTCGGCCAGCGTGTTGCCGATGATCGCGATGTGGTCGCCGGGCTTGAGTTCCAGCGGAGCGGCGGCGGCCCGCGCCGGCTGCAACGCGGCCGGGGCTAGGAGGAGGCAAAGTAATAACAAAGATGGCTTCATAGTGGCGACAGGCTCGGGAGAAAGCCCCAGCACCGCAAGAAAAAATCCGGTTTCCCGGCGAGGCTCGCGAACCAGCGGCGACCGGCATCCCCGGCGGCCGGCCGCTCAAGTTTCGCCGGGGAAGCCTTGTTGCCGCAACGCTTCGAACAATACCAGGGCCGCGCAGTTCGCCAAATTCAGCGAGCGCGCAGGCGCATGGAACATCGGGATCCGCAACCAATGCTCGCGATTTTGTTCCAACAACAATGGGGGTAGACCCGCCGTCTCCCGACCGAACACGAGATAGTCGTCGACCGCGAACCGCGCTTCGCTGTAGCGCCGCGGCCCGCCGGATTCAACGAACCACAGCCGCGCGGACGCCGGCAGTTGCTCGGCGAACGCCCGCCAGCTCGCCCAGCGATGCCAGGTCACCTGAAGCCAGTAATCCATCCCGGCACGTTTGAGTTGCGCGTCGTCGAGCTTGAAGCCGAAGGGTTCAATGAGATGGAGCGTGGTGCGGGTGGCCGCGCAGAGCCGGGCCACATTGCCGGTGTTCGGCGGAATTTCGGGTTCGACGAGGACGAGGTGCATAGGGCGGAGAGTATTCAGTGTTCAGTGTTCCGTCATTTGCCGCGCGGCCAGGTTTGCCAATGACTCGGTCGGCGATGAAAACTGAAGACTGAAAACTGAAGACTGGCTATTTAGGTCTGCCATAAAAAACCTTCCACAACACCAATCCATGCGCGGGCGCATTCACGCCGGCCAGGCGGCGATCCTTCGACGCGAGCATGGTCTTGATCTCGGCGGGGGGGAATTTTCCCTGCCCCACCTGTACCACCGTGCCCACAATGGCACGGCACATCTTGTAGAGAAAACCGTCGCCCTCGATGATAAGCGTAAATTGCGCTCCGCTGCGCTTCACCTCGCATCGCGTCAACGTGCGTACCGTACTCCCGCGAGCGTAACCTTGATTCGCCGTGAACGATTGGAAATCGTGCCGCCCTACAAACAGTTGTGCAGCGGCGCGCATCGCCGCCATGTCCAGGGGCCGGGGCACATGCCAGGCAGTTGCCCGCAGCAACGGGTTCATCGCCGGGTGATTCCACACCACATAACGGTATTGTTTGCCCTGCGCCTGAAAGCGGGCATGAAAATCCGCCGCGGCCGCGCGCACGGACACCACACGGATATCCGCCGGGAGCCAGGCGTTGAGCGCGAGCGCCAGTTTCAACGTGGACATCCGGGACTCGGCGTGTGGCACTTCGAAGTGCGCCACCATGCCCAGAGCGTGGACGCCCGTGTCCGTGCGACTGGAACTATGCAGGCGCGGCTGGCTGGGAAATAATTTAGCCAGCGCGGTTTCAACTTTTTCCTGGACGCCCGTGCCGGTCCGCTGGACTTGCCAGCCTTGATAACCGGTACCGTCGTACGCAATCACGAGTTTGAGCTTGCGCACCCCGGCCGCGGCGGAGGCAGAGTGGCCCGCGCGGTTAATCGACGGCGTTCCCATTAATCCACCACTCCCACCACCCGGCGGTCGAGATAGCTTTGCAGCAAAATTGCCGCCGCGGTCTTGTCCACCTTTTCTTTGCGTTGGTCGCGACGAACGCCGCCTTGAATGAGAAACCGTTGCGCCTGGGTGGACGTCAGCCGCTCGTCCCAAAGTTTGATCGGGATCGTCACCGCTTCCATCAGCACGGCGACGAACGCCTGCACCTTGAGCGCCGCCGGACCATAACTGCCATCCATGTTGCGGGGCAGGCCCACCAGGATCTGACCGATCTCCTTCTCATCGATGATCAGTTTGAGGCGCGCGAGAAATGCCGCGAATGGCTCGGGCGCGATGTACTCCAGCGGTTGCGCGATAATGTGCATCTCATCGCTCACTGCGACGCCGACGCGTTTCGTTCCGTGATCCAAGGCCAGAATGCGCATGCGTCCAGAGTAGCTGAACCGCGACCAAAACCAAGCTCCGACTAAATCGACATCGACGGCAGGAACCGGCCCAGAACCCAATCCCCCGAAAGCCATTCCAACCACCCCGGGCCGCCGGGAGGGAAAGAATTTGATTTCCATCCGGCGGAAAGCCCGCAAAATGGCCACACTTGATGCTATGAATTTGAACGAACCCCAACGATTAACCGTCGCCGGCTGGGTGGCCGGCGGGTCGAAGATTTCCGAAGTCCAGAACCGGCTCGCCACCGAGCTCGGCGTACGGCTGACCTACATGGAGGTACGCCTGTTGGTGGACGATCTGAAACTAAAACTCAAGGATCCCGAAGTGCCGCCCCCGGCAGCGCCAGCCACGACACCGAATTTACCCGTCGCATCGCCGGCGGCCCCAACCGCCCCGATCCCTCCGGCGGCCGCGGGAACTGTTTCCCTCTCGCTGGACCAAATCACCCGCCCCGGTGCGCTCGTCAGCGGCAAAGTGACGTTCAGCGACGGCATGAACGCCGACTGGTATCTGGATCAGTCCGGCCGCATGGGTGTGGTGCCTCAGCAACAAGGTTACAAGCCATCCGCCGTCGACGTACAACAGTTCCAACTGGCGTTGGAGCGTGAGATGACCAAGCTGGGGCTCTGAACGGGTAATCCGGAGGATCGGAAAGTAGGAATCAGGCGCGCGAGCGAGAACGAAGTCTTCTTGGATTGGATGGAACAAGAAAGTCCCCCGTCCGCCAAGCGTGCCCGCGGCGACTACATGAAAACGCAGCGGAACCTCAACTTGACCGACAGGGGACTTGTTTGATCATGGCGTACCGGCACCGCGAACAAATCGTCGGGGGGCCGGGCCATTATTGTCGTCCAAGGCGGGACGAACAAATTATGCGTCCGCGGCAACGGCGGCAATCAACTTGGATTTTCGGGCCCTGGTGAATTTCCCGACGATTCATTTCCATAATGAAAGCCGGCTTCGTCCTGATAACCGAAAGGCGCGTGCGTGGCAGCGACCAATTCCGTGA
This sequence comes from Verrucomicrobiota bacterium, assembly GCA_025350905.1. GTDB lineage: Bacteria > Verrucomicrobiota > Verrucomicrobiia > Limisphaerales > JADLHS01 > JADLHS01. The sequence goes on from JANXWY010000072.1 coordinate 23,964, forward strand.
TCAGTCCCGCAGCCGTCAGCGCGAGGGCAATGAAGAAGATTGTCATCATATTGAAAGCTAGAGCAGCCGAAGTACCAATCCCTGGCGCCCTAATGACAGAATGTTGACGGCTGATACTCTGTCTGGAAATCACGCCCAGTGTTTTGTTCTGGGACACATTCCGGATGGAACGGCAGAACCAAACGGCCCAAGGGAAGATTCACTCCTTCCACCAGGAGGACCGACCATCGTTTCAGCGCCTCGCCGGCCGCGACGTTCGTGGCCGCGTCGGAAGTAATGCTGAGCGGCTTGAGGAGCCAAGCTTTCAAGCTATCCGATCGGGCTCGTGGTTCGCCTAAAATCTTCTCGTCGGCCTACGCTTTCCGCCAGGCGAAGGCCTCTTCCTCCTGTCCTTCAGTGAGGAGGTTCTTCTCTGACTCCAACAGCGTTCACGCTTAGGCATGGATAGGCGCGGCGACCAATGCTTTCGCTTTTTCTTCGACGTCCGGTCGGACTTTTGTGCCCGCTGCTTGGGCGTCGCTCACGATTTCGTCCCCGGTTTCCTTCGACAGGTCGGCGGTTGGTTTGAGCGCTTCGCTGATGCCGCCAGCGGCACTTCGCGTCCGGTCTTACGACGTCACCGAGCACAAGATTATGCGGCGGGGCCTTCGCGGGGACGGTTATGCGCTTACTCCCGACGGCGCTGCTGCGCACGGCGCTTGGCTTCCAGCAACCGGCTGGTCGTGCCGGCGGGCGGCTCGGCGGCAGCGGGTTTCGCCGGCGGAGATTCCACCGTTACTTCCGGTGGGTTCGGTTCGTGCGGGTCCGTGCCGGAAAAGTCCTTGGTCGCACCGGGTTGTTGCGGCTGGAACAATTCCGGGCGCGCTTCCGGGCCCGCTGCCGTCCGCGCTGTTCGCACCGCATCGCGGCGGGTGAGGAGTGTCACCAACGACACCTCCGCCTCCTCGGGCCGCAGTGGGGCGCGCCAGAAGAAAAACCGCTTCCGCACGGCGGCCGTCAACCTGAGCCATTCGGCGCGGTCGAGATCAATCCGCCGCACCCCCACATCAAATACGAAGAGGATGATTGCCAACTTTACCAGCCATTCCCATAAATCCAGGGGCCGCTTCGTTTTGATGCGGTCGTGCGTGAACGGGTTATTGTTTGGCTGGCCCGGGTCCAGCAATCGTCCGCCTCCCGTCTCCGCAATCCGACGCAGCAAGTTCCCGTTCGGTTCGCCCACCGCGAACTCCGGCGAAAAATTAACGCTCGCCCCGACGACCTGGCCCGCCACCGCCTGCCCGTTTTCCACCTGCAACAGGTTCAACAAATATCCGCCCACCTCTTTGGTCGGAAACTTCGCTTCGTAGTGCCCGGGCCCGGTTTGTTCGAGCCGAACCGTCATGCGTTCGCCTTTGGGACTGACGACGGTGGCTTGCAGATTCATGAAATTCCGGTAATTACCCTGCTCGTCCAGCGCCTCGACGTTGATCAGCCCTTCGCCCTTGTCCACCACGACTTCGCTGGTGAAATCCGCATTCTCCAGCCGGCGCAAGCTCCACTGGGCAATCTGCGACCAAAATTGCTGGTACCTTTCCCAGTTCAACCAATTCTTGCCCCATTTGGCGCGCGCATCCGAAGTAAACGCCACCGCGCGACCCAGGCCGTATTGCCAATGCGCCAATAACGGATCGCCCTTGGGAGTCAACAGCGGCGTCTCGGCGCGCGGCTTCAGGGACGTGGCCACGTAACCGAGCAGCGTGGGATAATCGGCGAGGCCGATGCCGCGGGTCACTTCGGAGGCGGAACGCAACTGCGGTTTGAACGGCTCTTCGTAGATGGCTGACTTCAAAATCACCGCCGTCTCCTTGATGAAAATCTGCGGCAGCATGGCCGGCGACGTCACGTTGTAAAATCGTCCCCGGCCCTTTTCCGCGATGGAAATCATTGTATCCGGCCCGACATGCCCGGCAATCAACACCGTGCTCACCGTGATGCGGTCGGCCACAATCTTCTGCATCAACTCCGCCGACGGCGGAGCGGGATCGCCATCGCTGAACACGATGATGTGCTTCAAACTCGCCTTGGATTTTTGGAGCGCCTTGTGCGATTCCTCGAGGACGCCCTGAAAACTGCCGAGATCGCCCTGATTCATGCCGGCGATGGCACGGCCCGCAGCACTTTTGTTCCCGACTTTCTGCAATTCATAAACCCACTGATCTGTCCCGTCCCACAGAACTACTCCCAGTTCGTCCGCCGGCCCGAGCGCCCCAAGCACACCGAGCGCACAATCTCGCGCCACTTGGTTCCCGTTGGCGAATTCCATTCCATGCATCACCAGCACGACCGCACCTGGCGGCAAAACTTTTTTGCTGTCGAGCTCCATGCTCACCGGCAAGGTCGCTTCCAGCGGGGTATTGCGATATCCGCCCGCGGCGTAACTGTTCTCCCCGCCGACACACACCAACCCAACTCCGAAATCGCGCACGGCACTTTCGAGCAGGGACATGGTGTCGCGCCCCAAATCGCCCGCGCTCAGGTTGCTGAGGAAGATGGAATCGTAGCTGTCCATTTCGGCGAGGGAGTTTGGCAGTCCGCCCAGCCCGACGACCTTCACTTCCAGCCGGGCCGAGCGCAGCGCCGCCGCGAGCGTCTCGTCCTGATCCGGTTCGCCGGAAATCAATAACACCCGGGGATCGCCTTTCACGCTAGCGAACGCCGCGGCTCGGTTATTCTGCGGCAAGGCATCGCGCACGGCGTCCACGCGCACGTCATAGTTGAAGAAGCCGGGATCGGGCAAAGTCTGGGGAAACGAGAAAAGATTCTTCCCCGCCTCCAACTGCACCTTTTGCTCACCGAGAAACTGTTCGTTGCGATACAACCGCACAGTGGCCGATTGCGCCTGATCCGCTTGCACAAAAATCTTCGCCTCGAACGGCTGGCCCTTTTTCAGTTTGGCCGGCACCTGCACTTTCTGCACCGACACGTCGTTCCCCCGCGTTACGCCCAACGGCACCACATCAATCGTCGCCCCTTGCGCCCGGGCCCCGGCCACCGCCGCCATGGCATCGCCCAGGTTTTCATTCCCGTCTGACATCAACACCATCCGCTTTTGCCCCGTCTCCGCGAACGCCGCCGTCGCGAGCCGAATCGCGGAGGCAAGATCGGACCGTTGCGTGTCCACCACGGCCTCGACTTTTTCCAGATCAATCGCGGCGTTCGGCATCCGGTCAATGCTCGCGTCCGTGCCGAAGATAATCACCCCCGCCTTGTCCTCCTTTTTCTTCTGAACCGCCATCCGGTTAACCAGCGCCTTCGCCGCGTCCTGTTGACCGGATGGAATGCTATCCGAACGATCCAACACGAAGAACACGTTCATGCCTTCGACTGGCAGTAGCCATTGGACGCCCGCGATCGCGAGCACTAACGCGAGACAGATCACCAAACGCAATACCAGCGCCGTCCAACGCCGCCACACCGCGATCTGCACGTCCGTCTTCCACGCCAGCCAACTGATCCACGCCAGCGCCGGAAGCGCCGCGAGCAACCAATATGGATGGGTGAATTGCATTTCAGTTTGTCGACGACGACGTGAGGAGGCGGACTTCTTGGTGGGTGACAGAAATCCGCCTAGTGACCTCGGCGGCTACGTTTGCGCGGCGCACCAGTTTCTGAACCCGATGATTGAGCGCGTCCGCCACATAAAGATTTCCCCGCGCGTCCAGGGCGATCCCCCACGGATTGTTGAACATCCCTGGCGCCGCCCCAGCGCCACCGATGATTTCCACCGGCCGGCAATCCGCATCAAACACCTGGATGCGACTATTCCCAAACTCACAGACAAAAATGTTTCCCGCCGCGTCCACCGCCACATCGTAAGGATAACTCAGTTCGCCAAGGCGCGAACCTGCCGTGCCGAACTCCCGCAGAAACTTTCCGTCCGCGGAAAAGATCTGGATGCGATGATTGCAGGAATCCGCCACATAAATCCGATCCCGCGCATCCACGCAAATACCCTCCGCCCGATTGAACTCACCTGGTCCCGTGCCCGCGCGGCCAATTACCTGCAACCAGCTCGCGCCTGGCTCCGGAGCGCCGGTCTCCGACCCGGCGTGTTGCTGCGAGGTTGCCAGAAGTGTTCCATCTGTCTTCGCATACGGCCAGTTGGTGTGCTCCCTCGCCCCTTCAGAAGGGGAGAGGGCCGGGGTGAGGGGACTCGTTCCCTCATCCAACGGACTTTGGATTTTAGACTTTAGACTTTGGACGATTGGCGCAAAGCGCTGCACCCGCTCCGCCCCCATGTATTCACTCACCAAAAATTCACCGCGCGAATTCTCCGCAATCCCGCGCGGTAACATGAAACAACCCTCATTCGTTCCCTTGCAACCCCACTGTGCCACCAGCTTCCCCTCCGGCGTAAAATGATTCACCCGCTGGTAGTGAGGCTCGACCACGATGATGTTTCCGTCATGGTCGCGGCCCATGCCCTTTGGTTTGCCCAAATCCGTCTGCGGCATCTGCCATGACAAAAGGAATTTCCCATCCGGCGAAAACTTCTGCACGCGCCCCGTCATGTCCACCGCATAAACATTTCCGTTCGTGTCACACGCCACCGAACGCGGCTTGTTTAACTCACCAATGCCTACTCCGCGCGAACCGATGACCATCGCGCGTTCAAAGAATTGGCTCGGCAGCGAGGCTTCGTTCCGATCCGACGACGGCGAGCAACCGGTGCTGAAACCCCAAACTCCAAACCCCAAACTCCAAAGAAATCTCAAACACCAACCCACGAATACCGTTTGGTCGCATGGTGTTTGGTGTTTGGTGTTTGGGGTTTGCTTAGCGTTTGGTGTTTGGGATTTGGTGTTTGATTCGATGTTTGATGCCTTCCGCCACACCCACCACCCGACCAGCGGCATCACCGCCAACCCCAGCAACGCCAGGCACAGCGCATTAACCTGGGCCGCGTAGCCGTAATGCAGCAGATTGAAAATTTTCAGCGCGAGCGTCTCGCCGCCCGGTGGTTGGATTATCACGATGGACTCCACGTCCCACAAGCACAGCAGATATACCACATACCACGCGGCGAAAATTTGCGGCGCAATCTGCGGCCAGAGGACGAACCGGAACATCTGCCACCGCGTCGCGCCTTCGAGCTTCGCCGCGTCCGTCAAATCTGAATCCACACTCGCCAATGCATGCCGCGCCGCCGTCCAGGCCAAAGCGAAATAGCGAATCACCAGCGCGAGCAGCACGATGCCGACGCTCTGATAAAATGCTGCCAGTACCGGGCGATTGAGAATCTTGATCAACGCAATCCCGACTAAAACCCCCGGGATGAAAAAGGGAAGCCATCCGATCAACGTAGCCGACGACGTCAGTCGGCTCTGACTGGATTCCGCACTCCGCACTCCGCACTCCGCATTGGAAGCATGAGCCTCCTGACGTCGGCTGCTACCAAGACTCAACATCAGTGCAGCGCCGACGGCTACCGTCGCCGCCAGTGTTGAGAACCAGAACGAATTCCAGATCGTGCCGGAGCTGGCTTCAATTGCACCGGGGAGTTCGGCCCACGTCCGCTGCGCGAAAACAATTTGCCCCAATGGCAAGCCGACGGATGCGACGCACAACAAAACCGCCAGCGAGCCACAGCCGATTCGCCATGCTGAGCCAAGTTGGCGACCAAAGATTATGGCCGGCACGGCGCCCTGAATTCGCGGCCACGCCACTGACCGACGCGTGGCCCACGCGAGCAGGAGCATCGGCGCAAGCACCAGCGGCACGCTCAATCGCAGCGCTGCTAGCGTATCGAACTTGGTGTTGAATTGAACCCACATCTCGTCCGGCAGGACTTTGGTTTGCAGAACGGCGGGTACGGCAAAATTGTTCAGCGCGAGGACAAACGTCAGCACTGCCGCCAAAGCCAGTTCCCCGCGGGCCACTGGAATGAGTAGCATACGCAACAGCGCAAAGCCCGTCATCGCCGGCTCGCATTCAAAACGCGCCGCCTCCAATCGCCGCCACGCGGCGAGCGCAGCGAACAACGTGATCGGCCAAAGCATGAGCGACAGGATCCAGATCGTTCCCCCGAGCGAATAGATCCTCAGCGGCAACCACGACCGCAGCACGCCCGTTTCACCGAGTAAACTGATCCAGCAATTCGTGACCAAAAATGGCGGCAACGCTAACGCTACGATGGCCAGCGCGAGAAACACATTTCGCCGACGAGTTTCCAAAGTCGCCAGCCACAACGCTGTGATTAGGCCAAAGCTCAGCGCCAGCGCCGTGGTCGTTCCGGCGAGCAGCAGACTGTTTTGGAGCAAGGGCCAGTTCATTACCGTAGGACAGGCGTCGCGCCTGTCTCATTATTCGCCGAACAGATGGAGACAGGCGCGACGCCTGTCCTACGTTGCGAGCAATTCGTCATCTCAGAAAAATCCCGTTCAATTGTTTCGTCGTCGCCTCCAAATCGCGCAGCAACACATCCCAATCCGGTCTCAGCGCCAGTGATTCCATTACCCCGTAGGCGACAAGATGAGGAGTCTCGAGTTTCATTTCAGTTTGAGACTCGTCACCTCGGCTCCCACCAGCGCCAGCACCCTCAAGCGCATTGGCCTTCACCAGCTTCTCCCCGACTTCGCGGCGCTGGAGGTAATCAAACAGCTTCTGCGCTTTTGCAGGATGCGGTGCGTTGCGAGTCACAGCGACCGTGTTCGGGATGAGCAGTGATTCACCCCACACCCGGCCGTCGACCACCCTCTCCCCATCCGATGGGGAGAGGGACGGGGTGAGGGGCAACGCTGCTACTGGCAATCCCTCGCGCTGCCCGGCGGCGATGTCATCCGAGTCGGTCAAACCAATCCACGCCTCGCCGCGGGCGACAAATCTCACGACGACAGAATTTCCATCCACGATGAACGGTTTGTTTGCCGCCAAGGCGCGACACCAGGCGAGCCAGCGTTCCTCGCCCCAGAGTTGTTTCAGCGCGTGAAAATGCGTGGCGGTCGTGCCGAATTGGGGGAAGGCCAGCGCGATTTTGCCGCGCCAGATTTCGTTGGTGAGTTCGAGCAGCGAGGTAGCGGCGGGCATCCTGCCTGCCGTAGCGCCGGGCTTCCAGCCCGGCGGAATAGCATTGGACGTTACCGAGCGTACAGAAATTTCGGACGCCGATCCGGGCGGCAAGATG
>JANXWY010000098.1 GCA_025350905.1 Verrucomicrobiota bacterium
CGCATGCCGAGCAGACCCAGTCTGCGGTTTCCATTTTGTCTGGCCGCGCGGTGATCCGCGTCGAAGCCGATCCCGTCGTCATTGATCGCCAGCTTGACGAGGTCGCCCCGTTTCGTCAGGCACACAGTAACATGCCGGGCCTGGGCGTGCTGCTCCACATTTTTCAAGGCTTCCTGGAGAATGCGGTAGAGGGTCAACTCGGTGTCGGCTGGCAGCCGCGCGGTCAACTGCGCGCAGGCGAGTTTTAGGGACACCCCCGTCCGCTCCGAGAACTCCGTGGTGGTGTCGCGCAGGACGGCGACCAACCCCAGCTCGTCCAATACGCTGGGTCGCAGATCACGCGAGATGCGCTCCACTGCTTCGGCCGTCTGGCCGAGCAGGTCCCGGAGTTTGATCGCTTCTCTTTTCGAGGACCCGTCCCGCGGCGAAAGTTTATCCGCCAGCGTCTGGCTGCGAACGAGGACGGCGCAGAGCAATTGGGTGATGTTGTCGTGCAATTCGAGCGCCACGCGCCCGCGCTCGGCTTCCTGCACCTGCACCACGCGGTGCGTCAAGGAGCGGAGCATCTCCTGGGTGCGCTTTGCCTCCGTCATGTCCGTCACCACCAAGCCGATGGTTCGGCGGTTGGAACCGTGCCCGGGCAGGAGGCGAGCGGAGATCTGCGCCGGCATTTCCGTGCCACTGATGGCCTGGAGCAACACTTGGATCTTGGTGGCGGATTTGCCGGATTCTTTCAGCAGAGGTCGGAGCGTGGCCCGGCCTTTGGCCGAGAGAAAGCGGCGCATCGAACTCCCGATCACCTGCTCCAGCGGGCATTTGACCATGCGCGCGAAACATTGGTTGGCGTAGAGAATCGTCTTGTCCGCCGTCAGGATGAGCGCGCCTTCGTTCATCGATTCGATGAGGACGCGGTAGCCGTGCCCGGCGCCTTCGAGGGTGAACACTTGCAGCCCAGCTTTGCCCGCGGTCACCACCGCATCCACCTCGCCGGTGCGGATGGCGCAGAGCGTTCCCTCGGCTTCGGCAAGGCGGGCTTGGAGCCTGGCGAGTTCCTGCGCAGGCACCTGCCGGGACGCGTTTGTCAGGCGGGCCGGCTTCACAGCACGATTTTACCTTTCTGGATCAGGTCCAACTGGATGAACAGGCCGTTGATGTTCGTGAGGTTGCCGATGAACCGGCGGAGCGGCTTGGGCAGTTCGATGATGAGCGTCGGGGTCGCGACGATCTGGTTCGTGCGCGCCAGCGCGGGCTGCTGGTAGATGTCGATCACTTCGAGTTTGACCCGGTCTTTCAGTCCGTTGGCGCAGAGATCGCGGACGTGCAGGATGGCTTGGCGGGAACGGTCCGTGGCGCCGGCCACGAAGAGGCGCAGGATGAACTCGTCCTTCGATCGGGTGGCCGGGCGCTGTGGCTTGGCCTTGGTCGCGCGCTTGGTTTTGTTTGCTTTCACGGGCGTTCGTCTCCGTTCATCACGAAATGTGAAGTGGAATGAGCGTGGCCTTCCGCCCTGGTCATCACCCGCATCCCGGCAAGTGCTTTGGCCAATCCTTTCAGGATTAAAGAACGGCCCGACGAGTTGTGGGCAAGGCCAAGACATGAACGCGGCGCTCCTGCAGCCTGGCTTTGGTTTCGTGTTGTTTTCACTTCGTGGTTCGGGTCATTCCGCCGCTCGCAAATCCAGGCCGACGAGCACCCGCGCGGTGTCGGAAAGGGTGCCGATGAGGGTCCGCGCGGGCTTCGGCAACCGGCGCACCACGGTGGGGATCGCCAGGATTTGATCGCCCCTGGCGAGCTGGGGCTGCTTGACCAGATCGATGACCGTGATGCGATAGCGGCCTTGGAGATGGCTCTCGCAAAACTGCTTCAGGTTCGCAAACGCCGTCAGCGACTTGAGCGTCCGGCCCATCACGTAGAGGCGCAGTTGCCAGAGCGGGCTGCCGGGGGGCACGCCCGCCCCGGGCGTTGCTGGCCGCGCCTCGCGGCCAGCCTCTGACGCGTGACGTTGACCCGGACGCTTGGATCGCTTTGGTGGGCCCGGGTTTTCCACGAGGGCGCGTCCCGCAACGCAGGATGCGGCCGAGGCGGGCGCGCTCCCCTTTGTATTTCGGCGCGGGGCGGCGGCGGCACGTGGTTTCACAGTTTTGGTTTTCATCGGTTTCCAGTCCCATTTCGGGACTTGATCCGCGTGGTCGCCGTCACCTTGGCATCCGCCTGGCGCAACCGGCCGGACGCCGCGCGCTCGGTGTTCAGCATGAGCGTGCTGGTGCCCACCTGTTCGGCAATGCGCCGCAGTTCCACAGCTTCGGCTTCGTAATCGGAGCGCAGTTCCTTGATCTGTCGTTCGATCATCGTGCGTTTGCGCTCCACTTCGCGCTTCAGCCGGGCGGCTTCCTGTTGACTCGTCAGCACGGCGGCTTTTTCCAAAGCGTCTTGCGCCGCGCGGGCCGAGCCGGTCAGCACGCCGCTCGCGCCGATGTAAGCATCCACGACATCAATGCCCCGATCCGAAATGAGGAACTCGCGGATTTGATTCGAGTGCTTCATCCCGCGCGCCTTGAGCACGTAGAGGATGCGGTTGCGTTCGCCGTTGCCCTCGAAGTCTTGCAGCAAGACCCACGCGTCCATGAGCGACGACATGGCGGACTCGCCTTGCGTCAGCGCGTGCCCGCCCTGCGTCAAGCTGGTGAAGAGCGAGGTGACCTGGCCGGCCTTCAGATGATCAATCAATCGCGTCACCATGCCCTTGCCTTCGGAGGCGGTGCCCGCTTCCATCAGGCTGGTGATCGGGTCCATGATGACGACGCGGGGTTGAA
>JANXWY010000275.1 GCA_025350905.1 Verrucomicrobiota bacterium
GGGCTTGTTGACGTTCCGGATCACGTTGGCAATCGTGAAGGTCTTGCCCGAACCCGTGACCCCGAGCAGCACCTGATGCTTCGCCCCGGACAGCACGCCCGCCGTCAGCTTCGCAATGGCTTGCGGTTGATCCCCCGCGGGCGCGTAGTCGGAGACGAGTTCAAACATCGCCACATGCTTGGCAGTGTGGGGCTCAACCGTCAATTAACCGGCTTGCGACTTACAGTGCCATCACACGCCCCGATTCTTGCCTGCAGCTTGTGATCCTGCTGCCTGCCAGTCTCGGGTATTAGTTTTTTATTGCTGCCACGCCCGCGACGCCCATTAATTCCGCCGTGGCCACCTTATATCAGGAAGAATGTGAAGCGGGGACGATTGGTTCTGCGGGAATTTTTCGCTGGACGATCCGCTTCTCCACCGCGGGGAGTTTGGCGGTGATTGCATTCGTACTGCATCAGTGGGGCGCTGTCGAAGTCCGGGCGAATGCCGGCGAGGATTTGTTTCTGACGTTTTTGGGCGGTGTTTGGCTGATGGTGGCAAAGGCTTCGTTTCCCTGGCTTGGTCTAAATGTGCGTGACGACGCGGTCGAAAGGAAAAACCCCGCCGCACTGGTCGCGCTCTGCGGCGCGATGATGGCGGTGGCGTTCACATTCGCGGGCGGCAATATTGGCGAGGGACCTTCGTCCTGGAACAACGTGTTTTCGGCCGCGGTTGCAACCGGCGGACTGTTCGGCTTGTGGCTGCTGCTCGAACTGGGTGCGCGAGTTTCCGTCTCGATTGCCGAGGAGCGAGACCTCGCCTCGGGGGTGAGGCTTAGCGGTTTTCTGATCGCGCTCGGGTTGATTTTTGGGCGCGCTGCGGCGGGCGACTGGCATTCGGAGTCCGCCACCTTGCAGGATTTTGTGCATGAGGGTTGGGCGGCGGTTCTTCTCTGGGTCGTTGCGTTGGTCGTCGAACGGTCGGTGCGACCAAGTCGGCAGCGTCCGTTTCCAGCCTGGGCCCGGTGCGGATTGCTGCCGGCATTGCTCTACCTTGCGTTTTCGGTTGCCTGGCTGTGGCATCTCGGCGCGTGGGAAGGCATGCCGCAATGACAGCCATCGTCGCAAGCCAACGCCGGCTGATGAGATCTGCGATTGAAGCCCGGGACGCTCACGACCTCCGCGCCGAATGCCCACTCGATAGCGTCGTGTTTTCGACCCTGCGTCGGCGGGCCATGCTCGAAGGTTGCAAGTGGGACCCGCAGGTCGGCGATGTGGACACGCTGGCGCCCTTTCCGCTCGTGATGAAGCGCGAGGTCTGGCAGCGCCTTGCTTCACTCGCCGAACAGCTCACCGCGGAAACCGTCGCGGCCGAAGCAGAGATTGCGGGTCGGCCCGAATTGCTTGGTGAGCTGGGTTTGCCGGCCGCGTTGCGGCGCGTATTGGCCGACCCCACGACCACGACGCCTGCCGCCGCCCGGGTCATCCGATTCGATTTTCATTTTACGACCCAAGGCTGGCGCATTTCAGAGGCGAACAGCGACGTGCCCGGTGGTTTCAGCGAGGCTTCGCATTTCACGGCCATGATGGCGGCGCATTATCCAAAGCTGGAGCCGGCGGGCAATCCGGCCGATGCGTGGTGCCTTGCGATCGTTGCGGCCGCCGGCTCGCGGGGAGTGGTCGCGTTACTCTCCGCCGCCGGCTTCATGGAGGATCATCAAGTCATCGCCTTTCTCGCCGCGCGACTCCGCGAAAGCGGTTGCCGCACGCACCTGGCCAAGCCTGAACAAATCATCTGGCACGATGGCATCGCCCATCTCGACACGACGTGGCATCGCGGACCGCTCGATGCCATCGTTCGATTCCATCAGGCCGAGTGGGTCTCAAGGTTGCCGAAGGGAACAGAATGGAAATTATTTTTCCGCGGCGGCCGAACCCCGGTCGCCAATCCCGCGCTCGCCGTTATTTCAGAAAGCAAACGCTTTCCCATTGTGTGGGGCAGGCTGTCCGCGACCCTCCCGACCTGGCGCGCCTTGTTGCCCGAAACCCGCGACCCGCGTGACGTCCCGTGGGCGCACGACGACGGTTGGTTGCTGAAGACGGCAATGTGCAACACGGGTGACACGGTCAGTGTCCGCGAATGGATGCGGCCTGAGGCATGGTGGCGGACGCGACTAAATGTGCATCTGCTGCCCGGTAATTGGGCGGCGCAACGACGCTTCGAATCCCTGCCCGTGGCCACTCCCATCGGGCTGCGTCATGTGTGTATCGGCGTTTACACCGTGAACGGGCGGGCGGCGGGAGCTTATGCTCGGATGTCCGAAAAACCAGTGATTGATTTTGCCGCAATGGATGTTGCTTTGCTTCTCGAAGAAAATGACTAAGGAAGAAATATTTGCCGCCTGGGTGCCGGACGCATCGGTCTGGTCGCGCTGGGCCAAACCGGTTTTGTTCGCGCATCTGGACCTGACCCAATCGAGCTTTCCGGTGGCGGAGCCGGTCCCCGAGGCGAGTTGGTCACCACCGCCGGAAGAAAGGGTCGTGCTCGTGCTGGATCTGCCGGGTGCGGAAGGAGTCCTGGCTGGAGTGGCGCTGGCCGCGAAAGGCTATCGCCCGGTGCCCCTTTACAACGCAGTGCCGATGCCGTCGGCGGAACCGATTTTTGAACCATTGACCGGCAGGGCGGTGGCGGCGGTGAATGTGTTGCCAATCATGAACGCACTGAGGAACGGCGCCGGGCTGGTTTTAGCCAGGAATCTTCCATGCGATGCCCCACCCGTTTTTCTGCTTGATGCGAACCGGCGGGGTGAAGGCCGCAAAATGCAGCCGGACGAATTTGACAATCGTTCGGTCTGTTTCACCACGGATTTCCCATCGGCAAACTTTCTCCTGGCTCATGGAATTCAACGCGTGTTGTTGGTTCAACGAACCAGGGGCCAGCCACAATCAGATCTCGCCCACCCATTGCTTCGGTGGCAGGAGGCGGGGCTTGGGCTTGAACGAATTCAGTTCGAATTTCCCCGCCGGCCCGAGCCTTTGGTTGTTCGTCGGCCTTCATGGTATGGCGCGATGTTCCAGCGGGCGCTTGCCGCGGTCGGTCTGCGCCGCGCCGATACCGGCGGTTTCGGTGCCTGGGTTCCGGACTCGTCAGCCGGAGGCTGACGCTGCCGGACTCGAAGTCTCCACAGCAGCTCCAATTGTAAAAAAAGAGCGCGCCATTGCTGGCGCGCTCTTGTGGTTCCACTCTTACATCAACTCAATTCTGTTGCGCTGGCGTTGCTTCTTTCGCCTGACTGCGCAGCATCACGCCGAGCAGTCCGTCCACCAGGCCGGTGCTGCCGCCCGCACCGGTCACCGCCACATCAGGCACAATGCGCACGTTGCGCTCGCCGACGATCTGCATGAGTTGCATGACGGTGTAGCCTTGCGCGCCAATCGCCGCAACGCCCACGCGGTAGGCTTCCGCCTTCGCCTGGCCGGTGGCGCGGATGGCTTCCGCTTCACCCAGCGCATGGAGGCGCGTGGCCTCGGCTTCGCCGGTGGCCTGCTTCACGTTCGCGTTGGCTTGCAACTCGGCGATGTTCACGCCTTGTTCCGCTCCGACAACTTGTTGCTGGATGTCGGCGAGCGAGGTCTGGCGCACCAGTTGTTGGCGCTGGATTTGCGCGGCTTCCTGCACCTGATAGGTCTTGCGCCGTTCCTCGGCGATCTTGCGATCGGTCTGGGTCTGCATGAGCTCGGCGGGCGGATTGATGTCGCCGATGAGCGAATCAATCGCCTGTACGTCATACGTCCCGATGGCGGCGCGGATGTGCGCGGCGGCATCCACTTGCCGCTGGCTGCGGGCGCCCAGGAAGTCGAGCGCGGTGAAATCCTGCGCGGAGTTGCGGAAATAATTTCCCACAATCGGTTGCAGGACGTGATCCACGAGGTTCTGCATCGAACCCACGCGCGAAATCACCTTCGGCGCATCGAGGGCGCCCACATGAATGATTTGCGCCACGTCGAGGTTGAAGGCGAACCCGTCCTTCGAGCGCACGGTGATGGACGAGAGTTTCGCGTCGTAGTTGTGCGCCTCGGTGCGCGAGGCCCAGTTGAGCACAATGTTCGTCGTGGGCACGAGTTCCACCTTCATGATGCGGGTGTTGATCGGATGTTTGCCGGGATAAAGTGGCGTCACCCAGACGCCTTCGTGACCGACGTTGACGAGGTCGCCGTGTTTGAACTCCAGGCCGCTCACGTCTTCATGTGCCTTGCCGACGAAGGAGATGACCACGCCGACCGAGCCGATGGGAATCTGCACCATCGGGACTTGTTCCACCTGCACGAACCACGGATTCAAGTTCCAGGAACCGGACAACAGCACTTGATCCTGCAAGCCGCGCCGTCCGCCGCCCGTCAGGAACGCCTGGGCGTTCTGGAAGTTTTCGTGCCCGGCGATGACCGGCCCGGCAATTTCGCCGGCTTCGATGGATTGTCCATCCAGTGTGATGACGATGCCCACCATGTCCGACTCGACGCGTTGCAGCAGCAACTGGTCGCTCAACATGCCGTGCTCCGGTGCGTTCGCCGCATTGATGACGGCGAACATCGCCGTGTTGATGCGATAGGTGCCCGCGGTAAGGATCCCGAGCTGGCGACCTTTCTCGCCGCCGTACAACAGGAACTTCCGGGCGTCCTGGAAGGCATCGCACGCGACGACTTTTCCCAGGATGTGCTCGGTGGGCATCGTCGTGCCGTCCGCCGCGATGACCAAGGCGATTTCGCCCTGCGGCACCACGGTGACCGGGACTTTAAGGACGCGGTATTGCCACGGCCAATAGCCGAAGTGCAGTCCGGGCGCGAGGGTGTCCGCCTGATAACCTGCCTCGCCATCCAACGCCACCAGCCGGCCCGGCGCGAGGCTGCGGCGTGCGAACCGCTTCACCACTATCCCCACTTGTCGCTCGCGAATCAGCACGAGACTGGAGAGCAGAACCAGGCAAGTCAGGGCCAGCAGATAATGATACCAAGCCACGCTCAGCCAATTGCCTCCGATCGCCACCATGATGTTCATTGTCATAACCCAACTCCGATGTGGTTGCGACGAAACGTGGCTTTTCGCCACGCCACGACGCAACGCGTTTCATTGGGGTGACCGTGGTGTCCCGCACACGCGGGGACTAGAGGATCGCCCTTCCAAAGGCCGACGAGGTTAGCTGACGGGCTCGGTCTTGAAAGTGACCGCGACGATGGTTCGCCATCGCCGTTCGCCCCGCCCCCGGACTTTCGTCCAAGGATTTGGGTCCCCCGCGTTGACTTGCAGGAAGGCAAGCCAACTTAGGCTGCTACGAGCCAAGCTTATCTCATGACGCCGTCCAACCGTCAAGCTGGCCAGACGGAACGACTTGACCAGCAAGCCAATAAAATCAGCTTCCTGGGGTGTCGTGGTTGAAAACCGAATTTGAAACCGACGCTAAAGCCGGGCGGCGGACGGTTGCACCGGATGCGGGTTCGGCTCAAGCCAAGACCTGGTCCCTTCGCGCTTCCGGACGCGAGCGGTAGATCACATCCACGACATTGCGCAGGTACTGTTCGTCGGCGATCCCGTCGGTGGCCTCGGGCGGAAATTCAACCTTGGCGCGAAAATGCGCGGCCAGTTCGGCGAACAACTCGATGCGAGCGATGGGATCGAATTCGTCGCGACGCACCAACGACTGCAACGCCACGGCGGCTTCGTCGGGCGAAACACTCTGCCGGAGGCGCGCGGCCAGGTGCGGATGCTGGCGCAGCGAATTGAATTTTCCCGCGAGCAGTTGATCAAGGTCGGGTTCGGTGACGTGCGGGTTGCAAATGACGACCGTATTGGCCGCGAGATCGCCGAGGCGCTGGCATTTGGGACTGAACCAGCACGCGAGGCCCCCGACGAAATAAGCTGCCGGCAAAGCATCCACGAAGCGCAGCAGGTTGCGCGTGACAATCTGGTTGAACTGTAACCGCATGCCTTCGACGTCCACGACGCGCAAGCGGAAGAATCTTTTCCCAATCGTTTGTCCGCGCCAACCCCATTCGCAGGCGATGCCGTAGCCGATGCTGATGACGAAGTAGGCAAGCGTTGAGAACGCGCCGGCCAGGTTCCAGCTCAGGAAGCCCACGACCAGGGATAACCAGCTGACCACCCAGAGCAGCAATCCGATGCACAGCAGATCCAGGAACCACGCCAGGAAGCGGGTGACCGGCCCCGCGAGTCGCTGCGAAAACACCACGCCCTCGACCGTGCGGATTTTCAGCGTGCTGGTTCTCATGGCTTTCGCGTTTCCACGACGGCGGGCGCCGGGATTTCTCCCGCGCCACCTTTCGCCCCTGATTTCGCGAGGAACAGTGTGAGCAGCGTCAGTTCAACCAAGCCGAAGCCGATCTTCAAGTCGTACGGAATCATCGGTTCATGGTATTGCGACAGGAATGCTTCCACGAATCCGGCCCAGACCAGCATGATCCCGACGCCAAGGATCAGGGTGGTGAGGTCGCGGGAGACTTCGCGCACGCGCGCGGTGAAGGGGCGGCGTTTCCCCCAGCCGATCAGCGCGAAGGCCAGCACCAGTCCGGCCTGGCCGGCAATGAGGATGGCTGGAATTTCAATCACCCCGTGGGGCAACAACCAGCCGAGTAGAAATTTGGTCTGCCCAGCCTGGACATAATCCACGGCGATCGCGCCGAGCGTGACGCCATTCGTGAACAGCATCAAGATGGTGCCGACGCCCCAGGTCATGCCGAGTGCGAGTGTGAAGATGGAGACCTTCGTGTTGTGGGTCATCAGGAAGGCGGAAAAAGAAGTCTTGCGCCCATCCAGCCGGTCCTCCGTGGCTTGTTCCTCCTGGCGCACACGTTCTTCCGGCGTCAATTGGTCGTGGCCGTAGGCCATGGTCGCGTGCCGCGAGTCCGGGTCCAGGATCAACGCGAACCCGCCGAAGGCGCAGCCGGCGAGCGTGATTGCTAGGGAAAGATAGAAGGCGCGGAGGTGACGGCGGAAGGTGCGGGGGAGCGTCTCCAAGAACCACTTCCGCGGCGCCAGCCGGCTGCGGCGCGCCCGGGTTTCGTGGATTTCACTGTAGCCGCGCGCGACGAGCCGCTCCAGATAGCGCCGGGTTTCCGGCTCCGCGGAGAACGTCGTGAGCTTCGCCAGGTCCGCGGCGGCGCGTTCGTAAAGTCGTTGAAAACGCGTGAGTTGCTCCAGCGACATCGTGGAGGCCGCCTCCGCCTCCAGCCGGTCCAGGATTTTCTCCAAGTCCGACCAGTACGGCCGCCCGGCGGCCACGAATCGTTGGAGGTCGATGATCATGAGTTCGGAAAAGGCACCAAACACCAAGCTCCAATATTCCGAGAACCACAATACCTCAAACCCCAAGGCCGGGTGAATCCGCTCGGAGCTTGGACTTTGGTGCTTCGCCGGAGTTTGATGGTTGGTACTTGGTGCTTCATAAAAGCTGCCTCCGCTTCACGTTGAGATACTGTGCGACGAGCTCCGCGCTGAGGCGCTCATTCCGGAGCAGCGAAAAGGCCACGCCTCGCCGTTTCAAAATTGTTTCCAACTCGCGCAGCTTTTGCCACTGCAAGTGTCCGCCCAGATGTTGATACAACTGGTCCACCGTCGCCACGTTCGGCTGGCTGAACACTGGCGATACGCCCGGCGGTTGAATCATATTCACCAAAACCAGATGCTGGTGGCGGATCAAATCCAGGTTGCGCACAAAACTTTCCGCGAGCACCGGGTCGTCCAGCGCGGTGAGGAAAAACAGCAGCGTCCGCCGGCGCAACCGGAGCCGGATGAAGGTGCAGAGTTCTTCGAAATCTGGCGAAACGATCTGCGGTTGGAGGGTGTACAGCGCCTCGCGGCAGCTGCCGAAATGCGCCTGGCCGTTTTTTGCGCGGACGAATCGCTCCACCCGGTTCGTAAAGGTGAGCAGGCCGAACAAATCACCTTGCCGCTCCGCCGCCAGGCCAAGCATGAGTCCGGCCGTGATGAAGCGCTCGAGGGTGGAGTGGCTGCTCGGCCGTCCGGCATCCCCTTCCGTGGCTCCGAGCGACGGCTCCCCGAGTTCGAGTTCGGTGCCCGGCGTGCGCGCCGTGAGCCGGGAGGCGTCGATGACGACGTAAATCTCCTGCGTCTTCTCGATTTGAAAAACCTTGGTAATGGGTTTGCCGCGCCGGGCCGTGGCTTTCCAGTGGATTTCGTCGTAGCCATCCCCCGGCACGTATTCGCGCAGCTTTTCGAACTCTCGACCCTTCCCGACTTGCCGCTGCGCGTGCAGGCCGAAGGCCCCGCGGTTCAGGAATAGCGCGGCGAGATTTTTCCGGTCGCTCAACAGGTTTGGGTAAACGCGAAGCTCAGTGCGCGCCGGCAACGTCTGGCGCACGGCCCAAAAGCCGAGCGGCGACATACCCTCCACGTACGCAGCGGCGAGCGGAAAATTCCCCCGCTGGCGCGGCACGCACGGCCACGCCAGGCGCGACCATTCGCTCGCCGCCGGTAATTCCACGAGCACCTCTTCCTGCGGTGATTCAATTTCGCGCGGCCACGCCAGGGCCAGGCGCAGCCGCCGTTTCGTCCGGGGCTCGTTTCGGAGGCGCAACTCCAGTTTGGCTTCCCGGTCTTTCGACAACCGGACGATTGCAGGCAGTTCCACCTCGAGGCCCGCCAAGCTGGTGCGCGCGCGCAGCGCGTCCGCCAGGGTCACCAGGACGAACAAGCCAATGCTCGCGAGTGCCACCACCAGCGCCGCCGGTTCGACCGCGCCGAGCAAGGCAAACGGCAGCACAACGAGCGCGAACCACCGCAGCAGCTTGAAACTGGGAACGATCATTGACAACCTTGGCTCGGCCGCCCGCCTTCGCCCCGGCCCGCTCCTCCGGGGCGAGAAGGTCGGGGAGCGGTCGCGCGTTGAATAAGGAGCGTTTTCATCTCGGCACGGCGAGTTGCTGCAGAATCTGTTGAATGACTTCCGTCACGCTCAAGCCCTCGATTTCAAATTCCGGCCGCAGCATCAAGCGGTGCTCCAGCACCGGCACGGCCATGGCTTTGATGTCGTCCGGCGTGACAAAATCGCGGCCGGACAGTACGGCGTAGGCGCGCGCGGCCATGATGAGCGATTGCGTGGCGCGCGGTCCGGCGCCAGTCATGACGCTTTCGTGCGAACGGGTGGCGCGTACCAGGTCCACGAGATAGGCCGTCAGTTCGTCGCGCAGGACGACGCGGGCGAGCTGCTCCCGCAATGCCACGATGTCCGCCGCCTGGATGACCGGCCGCACGACGCCCCGGGCGAGCAGGGTTTCCGGGGCTTCCTCCGTCATGGTACGCTGGGCGAGGGCGAGTTCATCCTCGCGTCCCGGCGCCCGCATCGTGATCTTGAGCATGAAGCGGTCTTTCTGCGCTTCGGGTAGCGGATAGGTGCCCTCGTACTCGATGGGATTCTGCGTGGCGAACACGGTGAAGTTCGCTGGCAACGGGTGCGTGTCGCGATCAATCGTCACACATCGCTCCTGCATGGCTTGCAAGAGCGCAGACTGAGTCTTCGCCGGCGCCCGATTGATTTCATCCGCGAGCAGAAACGAGGTGAAGATCGGCCCTTTGATCAACGAGAATTCATTGCGCTGCAAATTGAAAACATTCGTGCCCGTGATGTCGGCCGGCATGAGGTCGGGCGTAAACTGGATGCGGGCGAAGTCGGTACCGAGCACATGAGCCAGGGTCCGCACGAGCAAGGTCTTGGCGACGCCCGGCACGCCTTCGATGAGCGCGTGGCCCCCGGTGAATATGGCGATGAGCGCCTGCTCAATGACCTCGTGCTGCCCGATGATGATTTTGCCGGTTTCGTGCCGGGCTTGGGCCAGGATTTCCTTCAAACGTTCTGGATTCATAATTTTTGCTCGGGTTGGGAAGCCGGGTTGGGTGTGGGAGTCGCCGTTGGTTTCAACGCGCGACAAATATCCTGATACGCCCGGACTGGATTGCGGTCACGCGGTGGGCGCGCGTGTTCGGCCTCCATGATCGCCTGGGCCTGATCCACGCTGGCGATCCGATAATTGTCGCGCTGCCGGAGGGATTTAGTCCATTCGTGGAAACAAACGTCCAGGATGGCGCGGGGGGCGATGTTGCGGCGCAACAAATTCACAAACCCGGACGCGGCGTCCTTGCCGACGATAAACTCGCTGCGCGCCGCGTCGGCGGTGGGCGGCACGAGGCTGAAGGCATTTTGCCAGATGAACAGGAGCGCCAACAGCAGCAGGCCGCCGAGCACGGGGTGGAGGCGGTATTTGCGCATCAACCCCGCCACGCCCGCGGATTCCGTCACGCCCAGATGCGCTTCGTCGAAGACCACCTGATTCGCGTTGCCGATGAGCCAGGCCAGCAACGCGGGGTGGCGAGCTTTCCACAGCGCTTCATTGCTGACAAAATAGGAATCGGTGGCGAAGACGATCGAGCCGCGACCAAAGGTGCGTTCGACGACGACGGGATTACTGCCGCGGGAGTAAATCGTGCGCCACCGGGAGTCGAGATTGGTGAGCACCAAGGCGCTTTGCCAGGCGAGTTCCGGGGGCAATGGCAGGTCAGTCTGGTTCACCACCACCACCGGTTCGTAAGCGTTCTCGTTGCCCAGTTTGAGTTTCACTTGAGTGAACGCCAAGCCCCAACGCTTTGGAAGCGACACGGAATCGAGCGCGGCGTCGTCGCGCAAAATGGGTTTCGGGCGCGAACCTTTCCGGCCTCCCTTCAGTCCCGGGGCGTTGGTGGCAGCGGAACTGTTGGTCGAGACGGGGAATCCCAGTCGCGAGCCGGACCAGAAATCCGGGCCGTGAACTGGCCGCATCGTGATCACGAGCCGGCCCCCGCGCGTGGCGAATGCTTCAATTTCGTGGAACATATCGGCCGGCAGCCAGCGCCAGTCGGAGGCTTCCGCGGCGAGGTGGAGATACGTCGTATTCTTTTCCTCCGGCAATTTGCTCGTGGTGCTGACATCGCGGCGCACCTCGAGGTTGGGTAGTCGGGCCAGGCTTTCGGCCAACCCCATCGTGCCGAGCGGATCGGCCCGGAGGGATGAGTAGGGCGGATAAATGTCGCCCGCCTCGAAGCGTAGGGTGAACAAGTGTACCACCCCCGCCACGAACGTGGTCGCAACCAGGAACAACGCGAGCATGGGAAGCTGCCGTTTCATCCGCCGGTTTTAAGGCCGTCCACATTGGCCGCGAACAGCGTGACCAGTTCGCCCGTGGCTTCGTGCGTGCCGTACCAAACGCGGTCGAACGCGCCGACGTTTTCACCGAAGACTCGCCGCAAGGCCGGCAACGTATGCGCGCGGCGGCTCAGTTCCAGTTCATAGTCGTGATTCGACTTGAAGCGAGCCAGGCTGATCAGGTTGCGCTGGGCCAGATGCGCGAGACTGGCGAGGTAAAAGGCCCGCAGGGCGAGCCGGAATTCGCCGCGCGCGGCCAGTTCGCGTGCCAGTTTGGTCCAGCCGTCCTCGGGCAACGCGTCCGCGCCCACGTTTTCATCAGTGATATCCGGTACTGGCTGGATGGCTTCAGTGGCGACCAGTTGCGGTGAGCGGCGACGGCTCCGCCACAGCCGGTGCAGCAGAATGGCCACCGTTGCGAGTACCAGCGCCAGGAGCCCGGACAGCAGCACTTGCGGCAATTGCGCCCAGTCGAGGCTGGGAGGGGAAGCCGTGCGACGGCCAATCGTTTTTTGCAGGAGCTTCCCGATCCAGTCGACGAAGCTGCCAAGTGCATCGCGAATCAGCTGGCCGATACGTTGGAAAAATTTTGCGAACAGTCCCGCCTCACCGGCCTCGGCGTCGGTGACTTTTTCACGCGGGAGCCGCCAGGTGTATTTGCGCTGTCCCATGACCTCGTCAATCGCATGGTCGAGTTCCGCCGGCGAGATGATCGTCGGGACGCTGGAGTGTCCGGGCGGGGTGTCGGCGGCGTGGAGGGGCGTCGCGCCGGCGAGCGTCAGGGCGAGGAGGCAGCTAGCCATCAGCCGCGCGCCCGGCGTGGCGCGGCGCCGCAGTTCGGCCCGCAGATCCGCGCCCGAAGCGACCGCTTCGCCGTGGAAACAGCGGAGTACGTAAACCGCCTTCAACAACGGGTCCAGGCACAAATAGGCGATGCCAGCCATGGCGGCAAAGAACGTTGTGTTCAACAGCGCCGCACCGCTGCGGGAGAACACGGTTTCAATTCCCAGCAAAGATTTCAAGAGTAAGGGCAGCGTGGCGCCGACCATGGCGCAGTTGAGAAAAACGAAAAGGCCGAACGCGGCCAGGTAGAGCAACCCAAGGACATTTTGCCGTGGCCACATTCCCGCGTGCCGCGCGGCTTGGCGGAACAAAGTCCCCACGCCCGGTGCGTCGGTGTCGGCGAGCGCCGTGAGGTTTTGGTAAAACGCGTACACGATGGCAAAGGGCAGCACCGGCAAGGCGGCCAACGGCATCAGGAATAGCCCGGTGGGTTGCAGGGTGGCTTGGGTCAGCAGGATGTGGAGGTAGCGCGCGCCGCCGGCCGACGGAAGTTTTTCTCCGGTCAAATGCGCCCGAAGCCGGCGCGCGAAGAGGGCCTGCCAGAATTTCAACCACACAAATAACAGGCTCACCCCGAGCGCGGCTTCGACCACCCGCTGCCGTGCAAACGGACTGCGGCTCATGTCGGCCCAAAAGTAGAGCCCGCCCAGCACAAACGGCAGGCTGCCGACGTAGTAGGTCGCCAGCGCGGTCGCAGGCGCCGTGCGCAGCAAGTGAACTGCGGCCTCGATGAGATCGAGTGCAGGGCGGCCCTGCTGACGCCGGTGGGCAGGTTTCATGTTGCCGGTGGACGGCGGAAAATCACCCGACATCCAAAGACCCTGACGCGCCGCTGATTCAGCCCGGCGGATTGGATGATTGAGGTTCGAGGTTGGAGGTTCATCATTCCTTGTCCCGCCAGTTGACTTGCCAAAGCGTGCCTTCGTGAAACGGCGTGGGCAGAGAGAGCAGGGCGGCGCCAATCAGATAGAAAAAAAACCACGCAGTCATCAGGCCGAGCAGACCTTGCGCGGCGCGCAGCGTCCCGGCGAACCCGGGGCGTTGCAACAGGGGAACGCGGACGAGTTGCTTCAAGCAGGCCGCACAGATCACGCGGTCGTCATGTTCGGTCACGCATTCGCGGCAAAAAAACTGGAGGCACGCCGGGCAACGGGCCACGGCTTCACGCCGAGCGTGGTTGAGGCAGCGTTGATGAGTGAGGGTGGGCATGGCGGGCAAAGTATCGGGCCTCACGACAGGCGCGGCGGCTCTTCAGCTATTCCTGCGGTGGGCGCTTCACCGATCGTCGGCGTCGGCGTCGGGGCCGGACCGGGCTGCGGGAACGGCGGCGGAATTTCTTCGGCGCTCAGCTGGCCTTGCGCCTCGGCGATGAGCGGACGGAGGCGGGCGAGGATTTTGGCCACCCGCCGGACGCGGCCCAGGGAAGGCAGGTCCTCGGTCTGCACTGCCGTACGCAACTGGCACGCGCAGGTGGGGCCGTACAGCAAGTTCAAGCTAAAGGGCACGGCACAGATTCCGGCGAGGAGGCCGAAGACCCATTTGGCTTCGATGGCGTCCCAGGCCAGCGCGACGATACCACACAACCCGCAAAGGCACCCGGTCACGATGGCCAGGACCACAAGCCGTCCGGTTTTGCGCATCGTGATGGCCTGAATGTCGCGGAAGTAAAAGCGTTTGTAGCTTTCGGTGTAACCTTCCGACTCGACGGATAGCAAATGATCCGGTCCGAGCCAGAGACTGGAGCGGCACGCGGAAACGACTGCGAAACCGCCTCGCTGCCGCGGGGAGGTCAACTTGATGTACTCGGGTTCAGTCACGGCTTACTTCGTGAGCAGGGCGATCAGCAGCGTCGCCCAGCCGGCGATTTGCAGGCTGGCAATCACCGCCGCCAGGACCAGCTTGCTGCGCGATCGTTGGGTCAAACCGAGCGGCGCTTTCCAGTGACGGAGCACCACGTAGATCGTTATGGGCGCGGTGATAATCGTGAAATAAAAAAGCAAGCAGGGGAGCAAGGCGAGCGCAAAGGCGAGGCGGTCGTACCGCGTCCGCTTCGATTCCAGGCTTTTGATTTTGCCTTTCGTGCGGCCGGTTTCCAAGCAGGACGGGCAAAGGTGCTGCCCTTGGTGTTCACAATCGCACAGCGCGCACAAGAAGCGGCCACAACCTTCACAGGGCTGGATGGCTTTTTTCTGCGGGTGATAAAAGCAACTCGCTTCCCCTTCCGTCAGGATCCCTTCGCCGGCGCGGCCCGCTTCCGGGCGCCGGAACAGTGCGGGAAAGATTTCAATCTGCAGCAGCGCATTGCAGGAGGCGCACGGTTCGAAGGTCCCCTGGTTGAAGGCTTGGGGCAACAGCTCGGCCTGGCACTTCGGGCAATGAATCAGCGCCGGGCTCATGGGTCACTTCAGGACCACGCGGGTATCGCAAATGCGGTCGTGCAGCGCGCGCCGTTCTTCCTGATCGAAGATGGCCATGAGATAACCGATGAAACAGATCATGCCGCTGAGAAACTTCGCGAAGTAACGCCCCAGGGCGCGACTGTAGGAAACCGGTCCGCCGTCCGCGGTTACCACTTTGATTTTGACCGCCATTTTTCCGAGCGTGGCGCCGTATTTGCCGATCATGAAGGTTTCGTACGAGAGGCCGATGGCCATCCCGACCAGAAAGAGAATGATTTGAATCACGATGGCCAGGTTGGGTTGCGAGCGACTGGTGGAGGCCATCACCGCCATCAAGAGCATCTGGGTGACAAAACTCACGATCCAAAGCAAAATGCCATCCAAGACGGCCGCGCCGAACCGCGTCCCGATGCTGGCGTAATCCAGCTTACCCGTGTTGAGCTTCGCACCCTCTGCTAGTTTTTGCAGGAACACCGGTTTGCAGCCCGCGCAAATAAAAACATTCCCATGGGGCAGCATTTCGTCCCGACGGAAGATGCCGCCGCATTCCGCGCAAGCGCTTTCGTCGCCGGTGACGGCTGGATCCGTGGCCGCCGGGGCGGTCAGCGTGGCCGCGAATTCCTGCGGGCACGCGGCACTGAACGGCTCCCAGTTAGCCATGCCCTCGCGCCAAATGAGCGTGTCGCCGCGGAGCTTTCCGAGACGCACCAGACGGGGGAACTCGGTTTCTTCGATCGGGCCGGCTTGCTGGCCGTTTTCAACGTAGAACCATTTCATAGAATTTAGAGCGCGGGCGTGTTCACTATGGTTGCTTGGGTCTGCTGACGTTGTCGTTTGTGCCATAGGTGGCGACCGAAAGCCAACGGAAAACTCAAGGAACTTGGATTTCCACGCCGCATGCCGGCGCGCGCCGTCTTGGCGCTCGCCCTCAAGTGCAGTCTGCCAAACGCTCCAGGTTGGTTAAGGGGCGTAAAAACCTGTCGGTTCGTTGAACCGATCGAAGTCGGAGCTGGGCTGCGGCAACGGCCGGGGCACCCGTGATTCCACACCGGCCGGGCGCGGTGGGTAAATGAACTTGAATCCACGACAGGCCCCGTCAAGAATTAGGCGACACATGAAATTCTTCCGGAATCTTTTGTTTGGCGTGCTGGCGATCGGTTGCGTGGGTAGTTCGTTATCCGCGGAAAACTGGCCGCATTGGCGCGGGCCGCATTTCGATGGCTCGGCCAGCGAGCAAAAGCTCCCGGCCGATTTTTCCAAAACGAACCATGTGCGGTGGGTCGCGACCTTGCCCGGTCCCGCCGCCGCCACGCCGATCATCTGGGGCGACCACGTCTTCGTCAGCTCCACGGATTTGCGCACCAAGACGCTGCACGCGCTGGCGTTGGATCGCCGGACCGGGAAGGAGCTATGGAATCAGGAAGTGGCCTCGGGCTTCAACTTGGATAATAAGAGCAATCTGGCGTCGCCTTCACCGGTGACGGACGGGCAAATGGTTTACTTTCTCTATGGCACGGGAGACCTCGTGGCGTTTGACTTCGCAGGGAAGCAAGTTTGGGCGCACAATCTGCAAAAGGATTACGGCCAGTTCGCCTATCAATGGACTTACGGCGCCAGCCCGACCCTTTTCGACGGGAAACTGTTTATCCAGGTTTTGCAACGCAACGTGCCGGTGCATGGCCGCGGGCAGAAGGACGGACCAAACGATTCCTACCTGCTGGCGTTGGCGCCCAAGACCGGCACGGAGATCTGGAAACACATCCGTCCCAGCGAAGCGCATGAAGAATCCCACGAAGCGTACAGCACGCCGATTCCCTTCGAGCATGCCGGCCGTCGGGAAATGTTGGTGATCGGGGGCGACTGCATTACGGGTCACAGTCTCAAGGACGGCGAAGAATTATGGCGTTGGGGCAGTTGGAATCCCACCCGGATCACGCACTGGCGGCTCGTGCCCTCGCCGGTGACCGGTGGCGACGTGGTGCTGGCGTGCGCCCCCAAAGGTTCGCCCGTGTTTGCGATCAAGGCGGGCAGCCAGGGCGCCTTGGATGATTCGGGTTTGGCGTGGACCATCCCGGAGCGCGAAGTCTCAAGCGACGTCGGCACGCCGTTGTTTTATCAGGGCCGATTTTACGTGCTGAACGGGGACAAAAAAAACCTCGCGCGGATTGATCCGGCCACGGGCAAGGCGGATTGGATTGGCGACCTGGGCACGCGGGTCAAACTTGAGTCGTCCCCCACGGGTGCGGATGGCAAAATCTTTTTTCAGAATTTTCGCGGCGAGGTATTCGTCGTCGCCGCGGCGCCGGAGTTCAAGCTGTTGCATGTGGCGGCCATGGGGGATGACGGCGACGAGGATCTCCGCGCCACGGTGGCGGTCGCTCAAGGCAGTCTCTTCATCCGTACCGGGAGCAAGCTTTACTGCGTTGGTCAGTAACGGCGTCCGGCTCTTAATCTTCATCTTACTCTTAATCATAATCTCGGAACGGTCGCGGAAGCTCGGATCGGGGAAGCGATTAAGAAAAAGATTATGATTAAGAGTAAGAACGGGCGCTGACGCTATCTGCGCGAACCAGTGCCGATGTGACAGGTTGCTTGCCTAAGCCGCACCGTGCCTGCTTCACTGCGCGGGTGAAGTTGCCGTACAAAATCGCCACCTTGCTCTATTGCTTCAACGAGCGCGACGACATATTGCTGCTCGAACGCGCCCAGCAGCCCAACCTTGGCTTCTGGAGTCCCTGTGGCGGCAAGCTCAAGACCGACATTGGCGAGTCGCCCTACGCCTGCGCCGCGCGCGAAGCGCACGAGGAACTCGGCTGGGCGTTCGCCCCGACCGATTTCCATCTCGCGGGCCTCGTAAGTGAACACGGCTTTCAAGGGCAGGCGCATTGGCTCATGTTCCTGTTCGAACTGAAACCCAAGCTCCAGCAACTCCCGCCGCCCATGAGCGAAGGGCGCTTTGAATTTTTCCCGCGCGCGGCGCTGGACGACTTGCATATCCCGCAGACCGACCGCGAACGCATCTGGCCTTGGTTCTGGCAGTATCGCGGAAGTTTCTTTGCCGCGCACTGCCATTGCCATCCCGACGGGCGCAACGACTGGACGCTGGAACAATCACCCGTCGCCGCCGACGGGCGGAGGCTCTGACTGAAAAGCAGTGCTAGATCTGAGCCGCTCCACCCTCGCGGCTACAGTCAGATTGGATGCCGGTATCCGGTCCTGCGGCGACTTCCGCGGCGTACCTTTCGGCGAAATACCGAACAGCGCGGTTGTGTCGCAGTTTATCTGGCGCTTCCGCGGACAGTGGTCGGAAGGAAGTTGACGCGACGCGGGGTTCGCGTGGATGCTTCGTCTCCGTAGCGGAGCCGTCAAAAGTGCTCGGCCGTTGCGGGGGCCGACAATATGCAAACGATTCTACCCTCCGAGTTCAAACGCCAGATGGTTCTGCTGCTGGACGGCGCGCCCCATGTCGTCGAGGATATGCACACCAGCGGCACCGCCCAGACCCGGCATCGACTTCACACCCGCCTGCGCCATCTTACGACCGGTCGCCTGATCGACCGGGTGTTCGCCGAAAACGAACGCGTGGCCGTGGCTGACCTGGAGACCCGGCCCGTGACCTACAGCTACGCGCAGGCCGATCGGCAGATTTTTATTGATGCCGAAACTTATGACGAGTTCGAGTTCACAAACGAACAACTCGGGGAGCGCCGCGGGTATCTCAAAGAGAACGCTGAATACAAAGCCCTGCGGCTTGATGGCCGGCTGCTCGACCTCGTCTTGCCGCCCCAAATCGCGCTCAAAGTGGTCGACACCGTTCCGCCCGCGCGGGGCGGTTCGACTGCGGAGTGGAAGGAGGCGAAACTCGAAACGGGCCTCCAGATCATGGTGCCGCTCTTCATCGCCAACGGCGAAATGATCCGCGTGGACACCGCCGCCAAGAAATACCTCGGACGGGAATCGTCCGGGGTGTAGTACTGATTGCAAATGGGTTGCCCGACACCCGCTCGCGTCGTCAGGTTTCGGCTTGAGCATCACCAGGTCTGACTACGCGAGCACTGGTTCACTTGGATCGCACTAAAATGCGGAGTCGCTTGGCCGACCACTTGCCGGCGTTTGCAGCGAAGGTCCAATCCGTGTTGGCCGCGTCCTGATTGCCGATCCCGAGGTCCGCACTTTTACCCTGGCCCCAGTGGTTCACTGCAAACAAAGTCTGTTTGGCGTCGTGGTTGTGGATTTGCATGGAGCCATATCCTTCCGGTGGGTCGGCGGGTTCATCGCCAAAGTCATAGACCTGATCGGAGGCGTTGATCACTTTCGCAGAGTTTGCCGTCCCGTAGTTGTTCGGCCAAAACTCGATGTTCCCGCCCGTCAAGTTGGTGCCCGTGACGATGCCGCGGACGTTGGAATACACATTCAGGCTCGCCACGCCCTGCTGGAAATGAGCGCCCGACGCCACGGTCGGTACGCCGATCTTGTCCAACGAATCAGTGAAGGCATTCATCGAAACATAGAGATACTGGACGTCACCATCGGCGGCCTGCAATTCGAGAAAATAGGCGACGCGATCAAAGGCAGCCGGAAGTTGCGCCCGGTTGTCCGTATCGTACGTGATGGTTGGGCCGAGTTTGGTCAGATCGAGATCATAGACCAACTGATATTTTCCGGCCTCGGGCACCTTCAAGCTGAGCAAATCGCGCTTCGGCACCTCGCCGGCCCGGAACGCCCCGGCGGGCAGGCCGGCCGTGTTCTTCAGGTTTGGTTCGGCCAGCATGTGCCAGGCAAAGCGCATGGCCACCGGGTGCTTTATTTCCGGGGCCGACAACGTCACGGTCGCACCTTCGATGCGGGCGTCGGCTTTAGTGAACCCGCCTTCATCTGCGTCAATGATTTCGAACCAGGTCAATGGCTTTCCGTCACGGCTCGCCAACCCGTTGGCGACGTGGTCAAACGCAACGCGCAACTTGTCGCCTTCCACGCTCAGGGCTTTGAAGGTGGGGCCGGAATAAATCACCTCCCGTTGGCCGTACGTTTTTGCGAGCGCCCAGGCGGCCAACCGTTGGCCCACGTCCTGTTTGTTCGCGGGATGGATGTCTTTGAGATTTCCGATGTCGGTGATCACCGCCATGCCGGTGTTCGGAATCGTCTGGGCTTCGGCCTGTGCCTCCCAAAATTCACCAATTCTTTCCCCGTTGCCGCCGTAATCGTATGGCGCGATCTGCACGTAGTAGAATGGGAAGTCTCCCTCGCTCCAAACTTGGCGCCAGCCTGCAATGAGAGCTTTCATCCGCTCGGTGTATAGCCGGCCTTCGCCGGAGTTGGACTCGCCCTGATACCAGATGGCGCCGCGCAGCGGGAACGGTTGCAACGGATGAATCATGCCGTTGTAGAGGGCGGTGGCATTTTGCACGTCGTGCGGTGGCAGCAGTTCCGCCGGATACGTCGGCAGGTTGGGGACGAGTTGTTGCTGCTTCATCGCCACGCGGGCCGCGGCCAGCCATTGCTCCATATCCCCGAGCGTTTGTTCGAGGCGCTGTTGATGTTGGGCCGTGCGCGGATCGCCGAGTTGCACGAGTTCGTATTCCGATTTTAGCGCCGGCACCGCGGCAAATCCCGCGGGCGGCGTCCACGACTCAATGCGCGTGCCGCCCCAGGTGGCGTCAATCAGCCCCACCGGCACGCGCAATTTTTGGTGCAGCTCGCGTCCGAAATAATAGGCGGCGGCGGAAAAGCCGTTCCAGCCCGCTTCGGCGATGGTTTGCGGGGTACAGACTTTCCAAGTGTTTTCCGGCTGGGGTTCGCCGGGTTTACCCGCTGCGAGATCCGACTGCGGTTCCGGACTCCAGCGGTTCGCCACCAGCAACAGCCGGATCGCAGGATAATTGGCCGCGGCAATCTCGGCTTTGCCCTCGCGCGCGGCGCCGATGCCCATCTCCATGTTGGATTGCCCCGAAGCCAACCACACCTCGCCGATCAGCACGTCTTCGAACACGATGGTGCTCGCTCCGCTGACTTTGAGCGTGAAGGGGCCGCCGGCTTGGCGGGCCGCCAACGTGACTTTCCATTCGCCGTGTTCGTTGGCTTGGGTGGATTGGGAATCAGAGCCGAGCGCCACCGTGATGGTTTCGCCCGCATCACTCCAGCCCCAGAAAATCAGCGGCTTCGCCTGTTGGAGGACCATATGGTGGCCGAACACGCG
Source organism: Verrucomicrobiota bacterium (assembly GCA_025350905.1). GTDB lineage: Bacteria > Verrucomicrobiota > Verrucomicrobiia > Limisphaerales > JADLHS01 > JADLHS01. The sequence goes on from JANXWY010000275.1 coordinate 20,624, forward strand.
GGGTAATCGTAGCTCCGCCAGTCCCGTCTGGCTGCAAGCCAGGTTGCTCGCCAGGAACAAGATGAGCCAGACCGACCGCCCACCGGAAATCGTGTATCGCATAGGTGATTCTTTCGACCGCGAGTATTCTGGTGCGGCTGGTGAGCCGTCAAGATCGTTCAAAGCCGAGGAGCGCAAGCTGGGCCGACTCGTTCGCACGAGTTAGAGTCGACATAAGGCGCCGACTTGCACCGCGCGCAACGGTGTAACGCCTTCGCGGAAGCAATGCATGAGGTAGAAAAGGATTTCGTCCCTGCGCGGGCGTAAGACCCCGTGGGGGCCACGCCCCTTTACGGGGCCCGCGGTTAGTGCAGCGCGCTGAACCTACCAACCACTATTTGCCCGCCTTCAGGAGCGAAATGATTTCGTCCAGGCGCCGCTCGATCCCGCGCAGCGCGGTGAGCTGGTGGGCGGAATCGTCGTTGCTTGGTGCGCTCGGGGAGTCGGAATGCACTCGCATCGATTGCTGTTTCAGGGCGTCGCGTGCCTCAAGAATCCGGTTGCGAAAGTCATGGGCATCGATAATGCCCGACAGGTGCATATCGTTGGCCTGTCCGGCACTGTGGCCGGCGGTTTCAAATTTTAAAGTACTCAAATGGAAGTGACGCAGGATCGGGCCTTCGATGAAGGTCACATCCTGAATGTTCTCGAGCGGAATAGTTTTCTCCACCTGCACCAGGATGCCCTTGCGATAGCGCAGAGTTTTGTCGCCGAGCTGACATTCCAACTTGGCGAAGTAGTGCCGTGCCCACCATTGCCCCACGCCGAGAAACCAAATGACCGCGAAGGGAATGCCGATGATCATTACCACCATGGTGGCGCCGATCGTAATGACGAGGTACGGCCGGATGAGGGGGTTGAATTTGGCGTGCAGCGCCAGGTTGAGGGGCGGCGTAGACATATTCTATTGATCGGGCATCAGGTTTTTTTGGGCTGCACCGCTCAAGGCGGATTCCCTTGGCGCCAGATTGTCGACGGCACTGTGCGCCGGGCCGTTTTTGGTGTCCAGCAGTTATTCCCCGGTTGCTTGTTGAACATTGCGCGGAAGCAATAATTGGTCGGCGCGTGAGATCTCGTCCCTCTATCCGGAGTTGTCCGTATAGGCGGTCGAGGTCATTAAGCGACCGCGGCCGCAGGCGGGAAGCGGGAACACCACGGCGTAGCGGCAGTGCAAATTCAAGATCAGCGTCCAGAATGGGGAGGAAAAGCTGGACGCAGGCTGCAGCAAGGTGAAGCGCCGAAAGTTGAGAGGGGATTGCGTACAGAAAAAACCGGGTCAAGCAGCCAGAAGGTGGCGGAGAGACCCGGGGAATTTCGATTAGTTCAATGTAGGCTCTGGGTTCGTCTGGCGCCGACCTGAACTAGAGATACGGCACCGTAAATCTAAATCGCTTCAAAGATCAATCCGCTCGTTCACACCGGAGGCGTATTTTCGCGAGGGTATGACGCGCTTATGCGAGATTGGACACGCGCGCCGGCAAAACATTCACCAGCCGTCAGCGATTGAATGGCCCGTAATGCAAACGATGAGTGGATATGGTGGGAGCCGGTCGGACTCAAATGCAGTACGGGGTGCGGAATTCACGGGACAATCTTTGTCGCGCGCGGCTGGATTTTGGTCTTCGAGCCGGACCGCCGGGTGCCGCCTGGCGCAGGTGAGCAACCCGAATCGCGACACGCCCCCGCCCCGGAGGGCGAAGCCAGTCGACCAGACCCGCACTCATTCAGCTTTGAAACACATCGTTGCACACGGGCTGCCAGCGGTGAATGAGATCCTGTTCCTCGGTGCAGCGAGCCCCGGGTCCCGCGGTACAATAGTGGGCATGCACATGCGTCGCGCCGTTGGCAATGGCATCCGCCAGCTTAACGTGGCCCTCCAGGCGTTGATGCAAGTCCCGCGTTTGCGCAATGTAGATCGGCGACCAGTCGCCGTCCGCCAATTCCTTGGCATAAATGTAAATGCCCGGTAACGGCCGAAAGACCGTGTCCACGGGATAGATCTCGTAGCGATATTCCGTGCCGGACTGTCCGGGCCAGTTGAAGGTAGCGACCGTCGCAGGCCGTGAATGGGAGTGGCGATTTAATAAGTTTTGTATAAAATTCACCATGTTAATATTAGATCACCGCGTCTGTTGCTTGTCAAATGAACGGGCGGTTGACGGTCAAGTTACGGATGAGCCCGGTGTCCGCTCCTAACGCCGCGAGTGGCCCGATTTACTTGTGGCTTAAACCGACGAACGGCTACGAACCGGCTGGGCGCGGTGTCGCGTGCCTTCCAGGTGCCGATGCAATACGGCCCGGAGGTGCTGATCGGGGACACGGCCTTTGCTTCAATCAACGTTGGGCCCGAAGTACGAAAACCTTGGCGCATTCGTTCCAGCCCAAGGCCTGACGGTTTTGGCCAAAGATTGCCCTTAAGAATGTGGCGCAAATTTGCCCCGGAGAACGATCAAGGATGTGACTTGCACCCGTACGCGGACCGGTTCCAGAATTCAAATCGCGCAAGCCACAGGTTTTCGCTGAGAAAATGCAGCCAAACATTTTCGATCGCGACCGTCTTGGGGAACGCTGATACCTCAGTTTGGAAATGGAAATAAAGGTTCTGCCAACGACAGAATTTTAACCTGATTTGGCACCCTGTTCGGGGTGCTCGTTGTTGCCGCTTGGTTGGAAATCAGGATTACCGCGCCACAAAAGCAAATAAATGTTTCTCGGTACGCACGTAAAGTTTGTCGTCCGCCATCGCCGGAGTGGCCGTGATGCTTTCTCCCAGCGCGTTGGTGGCCAGGACTTTTAGCTGGTTAGCACCAGCGTCAATCACGGTGATCGTTCCCGACTGCGAGGCAAAGTATACTCGGCCGTCTGCCGCGACCGGAGAAGCGGCATATCCCCCGGTCACCCCGAGGCGTTCCTGATAAATTACCGATCCGGAATCTGCCGCCAGACATTGGACCAATCCGCCGTCGCGTACCAGGAATAGTTTTCCCTGGTAGCAGACGGGCGAGGGGATTTCAGGAATTCCGCGGAGCACTTTCCAGGCAACCGGCTGCGGTCCGTCGTTTTTTTCAGCCCCGGGTCGCACGGCCATGACTACCGGCGCATCCATTTGCTCGAACTCCCCCATGGCCAAATCCCATTCTTCCTTGGTGGCCGCCCCGTCTTTGTCCTTGTCCATGCCTTCCAACATTCCTCGGACCGGGAATGGCAGGATGCGCCCCGGATGACCCACCGGCAATTGTGGTCTTTGCACCAAGCGATAGCTTTCCGGTACTTCCGTAATCTGGATCTTGCCATCCTGGTTCGAATCGAACTGCAATAATTCTGCCCATCCCGAGCCCTCGAATTTAGGGTTCGACCGGCCGCCGATCCCGGCCGACCCGGCGAAAACTTGCTGGTCGTCGAACGCCGGACTGGGACTGGTTTCGAGCGGAAACCCCGCCACCGACCAAAGTTCCTTGCCGTCCGCGGGTGCGTAAGCCGTGAGTTTCTTGGACCCGAGCAACACAATTTGCGGTTTGCCATTTCCGGGCCATACCACCGGCGTGGACCAACCACAGGAAAACAGCGGTCGCGGGGTTTCCCAAGCCGTTTCCCCCGTCGCCCGGTTTAAGGCCAGAAGCCGCGATCCGCCTTCATCCGTATCCAACGCTTGCACCAAAAGGTCACCGCACAAAATTGGGGAGCTCGCGCTTCCGTAATTGCCCCGCGAAACCGGGGCCGGCAATTTGCGCTCCCAAGCCAGACGGCCGTCGTGCGTATAGGCCAGGAGTCCATAGGAGCCAAAATAGAAGACCACATGCGCCGCATCTGCGGCTGGGGTAGCGGCCGCCGGATTATTGAACGGATGCGTGGCTTCAATTTTCTCTGCCGGCACCGGCTTGGCCCAGAGCAGTCGGCCACTCGCGCGCTCATAAGCCCGACACTCCAATTTGTTCGTCTCGCAGGAGCTGAGGAAGATCCTATCACCCCACACGCAAGGCGATGAATGCCCGGGCGGCAATGCCGTGGCCCACAGTGCGTTGGTCATGGAAAAAGCCAGCGGCGGCCGTGCCCCGGTCGCGACCCCCTGGCCCGTCGGTCCCCGGAACTGCGGCCAAAACGGCTGGCCTAAGCCGGACCCGGTGAGCGTGCTGAGAGCCAGGATTTGCATCCATATCCGTGTGCCCGCGATACGGGGCCATGACTGGGTGGGGAATACTTTCATATGCGTCAGAGAGTTCTACTGCGTATCGACGTTACGATGCAACCTCATTCATTTTCATATCGACCGCCCTTCGTGCTTGTCCAAGTACGAACCAAGAACTATAGGTTTATGCAAGCCCGAAGGACCCGGCTGAAGACCGCTTTTCCGAAAGACTGTTATGAAAGTTATCGTTCCGCTACTGGCCGCTTTAATCGTGCTGCCAACCCACGCCCGGGAGCGGCTGATCTATCATGACATCCGCACCGACGCGAACGGCATGATCCTTCCCTGGTCCGCCAACGATCCGGGCCAAGCCTATGACCACGTCATCAACCTCGTCTGGACGTTTTGGGACCGAATGCGGAAGGACCCGAACGGCTTGCCGTACTACATGAACCATCAGGTTTGGCGACCGGACCAGGATGATCCCCGGGGCCTGGGCGGCGATCAACTTCAGATGGCTCTCTCTTCCTGGCAATTGTTGTACGCTTATTCCGGCAATGAACGAGTGAAGCAGAACATGAAGTTCATCGCGGATTATTACCTCACTCACTCGCTTTCGCCCTCCAATTGTGCCTGGCCGGATTTGCCTTTTCCTTACAACACGTTGATCTATTCCGGCGAGTACGATGGCGACATGGTGATCGGGAAAGGCTTCCTCCAGCCGGACAAGGCCGGCTCGTTCGGGCTGGAGTTGGTACACCTCTACAAAATGACCAGCCGGGATTTTTATTTGCAATCAACCTCGGGCCGATATCTCGAAGCGGCGATCCGCATCGCGCATACGCTGAGCAGCCATCTCCAGCCCGGCGACGCGGACCACTCGCCGCTTCCATTCAAGGTGAACGCTGCCACCGGTGAAACGGGCCAGTTGAAGAAAAACAACGTGGATGGCTCGATCGTGGGTGAAGCCAGTTACACTTCCAACTGGAGCGCCACGATGGAGCTGTTTCTCGAATTGGCGAAACTCGATCCCCGCAATGAAGCGGATTACCAGCAGGCATTCGCGACGCTGCTGAAATGGATGACGCATTACCCGCTGCCCCAAAACCGGTGGGGGCCGTTCTTCGAGGACGTTCAAGGCTGGAGCGACACCCAGATCAATGCGGTCACCTTCGCGCGTTTCATGCTGGAACACCGGGAGTATTTTCCGGCCTGGCCGGTCGAAGTGGAGAACATTTTCCAATGGGTTTATCAGACCCTGGGCAATCAGCAGTGGAAACCTTACGGCGTCACGGTCGTGAACGAGCAAACGGTTTATCAAACGCCGGGGGCGAGCCACACGGCGCGCGAAGGCGCGACCGAACTCCTCTACGTCGCCCTGGCGCACAATGACGCGAGAAAAGCCAACGCCATTCGGCAACTGAACTGGGCCACCTACATGGTGGATGTGGATGGCAAGAATCGTTTCCCCCAGGATGAGAATTGGCTGACCGACGGTTACGGGGATTACGTGCGGCATTACCTGCGGGCCATGGCCGCCTGTCCGGAACTCGCACCCGCGTTCGCCGATCACATTCTTTCCAGCAGTTCGGTCATTCAGCAGGCCGATTACCGGGGCCAGGCGAACAAATTTCTCGTGCCGTACATAAGCACAAATATGGTGGCCCGGGTCCGGGTTTTTTATCGTGCGTTTGACGACTTCGGAACGGAGGAGATTCGGATGACTCGCAAACCCTCCACGATCCTGCTCCTGGACCGACCCATGGTGGAATCTGCCGATCGCGCAGCGGAGGGTTTTACCTGGACGACCTTGTCGCGGGGTGGTTGCCTGCGGATCCATCGTTTGCACGGAACATCCGTGACCGTTCTCGATTAGGCTTGAGGCGGCTGGTGGTTGTGGCGGTGGCGTTACGCCCGATAATTCCGGCTCACTCCATGCGCCGCTTTGGACTTTCCGGCTTGCGCTGTCGGGTTTGGCTTGAACCTCCAGCCCTGAACGCTGAACCTCCCGGCCATGCCACGCGAAATCACCCGCCTCCGCGATTTATCGAAGCAACAGGTTCGCGCCGGGTTTGCGGCGTGGCTTGGGTGGATGTTCGACGGACTGGACATGCACCTCTACACGCTGGTGGCGACACCGTTCGTGGCGTCGCTGATGCAATTGAGCACGCTTGATCCGCAGGTGGATCACAAGGCGTCAATCATTCAGGCGGCCTTTCTCGTGGGCTGGGCGTTGGGCGGGGCGTTCTTCGGCCGGGTGGGCGACCTCTTGGGCCGCCGGAAGGCGCTGGTGCTCACCATCCTGACGTATGCCTGCTGCACCGGATTGTCCGCGATCGCGCAAACCTGGTGGCAACTGATGATTTTCCGCTTTCTCGCAGCCCTCGGGATCGGCGGCGAGTGGGCCGTGGGCGCCTCGCTGCTGGTGGAGACCTGGCCGAAGGCGTGGCGCCCGTGGATGGCGGCGACACTGCAATGCGCGGTGAACATTGGCGTACTGCTCGCCTGCTTTGCCGGATTGTTCTTCGAGGGCGATCGATCAAACCGCTACATCTTTCTGGTTGGCATCTTGCCCGCCCTCATCACGCTTTGGATCCGCCGCGCGGTGCCGGAGACGGAGGAATGGGAGCGCGCGCAAGGGGATGCTCCGCCGCCGCGCGTGCGCGAGCTCTTCGGACCGAAAGTCTGGGGCATCACCTGGCGTTCGCTGCTGATTTGTGGCATGGCGCTCACGGCCCACTGGGCGTTCATGTTCTGGCAACAAAAGCACATTCGCACGCTGCCGGAGATTGCCACTCTCGATGCGACGGCCAAGAATCACGCGGCGATCGTGGCGCTGTTCTGGATCATGATCGGCTCGCTCCTGGGCAATTTTCTTTGTGGCTGGCTCGCGAAGCGGATCGGCTACCGCAAGGCCATTGCGCTGGCGCTGGCGGCGTATTTCGGGTTCATGTTCTTCACGTTCGGCTGGAGCTGGGGTTATGTGGCCACGCTGCGCTGGTGGTTCGTCATCGGTCTCGCCCAGGGTGTCTTCGGCCTGTTCACCATGTGCCTGCCGCCACTCTTCCCCACTTTGCTGCGCACCACTGGCGCGGGGTTCTGCTACAACTTCGGTCGCATCATTGCCGCGGGCGGCACGGTCTATTTCGGGCTGACCGCCGCGGGGCAGGTCGGTGGTTATGGGACGGCGCTTTATTACGCCGGTTTCCTATTCCTCCCCGCCGCGCTCTTTGCGCTAATGCTGCCGGAGGAAAAGGAAACGGACAACGAAGTGAATTTGGTTGCGGATTAATTAGAGCGAGACCCCGCGCTTCCACGGCAAAAAATCATCGTGGCCGAGGGCGACGGCTTTGGGTAGGTACTTGCCGCTGGCAGTAGCGATGCTCAGCTCCAGCAGCTCCGCGCCCATTTGCTCCACGGTCTTTTCCCCGGTGATGATGGGGCCGGCGTCGAAGTCGATGATGTCCCCCATGCGCCGGGCGAGGGCAGTGTTGGTGGAGATTTTCAGCGTCGGGCAGGTGATGTTGCCGGTGGGCGTGCCCAGACCCGTGGTGAAGAGGATCAGGTTGCAGCCGCAGCCCGCGAGCGCGGTGGTGGATTCAAGGTCGTTGCCCGGCGTACACAGCAGGCTCAGGCCGCGCTTGGTAATGGGCTCGGGATAATCGAGCACGTCCACCACCGGCGAGGTCCCGCCTTTTTTCGCCGCGCCCGCCGACTTGATGGCGTCAGTAATCAATCCATCGCGAATGTTGCCCGGGGATGGGTTCGCCTCGAATCCACTGCCGCACGCCTCCGCCGCGCGTTGATAGCGGCGCATGAGGGCGGCGAACTTTTCCGCCGTCGCGTCGTCGATACAACGGTCGCAGAGGCTTTGTTCAATGCCGCACAGTTCGGGAAACTCGCTGAGTACCGGCGCGCCGCCCAGCGCGACGAGCAGGTCCGCCAGATGGCCCAGCGCCGGGTTGGCCGAAACCCCGGAGAACCCATCGCTGCCGCCGCACTCGACCCCGACGATTAGGTCGCTGAGCGGCGCAGGGCGGCGCGTCTGGCGGTTCGCCTCGGCGACGCCAAGGAAGGTGGCTTTGATCGCGCGATCCAACATGGCGCTCTCCGAACTGCACTTCTGCTGCTCGAAGATGTGCAGCGGCTTGCGGAAGTTTGGATTACGCTTCGCGAGCTCCCGCTCCAGCAGGCTGACCTGCGCATTTTGGCAGCCGAGGCTGAGCACGGTGGCGCCGGCAACATTCGGGCTGTTGATGTAGCCCGCGAGCAGGCCGCACAGCGTTTCCGCGTCGTGGCGCGTGCCGCCGCAGCCCAGGCCATGCTCCAGGAATTTCACGCCGTCCACGTTGGGAAAGAGCCGGGGCCGGGTGGCACCGCCAACGTCATCAAACGCCACCGCCTCGACCGCCGCTCGCGAGGCCCCGCGCTGCCAGGTTTCCGCCAGCCTTGCAGCGAAGGTGTGATACGGCGTGCTCGGTTCATACCCGAGAATTTTCACCAAGGCCTCACGCATGAAGCCCAGGTTCCGGTTCTCGCAAAACACCAGCGGGATCACGATCCAGTAGTTCGCCGTGCCCGCGGGGCCATCGGGTCGGATGAAACCGTCGAAGGTGCGCTCGCGCCAACGCGAGACCTCTGGCGGACTCCAGGCATACTCGCCGCGCTTCGCGCTGAAGTTGTCCGTGGCGTGTTGCACATTCTGTGGCGTGAGCATCGCCCCCGCGGCCACGCGTTGGGTTGCTTGGCCGACGGTCACCCCATACATCGTGATGCGGTCACCAACGTTGAAGTCGCGGGCGGCGAATTTCTGCTTGGCCGGGATGGCCTCGCGCAGGGTCCAACTCTGTCCTTCAAAAGCAATGTCCGCCCCGCCGGCGAGGTTTTGCAACGCCACGATGGCGTTGTCCGCGGGATGAATTCGGGTGACGAGGCGGTGGGTGGGCATGGTGATTTACCGGGTGGCGGACTTGGTTTGAAATCCTGACGTAAATTTCTCCGCGGTGTTGCTCGAATATCCTGAGGGCGGTCCCTCAGCCTTTCCTGGTCGGAACTTTTTTTGAGCCTCCGTAGTTCCGGGAGAATTGGTTTTGTGCCGTGTTCATTTCGAGTTCATTATCTGGCTCCGCAGCCGCACCTCAAAGTCTTTTTGCCATGTTTGCCGCTCCCTGCCAGTTTGCCGGCGCAGGACCGACTGACGTTGGGCTATCAGGCGCTTTTGCTTCAGCGTTCGGCGGGTGAAGTGCAAGTCTCCCGTCCATCCCAGCTCTCATGAGCGCCCCAGACGTTTCACGAACTTCATTATTCATTTCCCGTCGCCATCTCGCTAACTTGCTATCAAACAAATACCTTTAGCTTTTATAGCTCGTTGAAGAAACTTTTAAACCAGTAGTCGAACCGTTCATGAAGACAAAACATCTCTTCGGTTTGGTGACAGTGGTTTCCGTTACTGGGTTCGCCGCCTCGGCGCAGGCGGGTTGGTCGGTGAACTTCTCCTTTGGGGTGCCGCTGTTGTTCCCGCCCCCCATGGTGGTGGCCGCACCGCGTTGTCTGCCGCCCGTCGTTTACTGCCCGCCGCCCGTACCGTATTGCCCGGCGCCAGTGGTTTACGCGCCGGCGCCGTGCCATCCAGTATTCTACGTCGCTCCGCGCTGCGCTCCGAATTACGGACACCATGCCTATCCCGGTCAAAGTCACTACCGCGACCAGGACGGTTGGAATCAAAATAGTCGTGGCCACGATCGCGGTGGCCACCGATAGCATCTCCACTCTGTTCCATTCACCCGGAGGCCCATCAGGCGCTCCGGGCTTTTTTGTTTTTGCCTCCCGCTTGCCAGCCGTGCGAACCTCGCTGGGTTGAAATCCGCCGCCGTCAAATCGTTCCACAACTTTGCCCCGAGGGCGCTGCTGCGATAGGAGGATTCCAACGCGGAAGCCATCCGCGCGATCCGCGCGGACCATTGGCGTCCACAGAAACCTCCTTCAACCGGTTGGGATGGGCATCGCATCTGCTGGAAATAAGCCAACGGGATTCGGGCGGCGGCCTACTCGCTTCGGCTACCCAAAAATAAACGGGCCGATCATCAGATGCTGCTGTCCGAATCCTGCGTTTGGATCACCAGCAACGACTCTTGAGCCTACCCCGCCCTCCGTCCTCCATGTGCATTTTGTATTTCGAAATTTTACCAGCTACCCCCGCCGTTGTCCTACCCCCGCGGCCAGACTGTGATCATGAAATTAAATCTATTGGCTCGGCTTAAACTCGACGACAGCGAACTCATCGCCAGCTTTGGCACAGCTCGCCTCGTGAAAAAACTCAGCGGCAAGATCGAACTGATTGGCGGCACGGCTGAAGATCGCGCCGAGGCTAGAGAATGGGCTTCCCTGTTTCTGCACGAGGCACGCGTTTAGTCGCGCCCGGGGCGACGGTTTCGCATTACCTAAATGCAGTTGCGCCTTAGGATTCCTGCCAATCGGCATGGCAACGGGAACTACTCAGAGGCGATTCGACGGCAACGACTAAGCCGCCCGCCATGCCTGAACCCCTCGAACAACTCGCCCGTCAGCAGATCGAAGCGCAACTCGTCGCCGCCGGTTGGGTCGTTCAGGATTACCGGCAATTCAATCCCGCCGCCGGCCGCGGCATCGCGCTGCGCGAAGCGCCGCTCAAATCCGGCACGTGCGATTATCTCCTGCTCGTGGATCGCAAAGCCGTCGGCGTCACCGAGGCGAAGACTCGCTTCCCGACGACGCAGGCTTGTTCCCAATTGTGTCGCCTGTCCCAAGGTTTCATCAGTAAAGCTGGAAATTGGGACTTTTGTGGGTTCGGCATTCATGGCAACTTCCGCGGGTGACGACGGCTGACGCCCTTCAACTCCTGGAACAATTTCGCGCCGGTGGCGTGAGCCGCGCTCAGGTGCTACGCGCGTTCCAAGCCGCGCCGGTGGCGGATCTTGGCTTCGCCCAGGTGGACACGCACCGGGCGCTACGCAAAGGTTTTCCCGAAGTGATTTTCGGCGCGGGCAAGTCCCCCGGTCAGGTCGTAAAAATTGCCACGACCCTGCTGGCGCACGGGCAACGGGTCCTCATCACGCGCATTACAACCGAACACGCCCGCGCCCTGCGGAAAAAATTCGAGCACGCCATCCATCACGAACTGGCGCGGTGCGTGACCATCGAGAAACGGCCCTTGCCCCGGCGCGCGGGCCGGATCGCCGTGATCTGCGCGGGAACAAGTGATTTGCCCGTGGCGGAGGAAGCCGCCGTTACGGCCGAGATCATGGGCAATCGCGTGGAGCGCATCGTTGATGTCGGCGTGGCGGGTCTCCACCGGATCCTGTCGCAGCTCACCGCGTTGCAAAGCGCCAATGTTCTGGTGGTGGTGGCCGGCATGGAAGGGGCACTGCCCAGCGTGGTCGCTGGTTTGGTGAGCCAGCCGGTCATTGCCGTGCCGACCAGCATCGGTTACGGCGCCAGTTTCGGGGGCGTGGCGGCGTTGCTCGGTATGCTCAACAGTTGCGGCAGCGGCGTGACGGTGGTGAACATAGACAACGGCTTCGGCGCCGGCTATGCGGCGAGCCAGATCAATGCCTTGGCGGCGGTAGCCCAAGCTTAATCGTTTTCTAATTCCTCCCCACCGACAATTCGTTGCTTGGATTAAGAATGGCTGCCGGATTACGATTGCGCGCGGAACGAAATGAAAACCTTGTATCTCGACATCTTCAGCGGCATCAGCGGCGACATGTTTATCGGCGCTCTGATTGATCTGGGCGTGGACGCGCGCCGGTTGGAGCGCGAACTCGGCAAGCTCAAGCTCGATGGGTATCACCTTCACATCGCGCGCCAGCACAAGTCCGCGATCGAAGGTGTGAAATTCGACGTGCACCTCGCGCCGGAGCACCAGGCTGGACCGGATCATCACCATGACCACCACCACGATCATGGTGCTAAGCATCGGGAACACGGCCCCGCTCACCCGCACGATCATGGGCTGGAAGCGACGCCGGAGCACGATCACGGTGATGATCACCACGCGGATGAACGGACGTTCACCGCGATCAAGAAACTCATCAACACCAGCAAGCTCTCGCCTTGGGTGAAACGGAAATCGATTGCGGTCTTCCAGCGCATCGCCGGGGCGGAAGGGAAAATTCACGGCCGGCCACCGGCCCAGGTTCATTTCCACGAAGTCGGCGCGGTGGATTCCATCGTGGACATCGTGGGCGCGGCCATTGCGCTGGAAATGCTGGGCCGGCCGCGCGTGTTGGCGTCGCTGGTGGTGGAAGGCACGGGCTGGGTGAAATGCGCGCATGGCCGCTTTCCGGTGCCCACCCCGGCCACGCTTGCGATTTTGGGCGCGCGCGGCATCGGCCTCACGCAGTGCGCAGAGCCGCACGAGCTCGTCACTCCGACCGGCGCGGCGCTGTTGGCGGAATTTGTTGAAAGTTTTGGGCCGATGAGCGGTCTGGTGGCGGAACGCATAGGGTTCGGGCTGGGCACGCGCGATCATCAGACACGGCCGAATGTGCTGCGAGCCGTGTTGGGAACGCCGGCTAAAGTCCAAAGCCCAAAGTCCAAAGTTGCTCGCAACTCCGCGTCAGAACTTGATTGGGAAACCGACCGCGTCGCGGTGCTCGAAACCAATCTGGACGACGTCAGCGGCGAAATGCTCGGACGCTTTGTCGAAACGGCGCTCGCCGCCGGGGCGCTGGACGTTTTCCACACCCCGATTCAGATGAAGAAGAATCGGCCTGGCATTTTACTCACCGTGCTCTGCGCCGAAGCGGCGGCGGACCGGTTCAGTGAACTGATCCTGCGCGAGACGACCGCCTTCGGCGTGCGGCGCACGATTGCCGAGCGCCGCAAGTTGCGCCGCGAATTTGCGACGGTGGAAACCCAGTTCGGCCGTGTGACGCTGAAGTTGGGCCAGCTGAACGGCCAAGGGGTCCAAACCGCGCCGGAGTTTGAGTCCTGCAAAAAGCTCGCGCTGCAAAAGGGCGTTCCGTTGAAGCAGGTTTACGAAGCCGCGTTGTCAACTTTCGCCAAAGGAGCGCGCGGCTCCTGAGCCGCCCTGAACTATCGATTGGGCTGGCGTCAACGTCCGCCCCCACCCATCCAAAATGAAGAAATTCGACAGCATTGAATCCGTCATCGCCGATCTGCGCCGGGGCAAAATGGTCATTGTCGTGGACGACGAGGATCGCGAAAACGAGGGCGACCTGGTCCTGGCGGGGCAATACGTCACGCCGGCGAAGGTCAATTTCATGGCCAAACACGGGCGTGGGTTGATCTGTGTGCCCACCACGAGCGAGCGGCTGGATCAACTCGGCGTGGGACGCATGGTGCGGCAGAATCGCGAAAGCTTCCGGACGGATTTTCAAGTCAGCGTGGACGCCGCGCGCGGCATTAGCAGCGGCATCAGCGCCGCCGACCGCGCGAAAACAATTCTGTGCATGGCCGCCCCGACCGCGGTGTCCGAGGATCTCGTCCAGCCGGGTCACATCTTTCCGTTGCGGGCGCGCCCGGGTGGCGTGCTGCAGCGCGCTGGCCACACGGAGGCGGCCGTGGATTTGGTGTCGCTCGCCGGCGCCCGACCGATCGGCGTGATCTGCGAAATCATGAACGACGACGGCTCGATGGCGCGATTACCGCAATTGCGGTCGTTCGCGCGCAAGCACCGGTTGAAGCTTTGTACCATCGAGGCATTGATCGAGTATCGCCGGACGCGGGAGAAACTGGTCGAGCGGATCGAAGTGGTAAAGATGCCAACGGAGTACGGCGATTTTGATTTGTATCTGTATCGGTCCAAGTTGGACGATCAGAATCATCTCGCGTTGGTGCGGGGCGACGTGGCGGGGAAACCCGGGGTGCTCGTGCGCGTTCACAGCGAGTGCCTCACCGGCGACGTTTTTGGTTCGCGCCGCTGCGATTGCGGGCCGCAACTCCACCAGGCCATGCGGCAAGTGGCCGCCGTCGGTCGCGGGGTGATTGTGTATATGCGACAGGAAGGTCGGGGCATCGGCCTGGCCCCCAAGATCAAGGCCTACAAGCTGCAGGAGCAGGGCTATGACACCGTCGAAGCCAACCAAAAACTCGGCTACGGCATGGACCTGCGCGAATATGGTCTGGGCGCGCAAATCCTGACGGACCTCGGCTTGAAAACCATCCGGCTCATGACAAACAATCCCAAGAAAGTGGTGGGGCTCGAGGGCTATGGCTTGGAAATCGTCGAGCAAGTGCCGATTCGCGTGAAGGCCAATCCGCACAACGCGCGCTATTTGAAAACCAAGCGCGAGAAGCTGGGCCACCTGCTTTGAGTTTTCGAATTTAGATTTAAAATTTGCGCGCGGTCGAGTTCTAACGGGTCTTGATGCTTCCATCACCGGCCAAAAGCTCGCGCTGTTCGCTTTTCTAAAATTCTAAGTCTCCAGGTGGTCGGCTGATTAGGTGAGTGATGCGTTCTGCCTGGATCAAAATTGGATGTCTCGAAAAACGGGAGTCCCACTTCATGCAGCGGGATTCCATGGGTCAGGGCAGCAACAGACCGGATTGACCTCACCGCCGCTCCGGAAGCCTGGCCGAATGGGGAAAAGTTGATTTCGACTCCAGTCGAAAGCCAGGTTGGCGAGCCGTTCAGTTGGGAAACCAAACGATGGAAGGATTGTTGGTGCGCCCCTTGTTGGCGGCGTAGTCCCAGTACTCTTTGCCATTGAACCGGGCGGAATGGCCGTCGAGGAAGGTGAATTGAGCGCCGCCGGAGTGAAGGTTGGTGTGAGTAAAGTTGCCCGGATTATTTTCGTCGCTATGTACCGCCGGCAGATTCTTGCTGTCGAAAAAGTAAACCGTGGCCGCGGGCTGGCGAACCGTGGCCAGGCGCGTTGGCCGATCGGTGTCCCCGGCGCCGTCCACCAAACCGTTCAGGCAATAGTGGAAAAGATTGTTCCCGTTACTCCGGCGTTTGTTGCCGGGACAAATCCACAGCGAACGCCCGGGTTCAATGCTGGCATTGGTTCGCCAATCCATCTCGAAATAAGTCCGTGTTCCCAGCACCTGGGGCAACAAGACATACCAACTGTTGGTGTGGGCCGGACTGCTGGGGGTCTCCGGCGGATTGGGCCACCCTTCTTGCGGCAGAAAGTCGTTGTGCTCCGTCGCATACAATTGGACGGCTTGGCCCCACTGTTTGAGATTGTTCAGGCAGAAAATAGCTTCGGCCTTTTCCTTCGCCCGGCTCAACGCCGGCAGGAGCAGCGCCGCGAGGATCGCGATGATCGCGATGACGACCAGCAGTTCGATCAGTGTAAAGGCGCGATAATTTTTCATCGGCTCAAAAACTCGGATTGAATGGCAAAACTCTTACCACAGCTGCTGGCGCAGCGCAGCAAGTTTTTAGCTCAAACTTTCAACTCAAACTCACCGGATCGATATCCACCGTCAGCGTCACGTCCTCGGGCAACACCAGCCTCGTCGTAATTTGCGCGAGCGCCCGGCTGAGGCGGCTCATCGCCCGGGTGCGCAGCATGAGTTGGTAGCGGTAGAACGTTTCGGCGCGCAACAAGGGCGCGGGGGCCGGGCCGGCGATGATCAGGTCGCGAAAGGGGGCCGGCGAGCCAACCGGCGGAGGAGCCGGGGGGGAAAGGGGCAGGGGGGAGATTTGATCGAACAGGGTCGAGGTTTCCGTCTCCCCTTTTCTCCCTTGCTCCTTTTCTCCTCGGCCGGCGACCAGTTGGTCCAACTCCCGCCGTACATGCTCGGCCGAGAATTTCACTTTTTCCTCGTTGCGCCCCTTCAACGTTAGCAGCGCCACGCGGCTTACGGGCGGGTACTTCAGTTGTTCGCGGAACTCCAGTTCCTGGTCGTAAAAGCCGACGAAATCGTGGCGGCGCGCGTATTGAATGGCCGGATGAAAGGGCGTGAAGGCTTGCACGAACACTTCCCCTTCGATGTCGCCTCGGCCCGCGCGCCCGGCGACCTGGGTGAGCAACTGGAAGGTTCGTTCACCTGCGCGGAAGTCCGGCTGATGGAGCGCGAGGTCGGCGTAGATAATCCCCACCAGCGTCACGTTCGGGAAGTGCAGCCCCTTTGCGATCATCTGGGTGCCGATCAGAATATCGATCTTGCCGGTGCGAAAATCCCCGAGCACTTTCCGGTAGTCGTCCTTGCGCTTCATCACATCGGCGTCCATGCGTTTGACGCGCGCGTGCGGGAAGAGTTTACCCAGCGTCTCCTCGACCTTTTGCGTGCCCGTGCCCGCAAAACGAATGGCCGGATTTTTGCATTTGGGCTGCGGACACACCGCCGGCACGGGTTCGCTATGACCGCACAGATGGCAGCGCAACCGTTGCTCCGGGCGATGATAGGTGAGCGAGAGGCTGCAATTCGGACACGCGGCGACGTAGCCACAGAGCGGGCATTGCAAGGACGTGGAGTAGCCGCGCCGGTTCAAGAACAGGATCGTCTGCTCCTTCCGTTCGAGGCGCTGCGTGATGGCTTCCTTGAGTTGCGGGGAAAACAGGGGCGGGCCTTTACCGCCACGGGCGGCCTGCCGCATGTCCACCACGCGCACGTGCGGCAATTTTTGATTGTCGACGCGCTCGGGCAAGTCCAGCAACGCGTATTTGCCTTGCTTGCAATTGTAGTAACTCTCCAAGGAGGGCGTGGCCGAGCCGAGGACCACAACCGCACCTTCCATCTGGCCGCGCACGATGGCCACGTCGCGTGCATGGTAGCGCGGGGCTTCCTCCTGCTTGTAAGTATGCTCGTGTTCCTCATCCACGATGACGAGGCCGAGCGGTTCGACGGGCGCGAAAATCGCCGATCGCGCGCCGATCACGATCCGCGCCCGGCCCTGGCGAATCTTGTGCCACTCGTCATGGCGTTCGCCGGCGGACAGGTGCGAGTGCAACACGGCCACCAGGGTTTTTTGGGGGCCGGAACTGAACCGCGCCTTGAAGCGCTCGACGGTTTGCGGCGTGAGGGAAATTTCCGGCACCAGCACGATTGCGCCCTGACCCTGGGACAAAGCGTGCGCGATGGCCTGGAGGTAAACCTCCGTCTTGCCGCTGCCGGTGACGCCGTGCAAAAGAAAAGTCGAAGCCGGCGGTCGGCGGTCGGCGGTCGGACCGCCGGTTTCTGCCGGCTGGCTTCGGCCTTCTGCCTTCGGCCTTCTGCCTTCGGCCTTCGGGCCCTCCATCGCCGCTACGATCGCGGTCAGCGCCAGGGCTTGCGCGGGGTTCAACACCAGGGGTAAGGTCGGCAGAATTTCCTCGCGGGCGTAGGGATCGCGCTCGGTGATTTGCGGCGCGACTTCCACCAGGCCGCGATCTTCCAGTTTGCGGACGGTGGCGGCGGTGCTCCCGGTGAGTTCCAGCAATTCGGCGAGCGCCAACTCCCGCCGCTCTTCGATCACGGTCCAGACTTCCTGCTGGCGCTTGGGCAATTTGGGCAACTCCCCGCGGGCGGGCAGCATGCGGACGAATAGCCGCTCACGCCAGCGTGCATCCTCTTTGCGGACGGCTTCGGGGAGCACGGACTTCAAGGCGATCTCTGGCGCACAGCAATAGTAGTCCGCAATCCAGCGGGCGAGTTGGAGCACTTTCGGTGTCACCAGGGTTTGCGCCCCGATGACCTTCAGCATGGGCTTGAGTTTGGTCTGCGCGGACTCCTCGGCCAGCGCGGTCACGACGCCCAATACTTTGCGCGCCCCAAACGGCACTTGCACGCGGCTGCCCACGTCCACCCGGCCCGCGAGTTCGGGCGGGATGGCGTAATCGAACTCCTTGCGGAGCGCGATTTCGAGGCTGACGCGGGCGATCATGCGCGGCTATTGAAACCACGAAACCCGCGAAACACACGAACGAAAAGCACGTCCTACCCGGCGCGGCGGAAAATCCCGCCGGCCCCGTCAATCCCGCGTGATGGCGCGCAGTTCAGTTTCGAGTTGTTGCCGCAACACCTCGCGTTCGGCCTCGGTGGCCTCGCGGGGCACGCGCACCACGCGGCCCACGTTTATCTTGCAGAGCGCAAACGGCAGCGGCATTTGGAAACGATCCCAACTGTTCAAACAGATTTTCCAGTTGAGGTGATACGCGACCGGGACGATGGGGAGGCCGGTCAGCTGGGCGGTGGAAATCACGCCTTCCTGCACCACGTACCGCGGTCCGCGGGGACCGTCGGGGGTGATGGCCAGATCGTGGCCGCGCTCCCCCCACGAGACCATTTCGCGCAACGCCTGGGCCCCGCGCCGGCTGGAGGACCCGCGGACCGGCTCGACGCCGAAGTGTTCCAGAACGCGCGCCAGCATGCCGCCGTCGCGACTCGCACTGACCATCGCGACCAGCTTCCGGCTCGGGTCACGACGCGCGACGTAACGGCGATAAAGAATGAGCGCCAGGGCGAGCCGGTTGTGCCAGATGGTGAAAATGATTTTGCCTTGCGGCGCGGCGGAAAAATAACCCGACGCGTCGTGCATCCGAAAGCGCACCGTGGCCGCCAGGCCGCGTGCCAGCGCAAAGATCAAGGCCGCCGCGAGCTGCTGATGCCACTTGGGCTTGTGGGGTACTACCACGCCGCTCGGGGGCGGCGGGCGGTGGCCGCGGGTTGGGGGACTGGCAGCCGCCATCACGAGCCTTTCTTCAGCCCCGCGCGCACGAGTTGTTCGACCGTCGCGGCTGCCCCCAGCATCGCCTGCGCGGCGCGGACCGTATCGTGCGCTTCGATTTGTTTGAAGCCGAGCGCCATGAGTGCCAGCACGGCGTCGTTGATTTTCTGGTCGGCGGTGGAGAGCGAACGCGCGGCACTCGAAGCTTCCCAGACGCCGGCGGCGCCGACTTTGTCTCGCAACTCGACTACGATCCGCTCGGCGGTCTTCTTGCCGACCCCGGAAATTTGCGAGAGTGATTTCACATCGCTGCCGGCCACGGCGCCGCGAAACGCCACCGGGTTCATGCCGCTTAAAATGTTCAGCGCGGTTTTCGGCCCAATCCCACTCACGTGGTTGATCAACAGGCGAAACAAATCCCGTTCGGCCGCACTGGCAAAGCCGTACAATACGTGGGCATCTTCGCGGATGACCAGCTGGGTCAGCAACTTTACGTCGCCGCCGGGGGGCGGCAGCTTATCGTAAGACGACAGCGGGATGAGCGCCTCGTAGCCCACGCCGTTCACATCCACGACCACTTGCGTGGGTAGCGCTTCGACGAGTTTACCGTGGAGAAAGGTGATCATTTTCTTGGAGACATCCACCCGCGAACCTCCACCACTCCAGGATCTGCGGTTGCCGCCGGAATTCGAGCTGGAGGGTTCGTGGTTCGTGGTTCGTGGTTTTTACAATCATCGTGCCCTGTTCAAATTC
>JANXWY010000121.1 GCA_025350905.1 Verrucomicrobiota bacterium
CTGGGGGCCGGTCAAACCAATCGGACCTTGCGGACCAGTCAGGCCTGTGGACCCAGTCAAGCCAGTCGGGCCTTGGGCTCCGGTCAAACCGATAGGGCCTGGGGAACCGGTCGCGCCAGCCAGGCCGTTCGTACCATTAACCCCGTTGGTGCCGTTGATGCCGGCAACCCCCTGGGGCCCGGTCAAACCAATCGGACCTTGCGGACCAGTCAGGCCTGTGGACCCAGTCAAGCCAGTCGGGCCTTGGGCTCCGGTCGCCCCAGAGAGGCCGTTGGTGCCGTTTACTCCGTTCGTGCCATTGATTCCCGCGACGCCTTGAGGGCCAGTCAAGCCAATTGGACCTTGCGGACCGGTTAAACCAGCGAGGCCGTTCGTACCGTTCACGCCGTTAGTGCCATTGATGCCGGCAATCCCCTGGGGGCCGGTCAAACCAATCGGGCCCTGCGGCCCGGGGATTTGGCTTCCGGGTACGTTGGTCAAGCCCGCGCCGTTACCGGCGAAAATACCCGAGAGGTTCACGCCACTACCGCCATTGGTCACCACCGCGACTGGGAGTTGTCCCAGCGAAATCGTGCCCGTCACCTGGCTGGCCGCCACGCTCCCCGTTACCGCCCCCGCAGTGATGGCATAAGGCGTGGAGGTGAGTGGCTGGCGAGGCGCAAGGGTGTTGAACGCGCCCGCGCCGTGCGTGCGCACGCTGATTTCCAGCCAGCGGTCCGCACCAGGGAAGTTCGCACCGAAATCCACCGTCGCGGTGAAAAGGCCGTTGCTTACGGCAATGGCACTGTTCGTCACCGGGCCGGCCAGAGCGACACCGGAACTATTCGCGCTGAACAAGGCGAACGTCAGATCGTAGCTGCCATTGGCAGGACTGCCGCCGGAGCTGAGCCAGCCCTGATACGTAAAAGCCGTGCCTTGGGCGTGGAGGGTTGAAAGTTGTTGGTTAAGAATTGAAAACATAACCAGCAACGGCAATAGAATCAGCTTATTTTTCATTGTTCAGATGACTTGGGATCTTTGAGTTAAAACGGACGCCGCCTAGTATTGAAAGTTGACGACCGATAAACCATACGCGACTACAACAAAACCTCCACTATCCCGGGCCTTTTGGGAATCGCGGAATTGATTTCCAAGCCTTCAACGGAAGTCCGGGAATTCGGCTTCGCTGCAAATTTTTTTGTCGTTACGGTCATCTGCTGCCACTCAGGTTGGGTTGAATTGTTTGTTTGCACCGGCTCGATCGGTCCGCTCCCTTAATCCGTTCATTCACCGCCGACGGTCGCGTGGAAACGATGTTGCGGACCTTTCATTATGCAACGCACCAACGGTTCTGCATAGTCGGGAAGAACAGCCACTTGCTGTCAGGGAATTCCCTGAGGCCTCGAGCGGCGGCAGCCGCGAGGCCCAAACCATCGCTTCCATTGATTGCGAACGGGGTTGATCAGGATGAAGCCCGCGATCGCCGAGCGCGCGAATTGCGAGTCTACCGTCTTGGATTTGTAAACCACCAGCCGGCGAACATACTAAATATCAGACCAACCACTCGCCAAATTGGCGTATGAGTGAGGGATCGGCTCCCGGTTCAAAACGCGCGCTCGGCATAATGCCAGACGTCCTTCCTCCCGTCTTTTATCGCCGCTTCTTCACCTGGAGCGGCTTCACCAACCGGACGCTGGAGTTTCCACGCCCTCCGAGACGACAACCGCATGACCGTTTTCATACGTAGGCGAACGCCGCTCTGTGGCGGGACCAATTTAGCAAGCCGGGGACCGATCCCCGGCGCGTTCGGAAGCCAGTGAACTTGATTGCCAAGCTTGAGCACTGGGTTGAGTTGTTGCTTGTGCGTCGCCGTCAGCTTGGGATGCCGACTTCCTGCCCCCCCACGCAAGCTCTACTTTCTAATCCGGCGGCGCCCGCGCCTGTGCTTGCACAGCTGGCCCGGAGGCGATTGCTAGACGAAAGAGTCCGCCGTAGTCTCTCGCACAAAATTTGAAGGCAGCCGTCACCAGAAACCATCTGCACACTTGGCCAAAACCACAATTGGAGGTCCGTCCGTATTATTCCCTAGCCTAAACCCGTAGTCGTTCTGTTTGTGCCGAGGTGTCGCAAGGGTTAAGAGAAATGCAGCGGAATTATTCGCCCCGTGAATAACAGGCAATTGCGGGGCGCGACCAATTGGCGGCGGGGCGAAAATCAGATTGCATGATCAGAAACGAGGACGCTCGAAGCATAATGTTTGCGGCTGACTTGACGGCAACCAGGCGGGCCGTGCGGATCGATCCGATCGGCATTGAGCAGGTCGCTAAGATCGCTCTGGTCGCGTTTGGCTATTTCGCGACCGCCAAACTTGCGCTGCTGTTTGGAAGTCCGAAGGCAATGCCTCTGGTTTTTCCTTTTCCACCGTCCGGCATCGGCTTAGCGGCCCCTTTGGTTTTTGGCTTCCGGGTGTGGCCCGGAATATTAATCGGGGCGTTGTTGCACGGGTTCACCACCGCGGGGGATCCGGCTTTGCACGTGGCCATGGCCGCCGCCAACACGCTCGAGGCTATGGTTGGGGCGTGGTTCGTCCAGCGCTTTGCCGGGGGTATAAATTTTTATGAAAAGCCACGCAGTATCGCGCGGTTCGCCCTCCTCGCGGGTCTCCTCAGCCCACTCTTGAGCCCGCCGATTGGCGTGCCCGGCATCGCATGGCACAACCTCTTCTTGTGGGACAGCAATGCCTCGGAAATCCTCGTTTGGTGGTTGGGGGAAGCGATGAGCGTAATGGTCCTCACCCCGTTGCTGGTGATTTGGAATCATCAGCCCCGGCTTCAATGGAACTTGAAACAAGGGGTGGAGTTCGGGGGGCTCCTTCTGCTTCTGATCCTCGTAGGTCTGGCGGTGTTCACAAATCTTCCGCCGGCGTGGGCACAGGATCACCTGTTGCCTTATCTGTGTGTGCCGTTCACGATTTGGGCGGCCGTGCGTTTTGGTGCGCGCGCGACCGCGATCACGACCTGCGTTTTGAGCCTCGTCGCCCTGTGGGGCACCTTTTACGGTTACGGCATGTATTCGCGAGCGGTGCCGGACAAAACGCTCATGGCCTACCAGAGTTTCATTTCGGTGACGTCGATTCTGGGATTGATCGTGGCGGCGATCGTGACCAAACATCGACGAACGGAAGAGGCTTTAAAGGTTGCAAACGTCGAGATGGACCAGCGCATCGAGGAGCGCACCGAGCAACTCCGCACGGAAATCGAAACGCGGAAACGAACGGAACAATTTTTGGCGGAGGACATTGTCCGGCGCAAAAAAGTGGAAGCCGAATTGACGCGCGCCCATGATGAGTTGGACGAACGGGTGCAGGCCCGGACGACCGAATTGGTGCTCACGAACCGAGAATTGGAAAACGAAGTTTCCCAGCGCCGCCGCACCGAAAAAACGCTGTCGAGGGTTTTGCATCAGCTGATTGACGCGCAGGAAACCGAGCGCCAGCGGATCTCACGCGAACTCCACGACGAATTGGGTCAGGACCTCACCGCCATGAAGCTGGGGTTGAAAATGGCCTGTCAATCCGATCGACCCTGCGGCGCCGCGCGGCCAAATCTGCAACATCTGGACACCCTGGCGGACCGCCTCATGCAGAACGTCCACCGGCTGGCTTGGGAACTACGCCCCCCGGCCCTTGATGATTTCGGGCTGGTCCAAGCGCTGCAGCGCTACACGGAAGAATGGTCCAAGCATAGCGGAATCATGCTGGATTTTCATCACGGAGTATCGTTTAACGGCCTTCGGCTCTCACCCAAGGTAGAAACAACGCTTTATCGGATCACCCAGGAGGCGCTGACGAATGTCAAGAAACACTCGGCGGCGCGGCGCGTCAGCGTGATCCTGGAAAATCACTTGGAAGGCACCTCGCTAATTATCGAAGACGATGGGCGCGGCTTCGCCAACGGCGCCTCGCGTGGGTCGCCCGGCCCAAATGGAGGGCTGGGTCTGCTGGGAATGCAGGAGCGGGTCCTCGCCGCCGGCGGAACCATGGACATTGAATCCAGCGCCGGTGGGGGGACCTCGATTTTCGTGCGCGTGCCACTCCCGGACCCGACCACTATTACGGAATCACTATGAAAAAATTCCAAATCCTCTTGGCGGACGACCACAAGGTAGTGCGCGACGGGTTGAAGCTGCTGATCGCCCGGCAACCGGATATGGGCGTAGTGGGCGAAGCGGGCAGCGGCAAGGAAACCGTGGAGAAAGCCCGACAATTAAAACCGGACTTGATCCTCCTGGATCTCTCGATGCCAGGCATGAACGGGCTGCAAGTCATCAAGGCACTCGGCGCGGCGGGCTCGGAGGCGCGAATTCTGGTGCTCACGACCCACGAGGACCAAAGCTATTTCCGGCAAGTGTGCCAAGCCGGGGCCGCTGGTTATGTGATCAAGCGCATGGCCGGCGACGAGTTGGTGATCTGCATTCGCAAAGTCGCTGCGGGCGAGCGGCATTTTGATGAGGCCTTGTCTTGCCAAGTCTTGAGTGGTCAATCCTGGCCCTCGGCCACGAATGCCGACGAATCCAAAACTTTGTCCCCCAGAGAAGCGGAGGTGTTGATTGGCGTCGCCTGGGGTTACAGCAACAAGGAGCTTGCGGGCAAGCACGGGCTGAGTGTCAAGACGATTGAGACCTACAAGGTTCGGCTGTGCGAAAAGCTCGGGCTGAATGGTCGGGCCGAAATCGTTCGCTACGCCGTGCGCCAAGGCTGGCTGACTGAGGAGAACCGTTTCGGGCAACCAGCGTCGTTAGATCTCCTGCCCAACCACCCGCCGCTGTCACCACCTGGGCGTTTAGGGCCCGCCACTTTGACTTCCCGCGCCCGGGCGCTTCAGAACCATTGACGTTCAGCGCACTTCTCACCGTCGTTGAAGCAAAGGTTCGCGAGCCAAAAGCGCCGTGGTTTCAGCAGCAGAATTCCGCCGGATAAATGTTTCCCTGGAATGCGAGCTGACGCTGACAGAATCGCCACCATTGCCTCGCCCTCAATTTGCCCGGTTGCCGTAACGCCATTTGGGGCCGCGCATGCTTCGATCGGCAAAGGCCATCGCTTCACGACTCCACCCCGACCACCATTTTCAACCCCAGCGGTTCCATCCTCCTCGCTATGGCTTATCCTTGGGGCAAGCGAGTGAATCGACCTAGGGAAACGCTGATTTAATCCGCATGGATTTCTTTTGAACGAGGAGGCTGATTTTCTCGTCTGTGTTGCATGACCCACCAGACCAGTTTCACGCACGCCGAGTTTGCCGCCAAAAAGAAGACCACACGCCGCGAGAAG
>JANXWY010000143.1 GCA_025350905.1 Verrucomicrobiota bacterium
TGTTTGCCGCCGATCTTGTTGAGCGTTTTCATCACGCCGAGCGGATTCAGCTTCTTGCCATTGACGGCAACGCAATCGCCCTTCACGAAATCGAGTTCGTCGAACTCGATTTCGTGAAAGGCGATTGCGTCGCGGTCAACGGCAAGAAACTCAATCCGCTCGGCGTGATGAAGGCGTTGAACAAGCTTGGCGGCAAGCACGGCGTAGGTCGTGTGGACATGGTCGAGAACCGTTTCGTCGGCATGAAAAGCCGTGGTGTGTATGAAACGCCCGGTGGCGCGATCCTGCATTTCGCGCATCGCCAGATGGAAAGCCTTACGATGGACCGCGAAGTCATGCACCAGCGCGACGCGCTCATTCCGAAGTATGCCGAACTTGTTTACAACGGCTTCTGGTATGCGCCGGAACGCTACGCGTTGCAGGCCTACGTCGAAGAATCGCAGAAGAACGTCACCGGCACGGTGCGCGTGAAACTTTACAAGGGCAACATCATGGTCAGCGGCCGCAAATCGAAGGTCAGCCTCTACAACCCGCACATCGCCACGATGGAAGCCGACCCGACCAAAGCCTACAACCAGGACGACGCCACCGGCTTCATCCGCTTGAACGGCCTGCGCCTGAAAGTCGCGGCGCAGGTGCATGGGAAGAAGAAATAAATCATAACAATTACATTCCATGCCCGGTGGCCTAACCAGAAAGTTTGACTACGAAAAAGGAAAACGCCAACAAAGCGCTAACAAAGAAGATTACCGTGAGCGCATTTTGGAAGAAGGTGACAACTTCGATCGCGGTGGTGAACAGCAACGAAAAATAATTTCATTCCGTGGTTCGAAATTAGTGATGGATTTGCGGCCGTTTTATCACGATGACAAGAAAAGTTTGTTAGGGACGCTTGAAACCCAGTGGCAATTCACCATTGATGGGCAGGTTGGATCAATTGCTCGTCTGCGGAAAAATCCCAAGGTTTCGGAAAAAGTAAAAGAGCTATTCGAAATCATGCAGAGGTCAGTAATGGGGGCAGACGAAATCATCGGGACGGCAGAGCATCCGAAGACGAAACGTCAGTATTACATGGTGGAATTTAGGTGTAACATTCGTCCTGTAGATCCGCTCCCAAACCCCATTTTCAAAAAGCATCTAGCCTTTTCTGCGAAGTTGGTCGGACCTGCCTTATCGGATTCTTAAATCTCTGCCCAAAAAATTCCGCAGCGCCGTAGGCGCGGCATAGTTGTAGAACTCCGTCGCAAAAATGTCCCAGCTCCGTCAGGAGCGGTATCATCCCCGCCCATGCCGCCCCTGATGGGGCTTTTTCTTTTTGTGGATTAGACGTTCTATAACTATGCCGCGCCTCCGGCGCTTTCCCGGAGCGCGGCTCTGTGAGCCGCAGCACGTCGGAATTTCAAAACATCGTCGCCAATTTCAAACGTCTCCCACTTACTGCGCTGCTGCGGGTCACAGACCCGCGCTCCGAATCCCAACCCCAGGGTTGGCGCGCAGCGACTACCCTGGGTTCACGTTCCCAAATCATTTTCAACCCTGAAGGGGTTGCATCAAAAATCTCTCGCTATCCATTTGAACCGCGAACCACGCGAAATACGCGAACGATTTCAAAACCGATTTTCCCTTTCGCGTAACTGGTGTATTTCGCGGTTCATGTTCCCGTCGGCTGCAACCCCTTCAGGGTTGTTCTCCATTTCCCATCGTCACCCAGCGTAGGCCGACTGCGTCGTCCAACGCTGGGCTGATTGCTGCAACCGCGTTGCGGTTGTCGGCAGCGCCGACGGCGCTTTCCTGGAGCGCTGAGTGGAAGACGGGCCGCCGTACATTCGCACGCAAGAACCGTTAAAACCTCCAATCGCTTTGGCCCATCCACGCGCTGCGACGGATCCTGCGGACGCAGTCGCGCTCCGTCTAAGAATCCCAACGAGATTCAAATCATTCAGCCCAGTGTCCGCCGTCGCTGCGCATTGGCGCGACAAAAAGCGACTACCCTGGGTTCACGTTACCGGGCCCGCTCCGAATGCCAAATGCCCCCTATCTTTCGCCGCCATTATGTCTCGACGCGCCGAAGGTTCGGCGTTATGAAGTACGACACTGACGCTGTCGGTACCGACATGAATCCGCGTACCAAAACCGTGCTGCTCGAGCCATTGATTGGGCAGACCCTGAATCAATATCGCATCGATGCTTTGCTCGGGCAGGGGGGCATGGGTGTGGTTTATCGGGCCCACGATTTGAAGTTGCAACGGCCGGTGGCGTTGAAACTTCTCCCCGCCGACCTGACCTCGGACCCGGAGCGGCGCAAGCGTTTTCTGCTGGAGGCCCGCGCCGCGGCCCGCATCAGTCACCCAGCAATTGCCCAGGTTTACGACGTGGACGAACACGACGGAACGTTCTTCATTGCGATGGAACTCGTCGAAGGCAAGACCATCGGCCAGCTGATTCAGAATCGGGAGCTTGATCTGCTCGGAGCCATTGATGTGGCGCTCCAAGTGGCGGCGGGCCTGGCCAAAGCCCATGCGGCGGGGATCGTGCATCGTGACATCAAACCGGTCAACGTGATGCAGACGCCCGACGGGCACGTCAAGATCCTGGATTTCGGCCTCGCCAAACTCCTCGATCCTGGCAGTTCCACCATTACCTCCGCGGGCGGGGTGCATGATCTCTCGACCCTGGCTCAGACGCAGTTAGGTGCGGTGAAGGGAACGCCCGCCTATATGAGCCCCGAGCAGGTCAAAGGGGAGAGCGTTGATGCCCGCAGCGACGTGTTCTCGCTCGGCGTGATGTTGTTCGAAATGGTCACCGCGGAGGTTCCGTTCCGCCGCCCGACGCCCGTGGCGACCATGCATGCCATCGCCTTCGACGACACTCCGGCAATCAACTCGCTGCGGCCCAACTTGCCGCCGGGCCTGCAGCGGATCGTCACAAAATGTCTGAAGAAGCGTCCGGAGGAACGATATTCCGATGTCCGCACGCTGATTGAGGACCTGCGCGTCTTGCGCCGCGAAACGGAGTCGGGGCTGGCCAACCCGGTTTCAATCAAGGAACGCATCCGCGACAAGTTCGAGCGCCTGACCCATCTCAAGCCTTCCGAATATGCGTGGCTGGCGGGCGCCGTTTTGGCGGGGGGCGGCGTGATCTATCTCCTGTTTGCCAACGTCGGTGCGTTGTTCCCGCTGCTCCCCTTTGCGTTTATCGCGCTGTTGATCTTCCGGGATATTCGCAATCAGCCCCGGAAGATGCTCGATTTATTTGTCCGCAAAGTGGCGAAGATTCCCGAGGTGCGGTGCATTTTCTACGACGACGGGAAGATTACCGTGGGGGTTGACCGGGCGGTCGGCCAGCTCTATGGGCGCATCAATAGCCAGTTGAATTACTGCAACCGAAAACTATTCTTCGGAACACAGCCATCCCATAGCGGGATGAAAAGATGAGTTGGCGCGGAGAGGAACTCCTGCCACAAGGCAGGGATGAAAAAAACCTCCACCGCCACGCCAACCCGCTCCAAGCTCTCCGTCTTTGGGCAACTCTGCAATCTCATTC
>JANXWY010000200.1 GCA_025350905.1 Verrucomicrobiota bacterium
CCGTAAGTGAAATCGACGGTGAAAATGGTTTTGTGATCGAGCAGTTGGGAAATGCCGATCAATCCCTCGACGGAATCCTTGTTGCGATTCACCCTGGGCGAGCTGCTGTCCAGAACCTTATCAAAGTTACCCGCGATCCCCAGCCGCAACGTGGTGTTCTTCTCGTTGAACTCAATCGCATCGCCAAGCGAAATGCCGATGGATTCGTAATCGCTTTCCTTGCTATAGGCAATTTGCGGGGAAAAGGTCTGCTGACCAGCGCGCCAATCGATTCCCAAGTTGCCCGCATCTCGCACGTCGTGCATCTGGGCGAGCGGCACCTGATCGCTGCCGGCGTGCGGCGGCGAACCGTTCGGCGTGGCACCGGAAATCCCGTCGTAGATCAATTCACCTTTGGCGACGATGGCCTCGGAAAGTTTTTTCTCGAAGTAGAGCGAGTGAGTATCAATTTGAATCCGTCCATGCTCCTCGCCGTAAAATCCAAATCGATAGTCAACATGATCCTCGGTGTGGCCACGGCCGGCGCCGAGCCATTGTACGGCGACGGCGGTCACAAAGTGCAGCCACCGCGTCGCGCGTGCGCGACACTCCCCGCGCTGGAATTGGTTTCCTGACGGGATGCTCATGTTTGCTTTGCTCGTCCCCGGATCAGTAGAAATTGCCCAGCCAGTTGTCGCTGGGGTTGAGGTTGGCCATGGAGACTGCGCCGGTGGCGAAATTGGTCACGTGGTTGCCGGCCGGCCCCGCGACCACCAAGCTTACTGGGGCAATTTTAGGAATGTTCATATTATGTCGCTTTAGCTTGTTGCGATTCGTCAGCGACTTATTTGTGAGATGACAGAGCAGGTTCGGAAGCGGCCAATTCACCAGATGACGGCCTGAGCACGACATAAGAGGGCAACCCCATGACCTTAAAATGATCGAGGACTTCCCGGGCCGGTGATTGATTGGGTTTCTCCGCCTGCACGCGCACCTCGTGATAACCGGCCAACCGTGCCTTCACCGCGGCGGAGGAAAAGGTAGTATGCTTCATCGCCGAACAGTTTTTGCACCAGCTCGCCCAAAAATCTATGAAGACGGGCCGTCCATCGGCCTTCGACGCTTCGAGCGCTTTTGCCAGCTCGTCGGTGAACTTCAACGGCGATGCGGGACCGCCTTCCAGACCGCGCGCATTTACCGCAAATGCGGAATCGGCCCTGAAAAGTCCGTATGCCAGATGTCCATAGTACGTGGCGAAAAGAACGATCATCACGCCAAAGCCATACTTGACCCGCACCATCCATTTGCCGGGCTTGGGAAGGAAGGAGAGTCCGGCCCCGGCGAAGGGCCAGGGCAGGCCCATACCCAACCCCAAAAGAAAAGGCAGCAGCAACCCCGCGGTGATGCCTTTCGCGTGCAGCGTCGTCGCCTGCAAGAGGACCGAAATCACCACCGGCGCCACACAGGCGCCCGCCAGCAGTGCCGCGACGGTGCCCATTGTGTATGCGACAATAAATTTGCTTTTTGATCCCGAGGTTCCGCCCGAGGCCCCGTTTTGAAATCGCGAGAGGTCCACCGAGACGATGTCAAACATTGCCAACGCCATGAACAGGAATACCGAAGCGATCCCCAGATTAAACCACGGCGATGAGTTCAAGGTGCCGAACTTCGAGCCAGTGAGCACCACCACCAGTCCGAGCACGCCATACGCGATGGCCATGCCAGCCGCGTAAGTCGCGCCCAACGCAAAGCCGCGCTTCTTCGACCCCGCCTGCGCCCCCGCGCCAATGATAGCGAGGTTGATCGGAATCATCGGCAGAATGCAGGGCGTCAGATTCAACGCCACGCCGCCCAGCACAATCAGTCCCATCGTCAGCAGCACGCCCCAGAATCCGCTCCTCGTCGCAACGCTTTCCGTGCCACCCTCACCGGACCTGGCCTGGTCCAAGAATCCCAGAAATTCCATTTCATTGAGATAACCACTTCCCCGACCAACCACGGTGAATGTGGATGCAGCCGCCTGCCAGCCTTCGGTTGGGCCGGCCGTGGTTTCTGACGTGGGCTCATCGAGCCGGGCAACGACGCCCGCTGTCGAAATCGCGAAGCTCTGATCCTCAGGAAAGAAGCAGTTAGCGGGGTCACAGCCCTGGAAGTGAACCGTCAGTTTAAGGTCACTGTTTGCCCCGGCGGGCAACGAGTACGTCGCCTCGAACGATTGCGCCAGGACCTTTTTCTGCTTACCGGTAAATTTGTCCTGAATTGTCTTTGCCTCGGGCAATTGGAATGCCACCGGCACTTCGCTTTCGCCAAATCGAAACGCCAGTTTGTCGGCATAAAGGACATGGTTGGTCGGCACACCAAACGCCACGCGCAACACGCCGTGCCCATTCATGAGCTCGATGCGCGGTGTGACGGTGAACGGACTTTCCGCAAAAGCGACGGACGCGCCCACCACCAGGACGAAGAAAAGAAAACCACCCGAAATTTTTCTCATGACTACTTGCCGGCAACGCGCGTGCTGAGCA
>JANXWY010000207.1 GCA_025350905.1 Verrucomicrobiota bacterium
CACCATTCCAATGCGGCCCAAAAACTGTCCGACCTCAGCCCGGAACACTGTCCGATAGGAATCGGAACGGTGTCCGGCTCAAATCGGAACGCTGTCCGACAGAAATTGGAATCAGTGTCCGACAGCCCCCGGAATACGCATCCTGCAGCGGAACCTGGAATTGAGGGTGAGCTACTTCTAACCCCCGGGTTATGGCGGGAACATTGCGGATCACAGCGAGACCGTTTTTGTCCGTGGTGGCGGAATAAGGTACGTTGGGAAGTGTTTCCGGGGTTCGGAACGGCTCTTCATTGGAAACGCGCACCTGGCCAAAGATTCCGGTCTGCATGCGCAATACATTTGGATTGAGATAAGCGGTGGCACCTTCAACTGGATTTCCCCACTTGGTTTTGGCCGTCAGTTGCAAGGTCGCGGTGGGTTCGGTCACCACTTCGATTTTGGTGGTCGGGGCCACCAGCGGAAACGGTTGCGGGATTCCAATGGCGGGGCCATCCACCAATTTGGTCGCCTGAGATTGGGCATTAACTGGGATCCGGTTTTGAACCTGGCCGATGCTTTTGGATACAAAACCATCGCCGTGGACAATGACATCCACCTCTCCCGGCGGAATAGATTCAAAGACAAAGCTCCCATCCTCGTTGATCGGTCGGTAGCTCTTCCAAAAGTGAAAATAACCGTATTGTTCAGTGAGTTTGCTGTAATCTTCAGGAATCAAGAACGCGGGAAATTCCTTGGGCCGGACACTGATCAAAACGCGGCCATTCTTCACCGGCCTCGGCACCTGGTCATCGATACGTCCCTCAAGACGGATGCCGGGTTTCATTTCCAAGGCAAAATTGTAGTCCTTCCCCTTCTCTGCGGTGAAAGCGAAGCCTTCGCTATAAACAATCTCGCCGGAGGGCAGCCTCCCCATGAGCTGGAGCAGATGTCCGCCCGGAGATAGTTTATGATAAGCCAGCACCCCGTTGTCCTTTTTTTGCCAATCTTCCGGATGCACTCCTTCCTCGCTGAGATTTGGAACAAGTTCCATCACCGGTTGATGGTCGCCGCCGAAATAGCCCGAGATCTGCAAATGAATGCCACGGGTCAGTTGAATCGGTTTCTCCGGGCTATCCACCGAATAATCTTGCAACCGTACCGTCGCGTATTCCGGGTGAAGCACCGAAAAAATCAGCTTGCCGGTCAACTCCTTTTCCTCCGGTATCCCCATCACCGGATACTTCACATACGCTTTGCCCTCGTGATCGGTGAGGGCCTTTACCGGTCCACCAAATTGCTTGGGTCCCCAATGGTAAGCATCGGCCCCATGAATCCCTTTAACCCGAAGCCCATCGGGCTTGATAATTGCCCCTTCAATAGGTTTGCCATCTTCGTCCTGCACTACAACCAGCGTTTCTTTGAATTCAACCGGTGTCGAAACGGTTGAGCCAGCCGGATTCCCTTTTGTAAACTCGCACCCAGCGGTCATCAGGCACAACAACCCCACCAGGCTGAATGCCGCCACGGAATGTCGCCAACTCCAAGCGGCCATCCCCTTTTCACCGAGATGATTCAGCCGGCGTGCAATTTGCGAACTTCCATTAACCGTCAGTTGCGTCTCAAGGGCCGGCAAAGCCAGCACTCGCAAAGCGAGCCGGGCCAACATCTGGGGATAGGAATCCTGGTCCGCTAATTGACCCGAGGCGATCCGGTCGGCTTCCTGTTCACAAGCGAGGTTGTGGGCGGCCGGAATGTACCACACGAGCGGATGAATCCAGGAGACGGCTTTCATCCACCGCCAAGCCACGCACCAAACCAGGTCGTGCTGGCGCACGTGTGCGATTTCGTGGCTCAAGAGTGCGGATTTCTCGCCCGGCGAAAGCTGCTGCGTCAGTGCTCGTGGCAGGATGATCGTCGGCTTGAACAGGCCGCAGACAAACGGTGAAGTGGCCGAATCTGAAACTTTAACTGCTACCGTTCGCCGAACATTCAGCCGGCTCTGGACTTGTTCAAGCCGCTGCTGAAGGTCTGGGCTCGGGTGGCAGGTTTCGTTTCGCAAACGCGAAAGTCGAAGCTGTACCCGAACGAGCCGGCCGACGCCAAAGATGCAACCCAAAACCCAGATCGCCATGAGAATCCTTTCCCATGGAATCGACTTTGCTGACGGTGGAGGTTGGAGGGGATTTATATTTCCAGGAGTCGGAGCAATCGTCAGGAGCGTTTGCGTCGGCTGCGCCACTGATGCTGCCGCGTGGTTTGGATTGACTGCGGTCGGCGGCGAGATTGAGCTGGCAAATTCGCTTGGGGCAACTGCATCGCTGGCGATCGGGATCTTGAGCCCGGGGACAGGGAACAATTGCACAAGCGGCAGGGCCAGACCGATACCAAGGATGCTGCGCCAGAGAATTAGCCGCCAGCGGGCATGGCGGTGACGCAAGCCCCAATGGGCCACCCAGCCCAAGGCGAGCAGCGAAGTCCATTTGAACAGGATTACGAGTCCCGGCGAGGCAAGGAAGAGTTGCATGTTCATTTTGATTTCCCTTTGGTTTTTTTGGACGGCAGTCCGGCGGCGGTTTTGCGGAGAAGCTTGAGGTCAGCCGGATTGAGGTCGGAAGTTTCCATCAATTGAACGACCAATTCCTGATGGGAGCCGCCCGCAAAGACCCGTGCCAGCGTCTGCATCATGGTCTGCAGCAAAGTAGCTTTGGGAACCTTGGCCGCATAGAAAAACGCCTTCCCCTGCAACCGGCGGGTGATGTGCTTCTTCTCGACCAGGTTGACCAGAACCGAGCGCAACGTCGCATTTTCGATCGGCCACGAGAACTGCGCCTGGATTTCTGCCGGTTTCAATTCGTCCCGCGTCCAAAGGATGCGGAGCGTTTCCAATTCATTTTGATTCAGCGAAGTCATAGCTATGTGTGAATACTTCACACATAGCATCCGAGCTGTCAACGATAAAGTGTGAACTTATCACATGTGGGGGTTACTCCCTGCTCAGTAATGGCATTTGGCCTTCGTGGTGAAATTATTCAACTAGATCAAGAGGGAAAACCTGAGCAGCAGTTTGACTTGGTAATCTTCCTCGATGGTCAGGAGCGAAAACGCGATGCGATCAACGCGTCACCCAGCGACTTTCGCACAAGTTGGAAGCGGCCAAGTGGCACGTGGTGACGCAAAAGTAATCGTTCACTTCAACTCACCGCGAACTGGACACAATCTCGCACGCCTAAGCCAACACGATCCACCAGTCGCAGGGATCGGAGTTCCCGGCCAGCGTGACGCCCCGGGAGACGCAGTGCCGAAACGCTTCTGGAATTATGAACAACAGATTCGCGAAGTGTATTCCTGGGTAGATAGGTGGCCGCATTGAGTCTGAACCAGTCCAATACCCAGCTCCGCCGCGACTTTGGGATAAGGCCGTCCGGCATCGGCTAACGCTCCGCCCTACTGATCCGGTTTGCAGCGACGACTTGAAAGTTGTTACCCTGTGAACGTGAAAGCGAAACGACCACGACGATTAGGGGTTTACGCCGGCAGTTTCGACCCGCTCACGATTGGCCATCTGTGGATGATTCAGGAAGGCGCACGGTTGTTTGAGCAACTCATCGTGGCCATCGGCATCAACCCGGACAAGAAATACCAGTTCACGGTGGAAGACCGCCTCGCCATGCTCCGCGAATCCTGTCGTGAGCTTCCCAATGTTTCAGTTGCGGCATTTTCCAACCTGTACCTGATTGATTACGCCGAATTGGTCGGGGCAACTCACATCCTGCGTGGCATTCGGTCGGCGGGTGATTATGAATTCGAGCGGACGATGCGGAACATCAACGGGGATCTTGATCCCAAGATTTGCACCGTGTTCCTGATGCCACCGCGCGACATCGCCGAAGTCAGCTCCAGCATGGTGAAAGGATTGATCGGCCCGGCTGGTTGGCGAACAATCGTGCGCAAATACGTCCCGGCCCCGGTCTATCGCCAACTCCTCCAACTCCACAAATGAGCGGATTGAATCCAGAGCGTTGGGTAAAGTTGTGGCAATCGGCAACGAACAACCTTCCGCCCGCAGAATACTATGCGCGCTTGGTGGCCATGTATTCCGAACCTCATAGGCACTACCACAATTTACAGCACATCGCCGACTGTCTGGGCGAATTTGACCGGGCCAAGCAGCTTGCAACCGACACGACGGCACTGGAACTGGCCATCTGGTTTCATGATGCCGTTTATGATCCGCGCGCGGCCGACAATGAAGAGCGCAGCGCAGGGTTGGCAGGAGATTGGCTGAGAAAATGCGGTGCAGCCGCAGGGTTGGCTGGTTCGGTGGGGCAGTTGATTCTGGCAACCAAGAGCCACGATGCTCGGTTGCACGCCGATGCACCGCTGCTGGTGGATGTGGATTTGAGCATTCTTGGGCGGCCACCGGAACGGTTTTGGGAATATGAGCGGCAGATTCGTAAAGAATATGACTGGGTGGCGGCAGAAGTATTTGCGACAAGGCGCGCGGAAATTCTGCAAAAGTTTTTGGCCCGCCCCCTGATCTACCATACCGAAATGTTCTTCCAAAAGTTGGAGGTTCAAGCGCGAATAAACCTTGGCGTTTCCATCAGGCAACTGCGTGGTTGATTTGAAAAGCTTCGCAGTTCCTTTGACGCGATGCGAGCGCTCCGGTTTAATGCGCCAAGCTAAGACACAAAAACGAACGTGGAAACATCCGACCACAGCCTTGAGCCGCTGCCGTATCATGTTGAACTGAGGGATTATCTCAAGTCACGGGAGCGGGAATTGTGGAATTGGTTTGCCTCGGCTCGGGCGCAGGCGGATTACACGGAGATCCTGCGCCTGGATTTACTCAAATCCACGTATCGTCTCGATGCGGAGAGCCACCCGGAACTCTACCAAGGCGTGGAGGAGGCGAAAGCCCGGCTGCAGCTCGATATTCCGGTCACCGTTTATCAGGCGCAGAACAGTCCTCTGCCAAACGCGGCGCTTTACTTCATCCCCGGCGAAGGTCACGTGGTGTTTTCCGGACCGGTTTTAAGTCTGTTAAACGCGACCGAAATCAAGTCTGTCCTCGGTCACGAACTCGCCCACTATCATTTGTGGCAATGGGAGGACGGTGATCTGCACATTACAGACCGACTGATTCAGGCGGTAGCCAGTGACCCACGCGCGGCCGGGAGTCACGAACAGACTGCCCGGCGCTTTCAGCTCTACACGGAAATCTTTGCGGATCGTGGTTCGCTGTGCGTGACCGGGGACGTGAATCCGGTGGTGGCCGGGCTGGTCAAAATCCAGACCGGGCTGGCCCATGTAAGTGCACCTGGCTACTTGAAACAGGCGGAGGAAATTTTCACCAAAGACGAGGTGGCCACCATGGAACTGTCACATCCCGAGGCCTTCATCCGCGCGCGCGCCTTGTCGCTCTGGCAGAACCAACGGCAGGAAGCGCATTCGCAAATTGCCAGAATGATCGAGGGAACGGAGGCGCTTGACGAACTCGATTTGATTGGCCAAGCGCGCCAGGTGAAGAACACGCGCCGTCTTTTGGAATGTTTCCTTCAGCCGAAATGGTTTCAGACACCAGCGATATTGGGCCACGCCAAACTCTTCTTCGATGATTTCCAACCCGCGACCACGAAGGACGCTTCGATTTTGGACGCCGCCAAATTCGGCGACGCCAAGCTTCGCGAGTATTTGTGCTACGTGCTGCTGGATTTCGTGACCGCCGACCCGGAGTTGGATGATATGCCGCTGGCGGCCGCGCTGGATTTCTGCCGGCAACTGGAACTCGACGCTCAATTCGAGAAGCTCGCGGCCAAGGAACTGAAGTTGAAGGTTCGCGACGTGCGAAAGCTCAAGGAACAGGCGGGCGAGATGCTGGCCAAAGCGGAGGTGGCCGGATGAGCGAGCCGAACCAGCCGCCGTTTCTCAAGTTTCTCGAAGCCGGTGTCGCCAAGGGCGGCTTCGAAACCGATGACGTGCTCGCGGCATTGTTGCCACTAATGGAGCAGGTGCTCGCGGCGCATGAAGCGGGGTTGGTCGCGCCGCTGGACGGGATTCGAGACTTGGTGTTGACGGAAGCCGGTCTCTTGATGTTTGCCCCGGCAAAGGTCAATTCTCCCGAAAAGAACTCCAGCAAGGTCGAGGCGATTCAGTCCCCGGTCAGCAACGCCGTCGAAGTGGTCGCCGAGTCACGGCGCACGGCGGACATTGACCAAGGCTCGTTGACCGTTTCGGATCTCGGGGTTGGCGTAGCTGAAAGCAGTGTCACCAAACCGGTCTTCTTGCCGAATTATCGTTCCTGGGAACTCGCCGTCGGTCACCACGACGAACTCACGGATATCTTCTCGCTAGGCCTGTTGCTGGCCAGCGTCGCGTGCGGGCTGGATTTCACGGATGCCAGCGAACTGGAGCTGTTCACCGTCAACCGCACGAACCTGTTCGCCATCAGTCCGCGGCTGAATCCAGTGCTGGCTTCGACCATCGTCCACATGACGGAGTTGAACCGCCACAAGCGCGCTCAGGATCTCAGCCAGATGATCGCGCGGTTGGAGAATTACCGCGAGCAGACGGTGGACTTCGACACCAACGTCTTCACCAAAAAGGAATTTCAGGAATCGCCCGTCACCGGCAAACGACGGTTGATTCAATCGCACTTGCGCGACCGGCTCTTTGAGATCTCGCGCCGCAATCGCCTCATCTATTTCAAACCGACGCTCCAAACGCTGAACCTCACCATTGCCTCCGTGCCGGTGTTGCTGGACTACCGCAACATCAAGCTGGAGCAACTCTTTGTCTGGCATCGAGAACTCGCCGCCACGGTAACCGAGGGTGCGCCGATGTCGCTGGGCAAATATCTGCGCTTCGAGGACGCGCCCTACATTCCCGGCGTGCTGGACAAGATCATCAGTGAAGCCCGCCGAGACCGGGCCGAATATGGCTTCGCGCAACTCCGGCTCGTGCTGTGTTTCCTGCGCTGGAACAATCTCAAGGAAGACAAGCACGAGCGCATCCACTCGCCGCTCTTGTTGTTGCCGTGCGAACTCACGAAGAAAAAGGGTGTGCGCGACAATTATGTCCTCGATCCGACCACCAGCGAAGCGGAGGTGAATCCCGCGCTCCGGCATCATCTCAAGGAACTCTACAATCTCAGCCTGCCTGAGTTCGTGGATTTGAAGGAAACTTCGCTGGATCAATTCTATGAAGCGCTCAAGGCGCAGATTCAGGCCAGCGAGCCGGGGGTGACGCTCAACAAGATTGATCGGCCACAGATTGAACTCGTCCACGAGAAGGCGCGGCAACGCGTGGATCAGTATCGGCGGCGCTTGAAGCTGCAAGCACGCAAAGCCCGCGTAACGGCCAAGCCGGACTACAGCTACGACCGGGAGAACCTAAAGCCGCTTGGGCTGCAACTTTTCCTGGAAAAAGTTCGGCCTACCCCAATGCCATTGCGTGATGTCGCTGGGGCTCCGCCGCAGCCCCGCTTGCCGCACATCGTTGACTCCGGGGCTCCAGCTGATGCCGGAAAGGTGCTGGAAACCGAGCGGCAGATGTTCGCGCTGCGCGACGGCGATAATCAAAATCCGTATTCCTGGGACTTCGATCTTTGCAGTCTGACGCTCGGCAACTTCAATTACCGCAAGATGACGTTGGTGCGCGATTACGCGAAGCTCATCGAGACGGACATGGCCAGCGGGGCGTTCGACCGGGTATTTTCCCTCACCCCGAAGCCACCCGAGGAGGCCCAAGCTCCGGCCCTTGAACTCGCCGATCAGCATCTGGTCATTTCCTGCGACGCCACGCAGGCTTCGGCCATCGCGCGGGCGCGCACGGGAGCGAGCTACATCATCCAAGGTCCTCCCGGCACGGGCAAATCCCAGACCATCACAAATCTCATTGCCGATTACGTCGCGCGCGGGAAGCGGGTCTTGTTCGTCTGCGAGAAGCGCGCGGCCATCGATGTCGTGTTCCATCGCCTGCGCCAGCAGGGATTGGATGAGCTGTGTTGTCTGATTCACGATTCGCAAACGGACAAGAAGGCGTTCATCCAGAATCTCAAGCAGACCTATGAGAAGTTCCTGAGCCAGTCCGACCTTGATCCGGATGCCGAGAGAGTTCGGGGCACAACCTTGAAGGCGATGGAACAAGATCTGGCGAGTTTGCGGCGTTTCTCTGATGTGATGCGACAGGTGAATACTCACACCGGAGTCGCAGTCCGCTCATTGTTGCATCGGCTGGTTGAATTGCGCGGGCGGGCGGCCGAACTCGCGCCGGAGATTGAAGACCTCCTTCCCGAATACCCGCTGTGGTTGCAACATGGGAATGTGATTGGCCGTCTGCAATCGGCACTTACCGATCTGGGTGAAGAACTCTGCTTCGCGAAACATCCGTTGCGCTGGCTCGGCAAAGGCGTGTTGCAAGCCGACCGGCCGCTGGAGGCATTGTCAAAACACCTCGATGAAGCCGAGGACTTGCTGGATGCAATTGAGAGCGCGTTGGAATTGTCCGGCCTGCCCGGTGAATTGTGGGATACCTTTGAGGAGATTCAGACGATCCTGGAATTTTCCGTGCGCGTCCGTCCGCTGGCCGAGCGCAACCTGGTTGGAGTGCTAACCCATGGCCCGGTCGAAGACACTTTTACCGCGCTCGCCACTGAACTCGATAAAAAGGCCAGGGCACTTCAAAAGGCGCACGAGAAAACTGCTGCCTGGCGCGAACCTCTGTCGCCGGATGATACGGAGAACGCATTGAGTCAGGCGCAGTCCTTCGAGAAGTCCATCTTCCGTTTTCTCCAACCCGCGTTCTGGCGGCTTAAGAAGACATTGCAGGTGCGCTATGACTTCTCTCAACACGCGGTTGCACCGGTATGGAGTAAAATTCTGGGCGATTTATCGGCGCGCCACAAATCCGAGGGGGAGTGGGAAGCGCTTCGGCAGAAGGCCTCCGCCGATTGGCGCGTGGAGGACGTGGATGCGTTCCGCGCACAGGTGGTGGCCTTGAAAGGCGAACAGAGCCTGTCACATCCCTCCGTTAGGGCGCTGCTTAAGGTGCTGACTGAATCGGCTGACGCGGCCGCGCTCATCGAGAATCTGTCTGGCATCCACGACCGCTTTTCAGCGCTGGATTTGACCCTGAGCACCGCGTTGGCGGAATACGAGCAGTTTGAATTTCCGGAACTGGCAGAAGTGCTGGGCAAGTTGCGCGAGCAAGCCGGCACGCTGGCCGAACTGTCTCCCGTCCTGGCGGAAGTCACCGAACTCCCCGATTCTTTTACGCACGCTCTGCGGCATGCGCCCGTGCCATTGAATGAATTCGAAGCGGCGGTCGGCCACAAGAGTATCAATTGTGTTTACCGGGCGGATCGCGCGGTGAATCGCTTCGAAGGTCGCACGCTCCTCCGCAAGATGGAGCAGTTGGAGAAACGTTACCGCGAGTGGCTCGGTCTGAACGCGAGGTGCATCCGGATGGCGGTGCGACAGAAATTTCTCGAGCACGTCAACATCTCGTCACTATCCGCCGCCCAACTAAATCAGGAGCAGAAGGCGTTCAAGAAATCCTACGCGGCAGGTCGGCGTGACCTCGAACACGAGTTCGGCAAGACGATGCGCTACAAATCCATTCGTGATCTGGCCGCGGGCGACACCGGTCAGGTCATTCAGGATTTGAAACCCATCTGGCTCATGAGTCCGCTTAGCGTTTCGGATACGCTGCCGCTTGATCCCGATCTGTTCGACGTGGTGATCTTTGACGAGGCGAGCCAGATTCCCATGGAGGAAGCGATCCCGGCGATCTACCGCTCCCACCAGGCCATTGTCGTCGGCGACGAGATGCAATTGCCGCCCACAACGTTCTTCGCGAGCGCCCGCACCGAGGATGAAAGCGTGATCGTCGAGGAAGAAGGAGAGCGCATTGAAGTGGATTTGGATTCCGACAGCTTCCTCACACAGTCCGCGCAGAATCTGCCGTCCACGCTGCTGGCCTGGCATTATCGCAGCCGCTACGAGTCGCTCATCAGCTTTTCCAATGCGGCGTTCTACAGCGGCAATCTTTACACTATCCCGGACCGCCAGCGCGCCATTGCCGACCGGCCCGAGTTGATTGTCACCGCTGCTGAGCAAGGCGGCACGAACGTGGACGCACTTCTCGCGCGCAGCATCAGCTTTCACTTCATGGAAAACGGCCTCTATGAGGATCGCCGCAATCCAAATGAAGCCGCTTACATCGCGCAACTCGTGCGGAGCATTCTCCAGCGCGACACCAAGATGAGCATTGGCTTGGTGGCATTCTCCGAGGCGCAGCAAAGCGAACTCGAAACAGCGCTGAGCCGGTTGGCCGACGAGGACGCCGCCTTCGCCGCGCAGTTGGAGACAGAATACGTCCGCGAGGAGAACGATGTGTTCTGCGGGCTGTTCGTGAAGAATCTGGAGAACGTGCAGGGCGATGAGCGCGACATCATCATCATGAGCGTCTGTTACGGCCACGACGCCAACGGTCGGATGTTGATGAACTTCGGTCCAATCAACCAGCGCGGCGGCGAGAAGCGTCTGAACGTCATCTTCTCCCGCGCAAAGCATCACATGGCGATCGTGAGTTCCATCCGCCATCCCGACATCACCAACGACTACAACGACGGCGCGAACAGTCTGAAGAATTTCCTGCACTACGCCGAAGCCGTGTCAAAGGGCGATGAAGCCGCCGCGCGGCGCGTGTTGGAAAATCTGAATCCGCTCAGCCGCAAGGCGCTGGCGCCGTTGAGCAAAGGCGACGCGGTGGTGGAGCAACTGGCAGGGGCACTTCGCGAGCGCGGTCATGCCGTGGACCTGAACGTCGGCCAGTCGAAATTCCGCTGCGACCTCGCCGTGCGCGGCAATGCCGACAGCCTTTATCAACTAGGCATCCTCGTGGACACGGATGGGCATTATGCGAATCCCAATTTGCTCGACCGCTACCTTATGCAGCCGTCCATCCTGCGGGCATTTGGTTGGCGGTTCGCTTTGGTGCTGACGAAAGACTGGTATCACAACCCGGATGATGTTCTGGCCCGGATTGAGAAACTTTTGCAGGGGCAGGAAGCGACGGATGAATTGACTGCGGACAGTGACGAGCCAGAGGAATTACCTGCGCCAGTTGCCTCCGAACCGCCCGCCACGGTTGTCCCACCACCAGCATTGCCAAGAGAACCCGCCTCTCCGCCGGCAGTCAAAGCAACACCCACCAGTAACCCAGACGCAGCTTCGGTTCGGCGATTTGAGTTTGTTGGCGGTTCATCGCAGAAATTCTGGGAAATCTCAGTGTCTGGCAATTCGTTCACCGTGCGGTTCGGTCGGATTGGAACAGCGGGCCAGTCGCAGACCAAGACATTCGCTGATGAAGCCAAAGCGAAACGCGAGGCCGCGGGTTTGATCGCAGAGAAGATGAAGAAGGGCTACGTTGAGAAATGACAATACGTGGGTGCGCTTGAAATTTGCATTTCTGGTTTGAGCCCGAGGCGATAGTCTTTGGCCTCTTGCTTGATTCTCGTGACGTAGTTCAATCATGGTTAGAGCGTTGGTTAAACGGACACCAAAGGGATATTTGAAACGCAACAGTGGGGATAACCGTGCAAGCGTAGCTTTAACTGTGCGTCCTATTCCAAGCAGAACTAGGAATGCTATTTGCCGAGCAATCGTCTGGCTTCATCCATAAGCGGATGTTCAAACGCACTGGCGTAAGCATCGAGCGTGGATGCTTTGAGGCGTAGTTGCCGTCCAGTCTTGCGCCAGCCGGAAGCAGCAGCGAAAACTTCGCGGAGAATTTTCTTCAACTCCGTCGCCTTGAGGCCAAAGCGTCCGGCGGCGGCCAATGCGCCAGCAATGGTCGATTCTGCTTGATCCTCGGTGATGGCAGTTTTGCTCATGCGAGCGCGGTCGATTTCGGGCACGGGGTTGAGATCGTAGGCGGGTGAAAGTGACCAGCGTCCCGGTTCGTGCATCAGAAAACCATGATTGCGAAGGTGGTCGTCATAATTGCTGGCAAGGAGTGAGAAGAGAAGGCGACGCCACAATTCGCGGAGGTCGCCGGGGACATCATTCCCAAATTGGCGGACGCCGTCGGCCAACAGGGTGTAAGCACCAGAATCGCCTTGCGGCAGGCCCAGCAATGTCGCCGCAGAAATGAACGGAATACGGTTTTTTCCAGCGCGATCAAAGCGAGTGATAACGGCGACGCTTTGTGAGCCGACAGACACGAGCCGATGTTCCGCGACCTGGATGCCCGCTTGTCCGGCGAGGGTGAGGGCAAGAATTTCGCCCGCCCCAATGTCTCGAGTGTCGTCGGGTTTGGGAAACTTCGCGATGGCAAGCCGATCATCACCCAGACTGACTGCTGATTTGGGCCGGGCACCGCCGAGCGGTGAACCCGCGCCGAGGAGGAAGCGTAAATCTTGGGCGGTTTCAGTCTCGCTGTGAATTGCGTCCGTGGCGTGAAGAAGAGCGTTGAGGCGTACCAGAG
The DNA here is from genome assembly GCA_025350905.1 of Verrucomicrobiota bacterium. Classification (GTDB taxonomy): domain Bacteria; phylum Verrucomicrobiota; class Verrucomicrobiia; order Limisphaerales; family JADLHS01; genus JADLHS01. Next base: position 12,469 of record JANXWY010000207.1, read on the forward strand.
GCGGCAGCTTGCCGCTGGCAGCCGCGAGGAACGGGCTGTTGGCCTCAAACCGGAAGCGTAACGCACCGATGCGCGACGCATCGTCAAGCGCCAGCACGTAGTCAATGTCACGATACGGCTTTTGGGCGAGAACTTTCTTGCGGACGGCGCGCTCAATCAAGATGCGACCCCAACGGTCAGGCCCGCAGTCCTGAATGGCTCCGAAGAGCATCCTGCCATGATGAGCGCCGCGTTGCAGCGGAAGCGATGTGGGGTCAATAGCGAAGGCGTCAACACGCTGGAGCCAATCCGTCTCATACTCAAATGAGACGGACGAACCCTGTTCAGCTCCGTGGAGCCGCCCAACGAGATAGGGCTGTCCCTTCCAATCAACATGGACTTCCAAGCTCATGTTCGTGGGCGGTGAATACGCTGTGGCAGACGACGCTCGTCTAAACTGAGAGCGAGTTCATCGCTTGCGGGCGCAGCAAGATTTGCCAGCCGGTCATGCAACTTGAGAATGAATGTTGCCGTTACCAAAGTGCCAAGTGCGACTGACGGGTCGCCACGCTCAAGCCGCCAGAGCGTATCGCGGCTGACAAAAAGCCGACCCGCCATATCGCTCGTTGAGATGCCGCGCTTGCGCCGCGCGAGCGCAAGATCGCGGCCCAGCTTGCGGAGCGCATGGGCGGCCGGCAACGGCATGGAGCCAGTTTTTGACATGCATTTAGCGTCCTGTATTGCAGACGTAATGTCAATTAGTGTCTTATTCCTCTTACGCTAATATTTGACTGCCACAGAAGCGCAACTATTCCACGGCTAATTCGCGTTGATTAAACGGACACCAAAACGGACACCAAACGGCTTAAAAAAGATATGTTCGGATAAAACCGATTATGCTTGAATCGCCAATAGAATCAGGCATATTTGAACTGCAATCGCTGGAAAAGTCGGTCAATCCCGACCATTGGCTCCATTTCCCGCCGGTAGCTTCATCAAGCATGTGGAAGCGGGTTCACACGCGCTTCCAAAGTACCCCAGCCTTGATCGCTGGCAGGCGACAACGGCGAAGCACCGATAACATTGGCTTCACGGCGGTTTGCACCGCGCACCGCGCAGGCGGGCAGGACGGCGCGCCGAGCAACCTTGGGTCGCGCTGAGGATGGGATCGGTTTCGAATGGAAACTGCTGCCGCGGCCTCAGGCGGAGACGATTCCAGGCGCGGCCACGCGTCGAGGCGACCGATAAACTTTGACCCGCACCGAAACTTTTTTTAGGCTCCAGCGTTAAGTCATTCGGACTGACAGTAAAAGCAAATGGCCTTTAATTCCGTCAAAATTTTGTTCGCTTCCGTGCTCGGGGTGATGCCCGAGCAGTATGACGAGGTGCGCAAGGCCTGGGCCGTGGCGGTCGACAACGGCTCGGCGGAGTCGTTTCTCGCGTTCCTCGGACGGGAGTGCGGCATGGCGGAGGATATTTTTCTCCAGCGGCTGGCCGCCGGTTTGAACTGGCCGTATGTCGAACTGGGCAAACTCATCATCGAGAACGAGGCGCGCGCAAAAATTTCCACCAAAGTCGCCTTTCAATACATTGTCCTCCCCACGGTGCTGAAAGACGGAACGGTACAGATTGCGGTCAGCAACCCGTTCGATACGGCGATGCTCAACGCCGTCCGCTTCGATGCTCACGGGCCGGTGCAGTTCGCCCTCGCGCCCCGGGCCGAGATCGAGAAGGCGCTCAAGAAGTATTACGGCGTCGGCGCGGAAACGCTGGACGAGATGGACGAGGAAATGCCGTTGGATCTCGATCTGCCGCTGGACAAGGAGATCACGGAAGGCGATCAGGACGCCAGCGTCATCAAATTTGTCAACCAGGTCATCTGGGAAGCCTATAAGGAGCGGGCCACCGACATTCACTTGGAGCCCCAGGAAGACGAGCTCCGGATCCGCTATCGGATTGACGGCATTCTGCACCAGACCCCCATGCCGCCGCAGTTGAAGCGCTTTCAGGCCGCGCTGATCTCGCGCCTCAAGGTCATGAGCGGGATGAACATTTCCGAAAAACGTCTACCGCAGGATGGCCGCATCAATGTCCGCATCAAGGGGGAGGAAATTGACATCCGCGTTTCGACCGTGCCGACGGTTTATGGGGAGAGCGTATCCCTGCGGTTGCTCGCGCGCGGAAAAATTTTCCTCAGTCTCGACAAGCTGGGTTTCTCGCCGGTGGACGAAGCCGCCATCCGCGAACTGATCGTCAAGCCGCACGGCATCATGCTCGTCACCGGTCCAACCGGTTCCGGCAAATCCACGTCGCTGTATGCGATGATGAGCACGATCAACTCGGTCCACAAACGCATCATCACCGTGGAAGAGCCGGTGGAGTACGAGCTCAAAGGCATCAATCAGATTGCGGTGCGCCCGGAAATCGGGCTGACGTTCGCCGTGGGCCTGCGCCATATTTTGCGCCAGGATCCGAATGTCATCATGGTCGGGGAAATTCGCGACCTGGAAACCGCCGAGATCGCCATTCGCGCGGCGCTCACCGGGCATCTGGTGTTCAGCACCCTGCACACAAACGATGCACCGAGTGCCTTCACGCGTTTGATTGACATGGGGATCGAGCCGTTCCTGGTAGCGTCCTCCATCGAGGCGATCATGGCGCAACGGTTGGTCCGCACGATCTGCCCGGTCTGCAAGGCGGAACAAAAGGTGGAGCGGGAGTACCTGCGCAAGATTGGTTTTCCGGAAGCGCAGATTGCCACCACGCGCTTCATGAAGGGCGCGGGCTGTGAAGAGTGCCGGCAACTGGGTTATCAAGGCCGGCTGGCCATCTATGAACTCCTCGTTTTGAACGAAGAATTGCGCCCCCACATTCTGGGTCGCGCGGCGTCCTCGACAATTGCCCAGCGCGCCGTCGAGTTGGGGATGCGAACGTTGCGCGACGACGGATGGAACAAGGTCAAAGCCGGCACCACCACCATCGAGGAAGTCTTGCGCGTTACGCAGATTGAGGAACACCTCGACTCGCTGGGCAGCCCGAAAAAACCGGTATTGGCATGAAGCCGGCCCACCCCATGAGCAGCCACTACCGCAACTGCGGAAACACGAATGACCACTGGCACCGGGCCGAGTTTGTTTTCTCCTTTCGTCATTCTTCCTCCGTCAACCCCTGACCATGGCGCGGCTTAACACTTGCACGGTTTTGCAGAGCACCCCGGAACGGCGGCAGCTCTGGCAATTTAACGCCCAGGGCAACTTCCCGCTCGCACGCGAACAATCCGCTCCGGTGGGTGATCCGCTGCCGGTGGGGCTGGCGCAAAAAAGCTGGTCCGAAATTTGGCAACCCAAACTCAATGTTGCCTGGCTGCCGGCGGACAAAGTGTTTCTCCGCGTGGTTCAGTTTCCCACCAGCTCGCCCGCCGAGACGCGCGCCATGGTGGAGCTGCAATTGGAAAAGCTTTCACCCTTTCCGGTCACGCAAATGGTGTGGAGTCTCTGTCCCCTACCGCCCAGCCCCAATGCTGCGGCCGGCAAATTGCAGACCATCATCGTCGTTTTTGTCGAGCGCAAGGTGGTCGAAGAATTTCTGGGGCAGTTGGAAGATCAAGGTTACCTCGCCGACCGGCTGGAGCTGGACGTCTTGGACCAGTTGACCGCGGCCGACGCCAGCGAAAACGGCGCGTGGGTTTATCCCGGCGCCTGGGGTCAGCGCCAGACGGCCCTGGTGGCCTGGTGGTTTGACGGCACGCTGCAGAACCTCAGCACGATCTCGCTCCCGGTGACCGGTGACGCCGCCCTGGCGCTGCACGAACAACTCTCGCAGATGACGTGGGGCGCCGAACTCGAAGGCTGGCTGACCAAGACGCCCAACTGGACGCTCGTGGCGAACGATGCCGCGGTCGCGGAATGGGAGCCGCCGCTGCGCAAGGCCCTCGACGCCCCGATTCAACTCGTCCAACCGTTGAAGCCCGCCGAGTTGGCCGCGCTGACCGCCCGGCGCGTCGCGCGCACCGACGGGGCAACGAATCTGGTACCCGGCGAGATTTCCACCCGCTACCGCAATCAGTTCTGGGACAGCCTGTGGCTGCGCGGCGGCTTGGCGGTGGGCGGCTTGTACTTGCTTGGCATCACGATTTATTTCGGCGCGTTATTCGTGCAGGACTTCCGCGTCAGTCGCATCGAAGCGCAAGTCACGGGGCTGGGTGCGAGTTACACCAACGCCATCCAGTTGCGGGAACGTTACCAAGTGCTCAAGACGCGGCAGGAGTTGAAATTCGCCGCGCTGGAATGCTGGAAGACCACGGCGGAGTTGCTGCCCGAGAATGTCCAGCTCGACAGTTTTGGTTTCGCGGATGGCCACAAGCTCACGCTGGCGGGTACCGCCGCGGCCGACAAAGTCAACGACGTGGGCGAATTCTACGGCGTCATGCGCAAGGCCCAGCTCAAAGGCCAGCCGATGTTCGACATCGGCGTGAAAAAAGGCCAGGAACTCAGCACCCGGCTCGGCCCCGGCGGCACGGTGGTGAACTGGAGTTTCGGGTTGGAACTCAAACGAACGGAGGGCGAATGAAAGCACTCCTCGCCCGCTTTACCGCCTACTTCGCCCGGCTCAGTTCGCTGGAACGCCGCTTCATTGTCGTCGCCATCGTGGTGGTGTTTGCCGTGGTCAACCTCTGGTTCGTGCTGCCCCGTTTCAACGATTGGGGCCAAGTCCGCCACCGTCAGGAAACCGCCCTCGCCACCCGTGATAAATACGAGAAAGAGATCGCCCAAACCCCGACCTACAACAGCCAGATCAGCGCTTTGGAAAGCGAAGGCGTGGCCGTGCCGGTGGAAGATCAGTCCCTCAATATCTTCAATGCCATCAACAACCAGGCCGTCCAAAGCGGGGTCACCGTCATGAACAACACCCCCCAACCGGAACGCACCAATCAGTTCTTTCTCGAGCGCTCCCAAACCCTAACCGTTCAGTCCGGCGAGGCGCAGTTGGTGGATTTCCTCTACAAACTGGGTGACGGCAATTCACTCATCCGGGTGCGCGCGCTCTCGCTCCGACCGGATGCCCCACGCCAGATTTTGGCCGGCAACCTCACTTTGATTGCCAGTTACCAAAAGAAACCGACGGCCCGACCGGCGCCCGCAGCGGCGAAGGCGACGGCCCCGGCGACGGCCCCGGTGACGGTGCCAAAGGCGACGGTGCCAAAGGCGACGGTGAAGACCAACAAGCCGCCCACGACCGTCCTGCCTGCTGCGTCCAAACCTGCAAAGCCAACCAAGAAATGATCGTGAAAAATATTCTGCTCGCTCTGCTCCTGACCGCGTTCGGTCTGGGCGCCTTGGCTCAAGTCACCCCGCCGGCCGGCGATAACACCACGACCAACCGCGAAGCCGCCCCGGACCAGGCGGTCGAGGATCCGCCCGCGGCGACAACCAACGTTCCCGCCGTGCCGGACCCGGCCACCGCCGCCGCCACCGCCGCGGTCCCGGTCGAAGCGCCCGCCGTTAACCCACCGCAAACCGCAACGAATCGCCTGCCAGTCCGGCGCCCCCGATTGGGCAACCCGCTGCCGAATCAGCCGCTACCCGGCGCCCCAGCGGCCGCCGCGGCCGTGGCCGCTCCGACTCCGGTCGCGACCGCGCCACTGACCCTGCCGCCGGACGCGGTCACGATTTCTTCAACCCCCGCGAACGCGATTTCCGATCCGGACAAAATCCTACCGGCCGGCAGCATCAACTTTACGGCGGCGCCGCTGGAACAAGTGTTGGAAATCTACGCCGAATTTGTTGGCCGCAACCTGCTGCGCCCCGCCACGCTCCCCAAGGCGGATATCGTGTTGAAACAGACGACCCCGCTGACCAAACTGGAATTGGTCCACGCCCTCGAAGCGGCCCTCGCCCTCAACCAGATTTCAGTCGTCAACGTCGGCGATAAATTCGTGACCGTCGTGGCCACGGCGGAAGCCTTCAAAATTGCCGGCCGGATCAATACCAACAATGTGGCCGACCTCGCCGAGCTTGGCTCGATGGTGACGCGGGTGGTGCAATTGAAATACACCAAGCCGAGCGAGCTGGTGGTGGTCCTCACGCCCTTCGCCAGCGGCGCGGCGGGGACGCCCGTGCTGCCAATTGACGGCAGCGGCATCCTCGTCCTGCGCGACAATGTGGCCAATGTCAAACGCATGTTGGAGATGATTGAAAAGGTGGACGTGACCATGCCCTCAGAATTTCTCTCCGAGGTGATCCCGATCAAATATGCCAAGGCGGAAGAAATTGCCAGTGCGCTGAGCAGCGTAGGTGGGGGCACCGGCGGCACGGTTGGTAGCCGGCCCACTTCGACGGGCACCGGGGCGGCCGGCGGCGGCGCGAATCGGTTTGGGCAACCGGGCTACAATCAGAACCAACAAGGCAATCTGGGCGGCATCGGTGGCAACAACCCCGTACCGTCTTCCGGGGCAACGTTCAACGACCGTTTGCAGAACATTATCCGCAAGGCGTCCTCCTCCGGTGACATCCAACTCTTGGGCTCCACCAAGATCATCGCCGACATCCGGTCCAACTCCCTGCTTGTGTTTGCCACGCGGCAGGATATGGCAACGATCCGGGATATCATCGAGAAACTCGACGTGGTGCTCGCACAGGTGTTGATCGAAACGCTCATCATGGATGTGACCGTCGGCGACGACTGGAACTTCGGCGTTTCGGCGGCGCAAGCGCCCAAGGAATTTAACAAGAATTTCGGGGGGGCCGGCGGGATGAACGCGAACCAGTTCTTCAATTTTGCCGGGAGCAGCGATACGAACGCGCTCGGCCAGTTGGTCGGCAGCGGGATCAAATATTTCGGCAAAGTTAACGAGGACATTTACATTTCAGTAGCGGCGGCCGCTTCCAAGGGCCGGGTTAAAGTAATCCAACGGCCGCGCATTCAGACCTCGCATGCCACGCCGGCGCAATTGTTCATTGGCAGCACCGTGCCCTACATCACGAGTTCCTATTACGGCGGCGGGTTCGGCGGCGGCCCGAGCTCCTCCTACCAACAATTGAAAGTCGGCATCGGGCTGAACGTCACTCCGTTCATCAACAAGGAAGGCTTGGTGGTGATGAAGATTGACGAGACCATCGACGAGTTGGATGGTTCGACCCAGATTACCGGCGTGGGAGCGGTGCCGAACACCAAGAGTAGTACGCTCTCGGCGGAAATTGCCGTTCGGGATGGTGAATCCGTCATTTTGGGTGGCATCGTCCGTAACTCAGACGATCAGCAAAAATCCGGGGTGCCGTATCTCAAAGACATTCCCTTGCTGGGGTGGCTCTTTCGCTCCACGACGAGCAACAAAAAGCGGCAGGAATCCATCGTGCTCATGCGGCCGACCGTACTTCGCACCCCGGAACTGGCGGCCCAACAGGTAATGATCGAGCGCAAGCACATGCCGGGCATCAGCGAGGCCGAATCGTCCATGCGCCTGGAACAGGAACAAGCCGAAGTGACCGAAGCCAAGCGCTTGAAAAAGGAACAAAAAACGGAGGCGCGCGCGGCCGAACAACTACGGAAAGAAGAGCAAGGATTGACTCCGGTTCATCCGAAAAATCAGTTCGATCCAGTACCGCCCGCCACGCCCGAGCAGGAAAAACCTTCTGCGCCGTAATCGGGCGGACTGGAAACCAACCGCCAACGCCAATGAAAAACTTAAGTGCCGTGCGTTTCGGTGATTTGCCCTTGCCTGCCGCGCTGGTGCGCGGCCTCGGGCGGCGTTCGCTTTTGCTCTGGCTTGGTCTGGCTGGGGTGAGTTCGGCGCAAACCATCCTCACCCCTCCCCAAAGCCAGTCCGCCATCGCCGGTGGCAGCGTGTCCTTCAATGTCAGCGCGGCCCCCGCGGCGCCGAGCCGCTACCTCGGTGGCTTCAACTACGGGAGCATCTACGGCAGCAGCACGAATGTGTTTGATACCGGACAGACGGCGGGGACTTTGATTGTCAGCTTTATCTTTGGCCCCTTCAACGATCGCATGACGGTATATTACAGCAGCAGCCAGATCCACGACACGGGCTCTCTCGGTGGTCCCAATACGCGCACGTTCACCGCCAACTACGGCCCGGGCACCAACACCGCCGTGACGGTGATCATGAACGAGGGCACCACGGGCACGGCTTCGACCTGGGAATATCAGATCTCCACGCTCGCACCGCTCTACTACCAGTGGCAGTTCAACAACACGAACATCTTGGGCGCGACGAACGCGACCTATACCCTCAACAATGTCACGACCAATCAGGCCGGCATCTATCGGGTACTGGTGACGGATAATTCGGGCCCGGGCACCAATGCGGTGGCAACCTTGACCGTGTCCACGCCTCCGACCATCACCCAACCGCCGGTCGGATTTAGCGTGGTCGCGGGTGGCGCCGGTAGCTTTAACGTCACGGCCACGGGCACCTCACCGCTGGCATATCAGTGGCGGTTCTTCGGTACGAATCTCACCGGGGCGACCACGAACCGTTATTCGCTAACGAACATTCAAACCGCCAACGCCGGAGATTACACCGTGGTCGTCACCAATCCGTACGGCAGCAGCACCAGTACGGTGGCTACCTTGAAAGTGGTGATGACACCCATCCTCACCGGGGTCAGCGGCAGTTCGACCAACTTCAGCTTCGCCTTCCAAACCGTGACGGGTTCGACCTATGTCACCGAAGCCAAGGTCAGCTTGAACCTTGCGAACTGGACGCCGATTGCGACCAACGCGGGCACGGGCAGCATGGTGTCGGAGAATTTTGCGGTGACCTCTGGCCTTTCCAACCGATTCTACCGGGTCCTTGTCCGTTAGCCGCTGCGGGTCGGTCGCAGCTAACCCGGTCGGAGCTCAAGAACGACCGCGGATGAATGGTAAGGCGACCCGGCTTGCGGTTAGCTGGGGTAGCGGTCAACCACGCCCAGCCTAGGAATCAGCAGTTAAAGTTGACCGTTGGGAATTGGGCTTTGACACTGTGCGTTGTCGTTGGCATGGTGCGGCGCGAATTTTGGAGGGGATTATCCGTATTCGGCGGCGACCCCTTCCCGCAAAAAACAAATTATGAGCGAACTCACAGGCAATTTACTCGTGGCCCAATCTGGCGGCCCCACCGCGGTCATCAACGCCAGTCTCGCCGGTGTCATTCAAGAGGCCGGCCGGCACGAATGCATCGAGGAAATTTACGGCGGGCTGAACGGCGTCCTTGGCATCCTGAACGAAGAGTTGATCGACATCAACGAGGAGCGATCCCGGACCATCGAAGGTTTGAAAACCACACCCGGGGCGGCGCTGGGCACTTGCCGCTACAAGATAGATTTCAAGAAGAAGCCGGCGGCCGCCGCGCGCGACATGGACCGGCTCTTCGAGGTTCTGGCCGCGCACAACATTCGTTATTTCCACTACATCGGCGGCAACGATTCGCAGGACACGGCGCACAAGATTCACGAACAGGCGTTGGCGCGCGGTTACGAATTGCGCGTCAACGGCGTGCCCAAGACGATCGACAACGACCTGCCGCACACCGACCACTGCCCCGGCTACGGTTCGGTGATCAAATACGTCGGCGCCACGGTCATGGAAATCACCACCGACGTGAGCGCGATGGCCACCGACGACGGGGCCTGTTGCGTGATCGAGGTCATGGGCCGGAGTGCCGGCTGGATTGCCGCGGGCGCGGTGCTGGCCCAACGGCAACCCGGCGACGCTCCCCACCTTATCCTCACGCCGGAAATTTTATTGGATGAAGCGGCGTTCCTCGAGAAAGTTCGCGCGGTGGTGGCGATCAACAAATACTGCGTCATCGTCGTGGGCGAAGGCGTGCGGAATGCCGCCGGCCAAGAACTCGGCGCCGATGCGTCCCGGCTCGATGCGTTTGGACACCCGGTGTTGTCCGGCGCCGCGGACCACCTGGCCGAGGTCATCACGGAGAAACTCAAGCTGAAGACCCGGACCGTGAAACTCGGCTATGCCCAACGCGCAGCCGCTCATTTTGCCAGCCTGACCGACGCCACCGAAGCCGCGGCGTGCGGCGTGGCCGCGGTGCGCGCGGCGGTGGAAGGGAAAACCGGTTTCATGGTCAAAATCGTCCGCGAGCAATCGTCGCCGTACCAATGGACGACCGGCCTGCAACCGCTCGGGGATATTGCCAATGTGGAGCGACTGATCCCCCGGGACTGGTTCACGGCGGATGGTTTTCTGCCCAACGAAAAATTCGTCGAATACGCCCGGCCCTTGATCGAAGGTGAAGTCAAAGTGACGATCGAAGGCGGCCTGCCGCGTTTTGTCGAACTGGTGAAATCGCGGGTCGAAAAGAAACTACCGCCGCGGGCCTGACTGGACGGCGGCCGGCCGGCCGCCACAAATTTTTCGCCCCGCGATCACGGCGTCGCCGTCGAAATGAATTCCAGGAGATCGGCGACCGCCTGCGGCGTGAGGCCGGACTCCAATCCCTCCGGCATCAGGGATTGGCCCTGGCTCTGCAGCTTGGTGATGCTGGCGCGCGGGATCACGTCCTGCTTGCCGTAAGCCTGGCGCAATGTAATGCTCGTTGCGGTTTCATTCACCACCAGGCCGAGCAAGGTTTGATCATCTTTCGTTTCCACCAGGTAACTGGCGAACTCCGGCCGCACTTCGGCATTGGGGTCAATGAAGTTGGTTAGTAATTTTTCCTTGCCCGTGGTTTTGACGGTCACGAAATCCGGACCGAGCGCGAAGCCTTCGCCGCTGGAGCGGTGACAGGAAACACAACGCTCCGCGTAGATTTTTTTCCCCGCGGCCGCATTACCCGGGAGATTCAGGGCGGGCGCGAAGCCCTCGACAATCGTTTTCCGCGGGCTCGCCGGTTGGGCGGCGAGAACCTTGGCCGCCAGATCGCGCACGGCCGGGTCGCGATACGTGGTCAGCAGTTTAATCTGCGTCGAGTCCAGCGCGCTGGCCCGGATCGTCCCCCGCTCAATGGCTTGCAACAAGGCCGTAGCGCGCGCCGGACGGGCGATGAGCGTCGTCAGCGTGGCCGCCCGCAGGCGGGGAGTGAGCAGACTCCAGCGGCCTGTCAACTCGGCCCCGATCGGCGCCCCGGCAAAACGGTCGAGCGTGGCCAGGGCCGCCAATTGAATGGCCTGGGACTGCGGGTGGTCGAGTAACCCGAGCAACAATGGTCCGGACGCCGCGTAACTGGTGTACGCCAGGAGTTGAATCGCGGTCACCCGCAGCGCCTCCGGCGCGGCCCCATTGCCGGCTTCGGTCTGGGCGTGGAGCAGCACCTGGTTCAGGCTGTCGCCCGCGGCGGCGAGGGATTGGTTCGCCCGCTGTAAGCCGTCACCCAGCGAACGCGTCATCGCAAACATCAGGGCCGGGTCATCCACCTGGCCGATGTACTTCAGGGCGGCCGCCACTTCCTCCCTCCGATTTTTCGCCCCGACAAATACGATCAATTGCCGGAGGAAGTCTTGTCCCGCTGGCGACTGACGGACACGGGCATCGCCCACCAGCGCGGTGAACAGCTCGCCCGCGCCGTCGGCCAGCGAAGAAAAAATGGCGGCCTGCGTCCACGGACTTTCCAAATCGCGCCGGGCAATGGCCCGCAGGCCCTCGATTTTGCCAGGACGATTGAACTCGCCAAGGGTGAAGGCCACTTGATACCGGACGTGAATATCCGGATCGTCACACAACGTACACACCTTCGCCCAAAGCCCGGTGTCGCCCGCGGCGATAAACCCTTCCGCCAGCTTGACGGCGTGTTCGCGCACCGTGGCGTCCGCATCATTTAGCGCCGTCGACAGGTCCACCCCTTTCAGGCCGCCCAAACCGTCGAGCGCATGTAAGGCCTGCAGCCGACCGAGGGCCGAAGGCGATTGGCGGATCATGTTTTCGAGCTCGGGAATGGCGGCTCGGTCCTGTTGTTCGAACAGCCGGCGTGCGGCGGTGTCCCGATGCCAGCCGTTCTGGTTGGCGAGCGTGGCGACGAGCTCTTTGGTTTTGGCTTTGCCAAGCAGTGGCGGTTGGCGGCGGCGGAAGCCGTCGGGGGTAATGCGGTAAATGCGGCCGCGATCATTGCCCGCGTTCAGGTCGAGGAGCTTCTTGATGTTTTCCGGGAGGGACCACGGATGTTCGATCACCTCGCGATACATGTCGCAAATATAGAGACAGCCATCCGGGGCGTTCGCCATTTGCGTGGGCCGAAACCAGAGATCGGTGGAGGTGAGAAATTCAACTTTCTGTTCGTCCGTCGCCCGCTCCGCGATCAAACCCACCCCGTCCGGCCGGACTTGCTTCCGATGAATCAGGTTGCTGCCGACATCGGCAATGAAGGCGTCGCCGGCAAAATCCTGGGGAAACGCGTCCCCCCGATAGATCGTGATGCCCGTGGCCGAGGTAAAATAACCGGACGCCCGCCCGCCGCCTTCGATGAGGCCCTCAACCACTCCGGTCACGCGCCACTTGGTGCGGATGACCCGCCAGCCTTCCTCCGGACTGGTGCGATAAACTTCCGCTGCCGGCCCATCGACCGGGATGTCCACAATCGCCGGCGGCATATTGTAATACGGATTGCGTTCGGCATAATGGGTGTCATACATGAACGTCTGGATGTGGTGCGAGTTGCTGCACACAAACTTGCGCCCGTGGTTGTCGAAGCACATGCCGTATTGGCCGCCGCCGTTCTCCGGGCGAAGATCGAGCTGCCGGGGGTCGAAACTGAAATCGCGGCCCCGCAGTTCCAGCGCTGCGGCGTCCGGAGCATTGAGACGCTTTAGCACCCCACCGTTGCCGGAAGTCTGGCCATGGATGCGGTTGTCCAGGCCCCACCGCAACCCGTTTACCAACGCCTGCACATTCAGCTTGTCGCCCTTGCCCGCGCCAAAGCCGGTGAACACGACCGTGCGCACATCCGCTTTGCCGTCCCCATCGGTGTCCTTGAAATAGATGATGTCCGGGGAAGCGGCGACGAAGATGCCGCCGTTGTAGCAGCACACACCGGTCGGCCACGGCAAATCCTCCGCGTAAACTGTCGCCTGATCGAACACCCCGTCGCCGTTGACGTCCGATACTAAACGGATGCGCCCCAAGTGCGGCTGCACGTCGCGCATTTCCGAATAGTCGCGCATCTCGACGACAAACATCCGTCCATTTTCGTCGAAGCAGATTTCAATCGGGTCGAGCACCAGCGGCTCGGCGGCGGCCAACTCCAGGGTGAAGCCCCGCTTGATCTGAAACGTTTTGAAGACGTTCGACGTCTCGACCGGGGGCACTCGCGGCAGGTCGGCCAGCGTCAGTTCGGGCGGGGCCGCCGAAACGGCCAGCGTCAAAAGTGAAACGAGCGCGGCGGACAAAACGAAATCGAGTTTCATATGTTATGCGGAACGTATTCAGACAGCCCGCCATCCAAGCGCAAGTGTTTTCTCCGTTGAACGCCAAACCTGCCTCCCACAGAATTCGGCCATGGCCCCAGCAACGCCGGATCGGACCACCATGGGAAAAAAGTTTTCCCGCCGGGAATTTATTACCACCACCGGTCTCGTCCTCGCCGGGACCGCGTTGACCGGTTGCGCCACCACGTCCTCCGCACGGCCCGATCCCATCATCGACATTCACCAACACGTCAATTACTCGAACCGGCCGGACGCGGTGCTGCTCCGACACCAGCGCGCGATGGGCGTGACGACGACGATTCTGCTGCCGGCCGGCCGGCCTGTGAAAACTGCCGCCACGCATGACGGCGCTTCAAATGGGTTGGAAGCCGCGGCCTTTGGCAACCGGGCGTGCTACGAGTTTGCCCAGGCACATCCGCAAGCATTTCTTTTCGCCGCCAACGAAGTGCCGGACGTCGAAGGGGCGACGGCGGAAATCGAAACCTATTTAAAGCTGGGGGCGGTCATGATCGCGGAGCAAAAGTTCGGCGTGGCGTGTGATTCGCCCGCCATGCAGAGCCTCTACGCGCTCGCTCAGACGCATCACGTGCCGGTGCTGATGCACTGGCAATTTCAGCGCTACAACTATGGCTTCGAGCGGTTCTACCGGATGCTCGAAAAATATCCGCGGGTGAACTTCATCGGGCACGCACAAACTTGGTGGGCCAATGTGGATCGGGACCACCGGGACCAGGCGGTGTTGTACCCGCCAGGGCCGATCCTGCCGGGCGGACTGACCGAGCGTTACCTCGCCGAGTACCCGAACATGTTTGGCGATCTGTCCGCCGGCTCCGGCTTGAATGCGCTGACGCGCGACACAACCTTCACGCCGGGATTTCTTCAGCGCCACCAGGACAAACTGATGTATGGCAGCGACTGTAACGATCATGCGGGCGAAGGTCCGAAATGTCAGGGCGCACAAACCATCGCCGCCATCCGCCGTTTCGCCCCGGACCGAAAAATTGAGCGGAAGCTTTTGTACGAAAACGCGAAAAAGCTGTTTCGCCGATGAATCGATTCGGGCGTCGTCACCCCGCTCCGGCGCCACTAGGCCCAGGCGAGCAAGTCGGAAATGGAACCGGTCAAAGTGGTCGTCAGCATTCGCCCGAACGCCCCGACAAACTTGTGACTTTTCGTCCCGGACTCCTTGCCTGTTGGCCTGCTCCCCATTCGTGGGCGAGGCGGGTGTCAGCGCTGGGCGGCGCCATCGGAGGGGGGCTTACTCATGCCGCAAGGCTTCCACGGGATCCATTTGGGCGGCGCGAATGGCGGGGTAAATGCCAAATACGATCCCGACCAGCGCCGAGATGCCGAACGCCAGCACGGGGGACCAAAACGTGATGATCGTTTTCATTCCGGCGGCGTAGCTGACGACGAACGGAATAATGACGCCGAGTAATACCCCCAGGGCGCCGCCGGCCCCGGACAAGATCACCGTTTCGACGAGGAATTGGACGATGATATCGCGCCGCCGGGCGCCCAGCGCCCGACGGATGCCGATTTCACGCGTCCGTTCGGTGACGCTGGCAAGCATGATGTTCATGATGCCGATGCCCCCGACGAGCAGGGAAATCGCCGCGATGGAGCCGAGAACGATGTTGAAGATCTGCTTCGTGCGTTCGGCTTGGCGGAGCATTTCGAGCGGGATGTCGATCATATAGTCCTTCTTCTTGTGGTTCCGCTCCAGCACCTCCTTGATGGCTTCCGCCACGCTGAGCACATTTTCCAGGGTCTCCACCTTGATCGTCACTTCATGCAATTGCACGCGTTCGGCTTCAAAGGAACCTTGGCGGCGGCGCATCAGCACCTCGCCGTAACGCAGCTTGGCGGTTTCAAGGGGAATGTACAAGCGCGGGAGGGACGACTTGTTGGCCTCGGCGCCCGCGTCCTTGGCCGCCACCACCGTGCGTGGTTCCATGATGCCGATGACTTGATAATAATTTCCCCCGACGCGCACGTGCCGGCCGAGCGGCGAATCGATGGGGAACAACGCCGGGGCAATTTCCGCGCCGAGCACGCAAACACTGCGCTGCTCGTCCATGTCGTTGTCGGTGAAAAACCGTCCCGCGGCCACGCGATGATTGCGCATCTCGGGATACCACGGAACGGTACCGAACAACTCGCAATCCATGCGGCGGCTGATATTCCAAACGTATTCGCGAATATTGCGCCCGGGCAGGACGACGGTGACCCCGGGGATCGTCGCCCGGATGCGTTTCACGTCGGCGTAGGTGATGCCGTATTGGAGCACGAAACTTTGGTTCCCTTTGTCGGACGGTTTTTGCTCTTCCGGCGGTTTGACACTCCGGAGGATAATGTTCTGGCTGCCGAGGGTTTTGATGGATTCCTGGGCCTCGTAGCTCGCGCCCTCGCCGATGGCCAGCATGGCGATCACCGAACACACGCCAAACACAATGCCCAACATCGTCAACAACGACCGCAGGCGATGCAGCCAAAGGCTGCGCACCCCGAGCCGCACAGCGCGTTTGAGCCGGACGAAGGACAGCCCGCGAAAGGCGTCCCCCAGCGCGACCATAAAATTATCTTCGGACATCGCTTTCAATCTCGCCGTCGCGGAGGCGGAGAGTGCGGTGCGCGCGCTGGCCCACGCCCGGGTCGTGCGTGACCAGGATGAGTGTCTTGCCCTGGTTGTGCAGCTCGTCGAACAGCTTCATGACTTCGGTGCCGGAGGCAGAATCGAGATTGCCGGTCGGTTCATCGGCGAGGATCACGAGCGGTTCGTTCACCAGCGCGCGCGCAATCGCGACCCGTTGCTGCTGGCCCCCGGAAAGCTCGAACGGTTTGTGATCCAATCGTTGCTCCAGGCCAACGCGGGCGGCCATGCGACACGCCATCGCCCGGCTCTGCGCCTCGGGACGATCCTGATAATAAAGCGGAATCTCGATGTTCTCCACCACCGTGAGTTGCTGGATGAGATTATAGGATTGAAAGACGAACCCCAGCCGCGCGCCGCGCACCGCGGAGAGGGCATCATCGTTCATCTGCGAAACGTCTTCGCCACCGAGCCGGTAATGGCCGGAGGTCGGGCGGTCCAGGCAGCCGAGCAGATTGAGGAGGGTCGACTTGCCGCAGCCGGAGGGCCCCATGATGCTGATGTAATCGCCCGCGTGGATTTCAAACGTGACGCCCCGGAGCGCCTGCACCGTGACCGGCCCCATTTGGTAGGTCTTGCGGACATTCTCGAAATGAACAATCGGTGCGGGCATGAGCCAAAGGCGAATCAGGTTTTCGCGGCGGTGGCCGGCGCGGCGGCCGGCGTGCCGGGCGTGGCCGGCTTCTCGTTTCGGTTCTCCGCCGGCTTGGGTTCCTGGCCGTTGCGATTGGCTTCAATGCCGTCCGGCAACCGCAGGAGCACCCGTTCCCCCTCTTTCACTCCGTGCTTCACGTGGATGAACTCGTCGGTGAACTCCCCAACCTCAAGTTCGCGCCGCTCCGGCTTGAACCCGCCGGCCACGTAACACACCTGTTTGCCGTTGTCCGGCGATACCGCCTGAAGCGGGATATAAACGACGTCCTCCAGTTTATTCACCATGATTTCCACCTTGGCGGTCATGCCCGGTTTGACCCATTCGTGGCTGCCATCAATGGTGATGGTCGTGAGGTAGACCTTGATATCCGGACTCGTCCAGCGGTTCTGGGAATCCGGCAGCACGCCCACCTTGGTGATATCGCCCGTGAGCGGCTCGTCGGGGAAGGCATCCACGGTGATGCGCGCTTTCAATCCCTTTTTCACCTTCTTGACGTAACTCTCGGGAACTTTCACGTTCACCGACATGCGGGTCATGTCCGGAATGGTGAGGATCGCCTGCCGTTCGCGAACCGTAGCCCCTTCGCGCACGGGTTCTTCATTCCCGTAAAACATCTGATCGCCGCGGCCGCTGCCATAAACCACCAGGCCGGTTTTCTTGGCCAGCAGGGTGCATTTAGCCAGTTGTTCATTGAGATCTTTGCGCTGGCGAAGTTGCACTTCGTAGAGGCCCTTGGCCGAGTTCAACCGGGCGCGCGCCTGCGCCAGCTTCGAGATGGCCACGCGCCGCGCTTTGTCCTGTTCCCGCACGGCGTCGGCGAACTTGGACAGCCACTCCTCGGCGGTCTTGGGAAACTCATATTTCAGGAACAACTCCTGCGCCGTTTCGGCGGTCTGCACCTTTAGCCGGCTGCTTTCATGGGAGATTTCATCGCGCACCAGCTCGGTGCGGGGAACGAAGCCTTTCTCGAACAGGCGGCCCGTGCCATCCAGCGCGGTCTTGGCCTGTTCCAATTCTTTTTTCGTCACTTGCAGATCATCTTCGAACTTGCGCAGCTTCTGTTTTGCTTCTCCATCGCCCAGCACGTCAATATTTGCGTACTTTGAGAAATCTATTATCAATCGGTTGGGGGGCTGGGCCGCCTCAGAATCCGCCGGTTTGGGCGCAACGGCCGGAGCTGAGGGGCGGGGGGCCGGCGGCGCCGGGGGCGATGCGATCAAGGTGATCACCTGGCCCCCCATGTCGGACCGTGCAGCCGCGGCTTGCGGTGGGGGCGCCACCAGACCCGGCGGCGCGGCCGGAACCGACGGCGAGGGCGACTTCTCGGTGGACACTTCCTCCGCATGCGTGGTTTCCTCAACGTTGTTGGTCATGGCCGCAGCAATGAGCAGGTCGAGGCCAACCTCAGCGACGATCTTGGGGGTCAGCGTATCGCCGAGGAACTTGTCAAAGTCCATGCGGGCAAAGCGGGTCTTCTGTTCGGCGGTCTTGATGTCGCTTTCATTCTGGCCCAACTGGATTTCGTAGTTCTGCTCGGCATCGGTCAAATTCGCGAGGGCGGACTGGTACTGAATCTCATCCTGCACCATCTGCTTTTGCAACTCCGAGGAATCGAGTTCGCAAAGCACTTTGTTGGTTTTCACATCCTCCTCGGTCACGAGGTAACCTTCCTCGACGATCCGGAGAATCTTCGTCCCCTGATAACCCCGGACTTCGCATTTGATCTCCTGCGATTCGAGGGCCTGCAAGCTGCCGCCTTCGAGCACCGTGATCTCCAGCGGCCCGCGCCGCGCCGCGAAGGTCAGGGCTTTCGAGGCGGATTTGCCTCGGCCTTGCCACCACCAACTGCCGAGGACGACCACCACGAGCACCGCGATCCCCCAGCGCCAGCGCGAATGGCGGCGGAAAATATTCATCGGGTTATTGAGCTTTGGCATGTTTTGGATCCTCCCATTGACCGTTTTCCTTGATGTAAAGAATGCCCATGTTGTTCCAGAACTGGAGCCGGGCAATGGTATGCGTCACCAACGCTTGAATGCGCTGGTTCTGCGAATCATTCAACGCATTCTGGGCGTCCACCTGGTCCTGGGCCTTGGCGCGACCCAGATCGGCCAGGAGATTTTGTTCCTCGACGCGCCGCTCGGCGAGCTTGACGCCGATCTCGCTGATCTCGTAATTGCGCTTGGCCTGATCCAGCGTGCGCCAACTATTGCGGACCTCCAGCTTGATCTCGTCCTCCTGCTGGACGATGGCCCGGGCGGCGCGGTTGCGGTTGATGAGTGAGGAGCGATAGGCGTCGCGCTCGGCCTGGCGGTCCAAGCCGGGATCCACGACCAGCCCCGCGTCCCAGCGGTAGCGTTGGAGATCCGGGAAACTGAAATTGAGGTTGGGATTGCTGTAGGGACTGATGCTGGCGGTCAGATCCACGCGGGGCTTCAGGAGATTGACCGCCAAGTCCACCCGGCGCACGGTGTCTTCGAACTGATCCTTGGTGTTCTGGTAATCCAGCCGGGCCGCCAGCGCGACCTGGATGGAATCGTCCACACTGATCTCCGGATGCCGGATCTGTAACGCGCGCAGGTCATCTTCGTTAAGCACGAGCTGGGTATCCACCGAAAGTCCCATTTGAATCTTGAACGTGTCGAGGGCCTGTTTGTAGCCGCGCACGGCGTTGATCCAACTGCTCTCGGCGGAAAGCTCCTGTTGTTCCAACCGGCCCAGGTCCGCCGTCGTCACCCGGCCCTCCTGCGCCAGGGCCCGGGTGCGCTCGGCATTTTTTTGCGAGCTTTGCAGGGTGAGAAAGTTATTTTTCGCCGCATCGCGCAGGCCCAGCACGCCGTAATAGGCGGTGGCGATCTGCACACTAAAATCTTTGCGATAGCGCGTGAAATCCCGCAGATCATACAGCAATTGGTGCTCGGCCGTCAGCAAGGCATCCGTCTCCGCTTTGAATCCGGCATTCTGAAGCAATGGCCGCATAAACGTGGCGCTGAGTTGGGAGGAGGTGGTGAGGCGCGGATCGCCCGTCACAAAACGAATGGCATCCGCGGTGATCGCCGCGGTGATCCGGCCCACATCGCGCAGTAGCCAACTGGCGCCGATCGAGCCCGTCCCCGTCACTTTGGCCTGCTCCACGAGATTGTCGCTGACGGATGGCAGACCGGTCAGCGCGTCGATGTTCTCCCTTTGCACGGCGTAATTTACGCCGGCCTCGGACGTGAAGAGGGGCGCAAACTGGTGCCGGGCCAAGGTGAGCGTGAGTCCGGAAAGATACAGCTGCTCCTTGCGGGACTGATAACTCCGGCTGTACTTCACAGCGAAGTCCAGCGCCTGCTCTAGGTTCAAAACGTACGCGCCGATTTCTTTTTCCCCGTCGGCGCCGAGGAATTTGGGCACGTCCGTGGCCAGGGGCAATCCCTCGAGTGAAATCGTGTTGGTCTGTTCAATGGTGAAGTGGGGATCCATATCCGGCACCAGGGGGGTCTTGCCTTTGATGGCCCCGTACGCCGCTTGGTCGGCCGACTTGCGGTAATAATTCGCCGTACAACCGCTCAGCAGGAGCAGCAGCCAAAGCCCCGCTGCCGGCACCCGTCGTGAAAGTTTTTTTCCCACTGGGAACATTCCGTTAATGGACTGGCACGGCGGACCGGATGTTCATTCTTAGGACGTCGAAACCGGTCATCGGATTAAACCCCGCTTCCGGCGCTCGGTTGCGCAATCGGCGATTGAACCCGCCTAGACTAGATTCGACACGCTTCGGACCAAAAGGTCACGCCTAAAGACTGAACGGATCGGAGGGTTCCGCGGCCGCGGACGGGCGGCCCGCCGGCCTTTCCGGCGGAAGATTACCTCCAGCCTCGACGCCAGTGCCGCCGGTCGGTAGCCTCGTCGCACATGGATTCAAGTGTGCTCATCGACGGACTGATCTATTATCTCGGGCTGGTTGTGCTCCTGACGTTCCACGAATTTGGACACGCGTGGATGGCGGCGAAGTGCGGGGACGACACGGCCAAAGACCAGGGTCGGTGTTCGCTCAATCCGCTGGTGCATATCGACCCGATTGGAACGGTGGTCATGCCGCTGCTGATGATTTTCCTTTCGCCGGGAGTCGGGCGGTTCTTGGTGGGTTGGGCCAAACCGGTGCCAGTAAATCCGGCCAACTTGCGCAATCCCCGCGTGGACGACATCCTGATCTCGCTGGCTGGGCCGTGGATGAATTTGTTGTTGGCGGTGGTGCTTCTGGGACTGGCGCGAGTAGCGCTCCAGGCGGGTTCCGAAACCACCTTCGTCCTCCTGGCTCAAACGGCCCGCCTGAGCCTGATGTTGTGTTTTTTCAATCTCATCCCCATTCCGCCATTGGACGGTTCCCACGTTCTGCGAAGTTTGATTGGCATGAGCTATGAAACCTACTACCAATTTGCCCGCTACGGCTTCATCGCGGTGATCATTGTGATCCAACTACCGTTCGTAACCAAGCTGCTCCAGGGCGTCACCAACACTTCCTGGAAAATCATCGGCAATTGGTTTGGAATTCCAATGCCAATTTAACACCGGCCAGACTCGCCAGGCTTTCCCGCCACGCTCCGGTTCCGGAGCCAGGGGACGATTCTCCGGCTTGCCGTCGGGCCCGTTCCCTCGTAGAACGAGCGGGTGAAAAACTCCGCCGCCCCCAAGTCCACGGCTGTGCTGCCGCCGGGATTGCGCCGTTACCTTTATTTCACGGCTGCCGTGACGGGCGCCGTCGTTATGATCGTCGAGATTCTCGGCGCCAAAATGCTCTCGCCGTATGTCGGCACGTCGCATTTTGTATGGACGGCCCAGATCGCCGTGACCCTGGTGGCGCTGGCCTGCGGTTATTATGCTGGCGGCTGGCTGGTGAGCCGCTCGCCGAGCCTGAACCCGCTCTACTGGGCGGTGTTGGTCGCCGCGGCTTATCTGGCCGGCACTGTGCGCCTGTGCGAGCCGGTCGCGTATTGGTGCCTCGACTTGAGCCGGGACGGCAGTCTCGCCGTCGGTTCGCTGCTCGCGTCCGCCTTGCTGTTCTTTGTGCCGCTCGCGCTACTGGCCATGGTCGGGCCGTTCTTTATTCAGGTCCTCACCTCGACGGTCGCGGGGGTGGGCGGCAACGTGGGCCGGCTCACGGCCATCAGCACGCTCGGCAGTTTTAGCGGCACGATTTTGATCGGCTACTTTCTGGTACCGTTCCTGCCGAATTCACAGACGATGTTCCTCACTGCCCTGCTGTTGATGCTGGTTTGCGCCGGGTATCTGTTGGGCTGGGGCCGCAAAGACTCCACGCCGGGCCTGGCCGCGCTGGTCTTGCTGGCGGGCGCCGGTGCCGGCGTGGCCGGCGTGGAGCACGACCGCTTTCAACATGCAATCCTGGTGGAACGGTTTCGCGGGAACTCCAACTTCGGCCGGCTGCAGGTCCTCGGTTACAAAGACAGCCGGCAGCTTTATTATCTGAACGACTTCCTCTGTCAGAACACCTACGACGCCGCCACCGGCAAGAGCCTCTCCATGTTCACCTACGCGCTGCACGACTTCGCCCGCGCCTACACCACGAACCTCGCGGACGTGCTCTGCATCGGCCTGGGCGTGGGTGTCGTGCCGATGGAGTTCGCGCGCGAAGGCGTGCGCGTGGATGTGGTGGAAATCAATCCCGCCGTGGTCCCGGTCGCGCAGCAATTTTTCGATCTGCAGCCCGAGCAACTGCACCTCGTGATCGGCGACGGGCGATACTTTGTTAACCGTTGCCAGAAGCAATACGACGCCGTGGTGCTCGACGCTTTTCTCGGCGACTCCAATCCCTCCCACCTGATGACCCGGGAGGCGTTTGCGGGCGTGCGGCGCGTATTGCGGCCCGGCGGCGTGCTGGTCATAAACTGCTTCGGCAAATTCGCGGCCGGCCAGGATTATTTCACCGCGTCGCTGGACAAAACTCTGCGCGCGGTTTTTAGCAGCGTGGTGATTCACGCCGCCCCCCAAGGGAATACTTTCTTTGTGGCGCGCGACGGGTCGGAGTTAAAGCTCCTGCGCGCGCCCGATTTGGACCGCGTCCCACCCATCGCCCGGAGCCAGGTGAAATCGGCTTTCGACACGCTCCACTCGGTTGATTCCCAGCATGGTCGCGTCTTGACCGACGATTTCAATCCGGTTGATTTCTTCGACGCGGCCAATCGCGAGGCAACCCGTCGCTCCCTGGCGATCAGCATGAAACCGCCCGATCCGGGCGACCGCTAAGCCGTAGCCATGCCGTAGGACAGGCGTCGCGCCTGTCTCTAATCGCGTCTGGAAGGGTTCTCCTCAATGCTTATCGAGCGAGCGCAACGCTCACCAAATAGTGAGGCCGGGGGATGAATATGCAGACAGGCGCGACGCCTGTCCTACGCCACTGATCGTGACTTCGCCGACATTTGCAGTTGCATTAATGCGGCTAAGGCTCACTTGGGCGACGCCGGAGATTCACCGATCGGCAGCGGCTTCATCGTCAGCGGGTCGCGCAACGGCAGTTCGGTGAATTTTCCACCGACCAGATTCGTGAAAGCCACCGGATGGGCCGGGTCGCCTTTAAGAATGTCGGCTTTCGCTCCAACCCCGAGGATCACCAGCCGGTCCGGCGTCAGATATTTTTTGGCGACGCGCTGCACGTCCTCGCGGGTCACAGCCTGGATACGGGGAACTACCTGCTGCCAGTAATCCGGATCGGTGCGGTAACGCCCGGTGAATTCCTCGGCCGCCAGTACGCCCGCCACTTGGGCCTTGCTCGCAAAACTCCGCGGCAACCGGTCAATGAATCCCTTCTTTGCGTTCTCCAGCTCTTCGACGGCGACCGGCTCGGCGGCCATGCGCTTCATTTCCTCAATGACGATGGCAGTTGCATACGCCACCGTTCGGGACTTGGACTGAAAGCTCGCCGTGAACGCATACGGAAAATAAACGCCGCCTGGAAAGCTCGAGCCCGCGGAATAGGCGAGCCCTTCGTCGGAACGCACCCGGTTTACAATGCGCGAGCTAAAGCCGCCGCCGCCCAGGATGTCATTCATGATGATGAGGGGGAAATAATCCGGGTTATTCCGCATAATGCCGGGAAGCAGCAGCTCCACCCGGCCCTGGTTCACTTCCTTGTCCACGAGGTATACCCCCGCGGCGGCCATGGTGATGTTGGTCGGAATGGGCGGCGGCGCGGTGCCGCCCCACGGCCAGTTGGCGAACAGCGTTTCCAGTTTCTTCACCATCGCGTCCCGGTCAAAGTCGCCACTGGCCGCCACCACGAAGTTCGACGGCCAGAACCATTGCTTGTGGAAGGCGAGGAGGTCATCACGTGTGATGGCCGCGACTGACGCCGCGGTTTGATGTCGGTTGTCCCAGAAGTTTTCCCCGTAAGCGAGGAAGCCGGCTTCCTGGTGTTCGATGTGGGAGGATTCATCATTGCGCTGTTGCATGTCCTGCAACATGTGCTGTTTTTGCAGTTCAATGCGATCCGGCTGAAACCGTGGACTGGTCAAGACTTCGCGCAAAATCGCCAAACCTTCGTCGAGGTCCTTGGCCAGCAAATTCAAACTCACGGAGCCTTGGGCGCCTTGGATGCCCGAGCTCAGAGAGGCCGCGAGAAAGGCGAGGCGCTCTTCCAACTCCGGCGCGGTCCGCGTCTCGGTCCCGGCCCGGGTGAGCAACGAACCGCACAAGTCGGTCAAGCCTTCCTTGCCTTCCGGTTCGACCCAGTCGCCGGTGTGGATGGAGAGGGCAAGGTTGACGAGTGGCAATTCGTGATCGGGTACGAGGTAGGCAACGGGGCCGGCCGCCAAGAGCACGCGGTAAAGTTCGGGTTTCGGGGGATGAAACTCCAACGGGGCGAAGCTGAGTTTCTCCGGGCGATCGGGAATGGTGGTATTAGCCGCCGCCGGGCGGACCGCCACCGCGCAGGAAGCCGTCGATTTCCGCGACTGGCAGGCCGACAACCCAATTAACAGGGCCATTTGAATAACAAACAATGCTACGCGCCAGCGGTTAGATAATTTTAAAGTTTGCATCGCTAGTTTTTATTTTTCGCTTCCCCAGCCTTGCGGGTGTAAGTGGCAACGGCGCGATTTTCTTTCGTGAAATACTGGCGGGCGACCCGCTGCAGGTCGGCGGCGGTGACGGCCTGCACTTTGGCCCCCGCCTGGTTGATCTCGCGCCAGTCGTTATTGCCTTCGGTGCGGATGAGTTGTTTGAGGATGGCCATGTTGGATACAAGTTTCCGATATTCGCCGGCGGCAAAATTATTTTTCACTTTTTGCAACTCGGCGGCGGGCACCTCCTCCTGCTTCAGTTTCTCGATCTCGGCATAGATGCCGGCCTCGACCTCCGCCGGGGAGTGACCGTCCTTGGCTTCGCCGCCGGCGTTGAATGAACCGGCCCACTTCTGGGACATCTGGAAGGCCCACACGTCGGTGGCCACTTCATTGGTCAAGACGAGGCCCTTGTAGAGCCGGCCGGTGCGCGTGGCGAGGATTTGGCCGAGAATGGCCAGCGGGTAGGAATCCTTGTGGCCGAACGGCACCGTGTGCCAGAGGATGTCCACCTGGGGATTGGTTTCCGCTTCGGCGTTCATGCGCTTCTCCGCCGGCTGTTTGACTTCCAAGGTGACGACATCGGGGGCGGCGACTTTGCCGGGCGGGATGCGGGAAAAATATTTTTCCGCGAGCGCGGTCGCGCGGGCCACCTCGAAATCGCCGACCAGGATCAGGGCGATATTCTGCGGGGTGTAGTAAATGGCGTAGAAGTCATCGGCCTGCGCCTTGGAAATGGCGGGAATATCCGACGGCCAGCCGACCGTTGGCCAGCCGTAGGGATGCGATTCCCAGAACAGGGCGTTAAAGGTCTCGCTGAACTTGCCCAGGGGCGTGGATTCGGTGCGCATTCGACGTTCCTCAAACACAACGTCGCGCTCCGAATAGAATTCCCGGAACACCGGATGCAACAATCTTTCCGATTCCATCCACATCCACAATTCCAGCTTGTTGGCGGGGAGGTTGACGAAATAGGCCGTCATGTCGCCCGAGGTGAACGCATTCATCTCGGAGCCGCCATGGCTCGTATAAATCTTGAAAAACTCATTCTTGACCAAGATCTGTCGCTGCTCGGTGACGAGGGCCTTAAACTGCCGTTCCAGTTCCTTGGCCCGGTCGGATTTGTTTTCCGGTTTGAGCAGGTCGTCAATGTCCCCGCGGCGGATCGCGGCGCGCAGCTTCACATCTTCTTCGCGCATCTGGTCGCGGATTTTTTCCTGTTCCGCGATGATTTCCAGATCGCGCGGGTAGTTGGTCGTCCCGAGCGTGGGGGTGCCTTTGAACATCATGTGTTCAAACAAATGCGCGATGCCGGTGATGCCCGGACGTTCATTGGCGCTGCCGACGTGCGCGACCCAACCGCCCGCAAATGCCGGATCATCATGCCGCTCGACCAGCAGCAAGCGCATGCCATTGGCCAGGGTTTTTTCGACAACAGGGACTTGTTGCGCGAGGGCAGGGAGGGCGACGAACAAGGCGAAATACGGCACGCAATTTGCAAAATACCGGGCCGTCATGTGGTGGTGCCGCCTTGCTTCATTTTTCATTCTCAATTTCCAGTTTGCAAACTCACCCGCGATACTTCTTGGCCAGCTGAAGCGTTCAAAAACCGGTGCGTTCACGTCGGTGGGACAAGGTAGTTGCGGCGCGGGCAAGCGCCAGAGAAAAAGCTGACAAGCCGGACTTCAGTCCGACCCGATTTCGGTCGCTCAAACATTTGGCGGCGGCCCCTGTGGAATTCTCCCGGTACGCGTTTAGGTCACCGTTCGCCCGACGGATGCCGGGGTGCGCGTGGCGGGCGGGTTCAACGGCGGGTCGCGCCGGTTTTATGCGCATCGAAAAAGCCTTGTTGGGCCATCCTGCCGCCGGGACCCGGCGGCGGCTCGCCACCGCCATGCACGCCGATCCGGCTCGGCCGATCCAGATGCAACGAACGTTAACTCTGGGCAGGAAAGGTTGTAACCCAATTGTAACCTGCTGGTCGTTTTCTCGTAACACGGTTGTTACAAACTGTCCGCGAACGCTAAAAATTTTACGCGCATGAACAAACAAAAACTGATGACGGTGTGGCTCGCGGCGGTGGCGGGCATGTCGATGACCCAACAGGGCGCAGCCCAATCCGCCGATGCACTGTTGGACAAACTGGTTGAGAAAGGCATTCTCAGTGTGAAGGAGGCCAACGAACTGCGCGAAGAGACCGACAAGAATTTTACCACCGCCTACTCCGTGAAGAGTGGCATGCCGGATTGGGTGACCTCGTTCAAATGGGGCGGCGACCTGCGTGGTCGCTTCGAAGACTTCTCTTCCAGCAACCCGTTGTTCGAGAATCAGGATCGCTGGCGTTACCGTTTCCGCCTCGGCGCGACGGTGACGCTCTTGGAGGATTTTGAAATCGGCTTCCGGCTCGGTTCGGGCAACTTGGATTCGGGCCTGACGGCCGGCTCGGATCCGATTTCCAACAATCAAACCTATCAAAACAACGCTTCGAAGAAGGGAGTGTTCATCGATCTGGCCTACGCCAAATGGTCGCCGTTGCATGCGGGAAATTGGGCCGCCTCGACCACTCTGGGCAAGATGGAAATTCCATTCGTCTTTACTACCATGGTATTCGATCACGACTACACGCCCGAAGGCGGAGCGGCGCAGGTTGGTTACACTTTCAACGATCACCACGCCTTAAAACTCATCGGGGCGGCGTTCATCGTGGACAACAATGCGCGGCTGACCAGCCAGCCCTACGCGGCGGAAAACCCTTACCTGACCGGCGGCCAAATGGTTCTCGATTCCACCTGGACCAAGCGGTTTTCCAGTTCGGCCGGGTTCGCGGTTCTCGGCCTTTCGCATGCCGACCAGTTGATCAACGGCGCCGTGCCGAACATCAACCAAGGGAACACGCGCAACCTGGTCACGACCGCGCCGACCTACGCGTTCAGCCCGATCATTGCGGATCTCTCGGCCACCTACACGCTCGATAAGGTGCCGCTTTATCCCGGCCCTTTTCCAATCCGACTCGCCGGCGAATACATGCGCAACGGCGCGGCGCCCGACAGCGCTGACAATTCCGCGTATAATGTCGGTATCATGTTCGGTAAGTCTGGCAAACGGGGGGCGTGGGAGTTTTCCTATAACTGGCGTTGGATGGGGGGCAATTCATGGTACGAAGAATTATCGGAGTCCGACTTCGGCGCCTTATACCAGCAGTCCCAGCCCGCCTCCGGCTTCACGGGTCCCAACTACGGCTCGGGCTCCAACGTCAAAGGCAACATCGTCAAGCTGGCCTACTCACCTTACGATTTTCTCACCGTCACTGCACAATGGTTTTCCACCTGGCTCATCGTCCAATCCCCGAACGGCTCCGACAGCTTCATGAACCGCATTCAGTTGGACGCCACCATCAAATTTTGAACCTCAAGTTATCCCCGGATTTATTTATGAAATACCACTCATCGCAACCCATGAAAACTCTCCCCGTAAAGTCGCTGGTCGTGGCGGCCATTCTCGCGCTGACCGGTTCGGCCCGCGCCGACATCACGGTCAAAGGTTCGGACACCCTGGTCATCCTCGCCCAGAAGTGGGCGGAGGTTTACATGGGCAAGCATGCCGGCGCAAAAATCCAGGTTACCGGCGGCGGCACGGGCACGGGCTTCGCCGCGCTCCAGAACCAGACGACCGACCTGTGCGATGCCTCGCGCAAAATCAAGGCCAAGGAAATCGAGGCCTGCATCAAGGCGTTCGGTAAACGCCCGACGGAATACAAGGTCGCCATTGACGGACTTTCGGTTTTTGTGAGCGCCGACAATCCGCTCAAGGAAATCAGCGTGCCACAGTTGGAAAGCATCTTCACGGGCAAGATCCGGAACTGGAAAGAGGTGGGTGGGCCGGACGCACCCATCACCGTGTATAGTCGCGAGAACAGTTCCGGCACGTACGAATTCTTCAAGGAGCATGTTTTGCAGGGTAAAGATTTTGCCGCCAGCGCCCAGACCATGCCGGGCACCGCCGCGGTGTTGCAGGCGGTGGCCAAAGACAAGCACGGCATCGGCTACGGCGGCGCCGCCTATGGCGCAGGGGCCAAACACTTGGCGGTAAAGGCCGACGAGAGTTCGCCCGCGATCGAACCCACCGAAGAAAATGTGGTCGGTCAGAAATACCCCATCTGGCGCTACCTGTTTATTTATGTGAATCCGGCCTTGGACAAAGGTGAGGTTGCGACGTACCTGAAGTGGATTCGCAGCGATGAAGGTCAGCGGATTGTGAAGGACGTGGGCTATTTCCCGTTGCCGACGTTGTTGCGCGAGAAATGACCTCGGCCTAATCTCGGCCCTCATGCCGCAACGCCACACGACGGGCAAACGGAGTCACGGCTGGATGGGCATCCAGCGGGGGCACCGTGCCCGTCCGCTGGAATGGCTCGCGGAGAAATTCATCTTCGCGGTTTCGCTCTCCACCATCCTCGTGGTCCTGTTGATTTTTCTGTTCGTCGCCCGGGAAGCCGCCCCGTTGCTGTTCGGCCGGATGAACAGCGCCGCGGTCCAGGAAGTAATTCCCGTCGGCGAGTTCGACAAGCTCTCGCCCGCGCAGCTTCAACAATATCTCGGCCTGACTCCCAGCGAGCTGGCGGCCATGGATCGCGCGACGCTGCAATCGCTGATGGAGGTCAAGGTGGAGGCGCTTAATGAAATCCCGGCTGCGTTTCGCGGTGATCCGGACGCACACCTCAATACCACTCAGTGGCGCTACCTGCTGGGCCCGCACCAGTGGACCGATTACGCCAAGCCGGAATTCATCTGGCAGCCGGTCGGCCAGATCAAAAAATACAATATCATCCCGCTCCTAGTCGGCAGTTTGAAGACCACGCTGGTCGGTTTGTTATTCGCGGTGCCGTTGGCGGTTGGCGCGGCCATTTATGTTTCCCAACTCGCGCGGCCCCGCGTTCGCGAAGTGGTTAAACCCACCATCGAGATGTTGTCGGGCATTCCATCCGTCGTCGTCGGGTTCTTCGCTTTGCTCGTCATGGCGACGGTACTGCAAAGCCTTTTTGGCTATCAGACGCGGCTGAATGCCTTCGTCGCCGGCATCGCGCTGGGGTTTGCCGTGATCCCCGTCGTCTTCTCCATTGCCGAAGATGCGTTGACCAGTGTGCCACAGGCTTATACGCAGGCAGCGTTGGCGCTCGGGTCGTCCCGATGGCAGGCGGCCTGGCAGATTGTCCTGCCGGCGGCGTTGCCGGGCGTATTTGCCGCCACCGTGCTCGGCTTTGGCCGCGCCATTGGCGAGACGATGATCGTGCTGATGGTTTGCTCGGCCAGCGTGATGTCGTGGAACATCTTTGATTCCGCGCGCAGCATCACGACCACGATCGCCGCGGAAATGGCCGAGGCCGTATCCGGCGGTCCCCACTATCGGATCTTGTTCCTGCTCGGCGCCATGCTCTTTGCCGTGACCTTTGTGCTCAACCTGATTGGCGACGTGGTGATGCACCGGTTGAAACTCCGGCTGGAGGGCAAGCGATGAACGAAGTCCGCAGCCCGAAGCCCGCCGGCCGAAGTTTTCACGCGGCGAGCTTCGACTACCCGTCCTTCTTTTTCAGCGGCCTGACTGGTCTGGCGACCTTGCTGATCCTCGCCATCCTGGGCGTGATTCTGCTGAACATTGTCCTCAACGGCCTGCCGGGCCTGTCGTGGCGATTTGTCTCGACGATCCCGAAAAAGGATTTCTTCGACCTTGAAACCACCGGCGTCCTGCCGATGATCGTCGGCACCACCATTCGCGTGTTGGTCATGACGATCTTTGTCATTCCCGTGGGAGTGATCACGGCGATTTACCTGACAGAATATGCACCCAACACCTCGCTCGTGACGCGCCTCCTCCGCGCGGCGGTGAACAATCTGGCCGGTGTACCCTCGATCGTATTCGGATTGTTCGGGCTCGGCTTTTTCATCAACTTCATCGGCAAAAATCTCGACGCGCTGTTGCACAATCCCGGGCCGGTCTGGGGCCAGCCGGCGGTATTATGGGCCTCATTGACGCTCGCCGTGATGACGCTCCCCGTCGTCATTGTCGCCACCGAAGAGTCGCTGAAAGCGATTCCCACGGGCTTGCGCGAAGCGAGTCTCGCGCTCGGCGCCACCAAGCTCGAGACCATCGTGAAGATCGTCCTGCCGCAGGCGCTCCCCGGCATCCTGACGGGCGGTATCCTGGCGGTGAGCCGCGCGGCGGGTGAGGTCGCACCGATTTTGTTCACCGGGGTGGCTTACTACATGGCTTCGTTACCGCACAAGCTCACCGATCAATTCATGGACCTCGGCTATCATGTTTTCGTGCTATCCACGCAATCACCGAACATCGAACAGACCCGGCCTCTGCTCTACGCAACCGTGCTGGTGCTATTGGGACTGACCTTCGCGCTAAATTTTGTGGCGATTATCATCCGCGCCCGAGTGCGAAAAAAGCTGCGGGCGCTCAATTAAAGTTTTATGGCGGAATCTCTCCTTCCCAAGCTCACCGTGGCAGCGACTGCTCGCGGGGACGCCACTTCGTCGGGCACGCCGCTGATCGAAATCAACCAGCTATCGCTTTACTATGGCGCCGCGCGCGCCTTGAAGGCTATCAGCCTGTCCGTGCAGGAGCGCGTGGTGACGGCGTTTATCGGGCCGTCCGGCTGCGGCAAGTCCACGTTGCTCCGCTGCGTCAATCGCATGAACGACCTCATTGACACCGTGCGCATCGAAGGGGGCATCAAAATCGGCGGGCACGATATTTACAATGCGGACGTGGACGTGATCGAGTTGCGCAAACGGGTCGGCATGGTGTTCCAGAAATCCAATCCGTTTCCCAAATCCATTTATGAGAACGTCGCCTACGGGCTGCGATTGCATGGGACCACAAAGAAGTCTGAGGTGGACGCCGTAGTGGAGCAAAGCTTGCGCAGCGCGGCCTTATGGGACGAAGTGAAAGACCGCCAGCATAGTAGCGCTCTGGGCTTGTCGGGCGGCCAGCAACAGCGGTTGTGCATCGCCCGTGCCATTGCCATCAAACCGGAGATCATTCTGATGGATGAGCCGGCATCGGCCCTGGACCCCATCGCCACCGCGCGCATCGAAGATTTGATTATGGAATTGAAAAAGGATTTCACCATCATCATCGTCACACACAATATGCAGCAGGCCGCGCGCATGTCGGATTTCACCGCGTTTTTTTACCTCGGTGAACTGGTGGAATTCGATACGACGACCAAAATTTTCACGAATCCCGCACAAAAGCGGACGGAAGATTATGTCACGGGCCGGTTTGGCTGATTTCGTTATTGCGCTTATGAATAAATGCAATCGTACTCGCTTTGACGAAGGATCAAGCGTAAGAGAAAGATCAAGCTTAGGCGCTTGAGAACAAAACCATGGAACGACACTTTGATCACGATCTCAACGAGTTAAGGCAGCGGCTGCTCACGATGGCGAGTCACGCGGAAACCGCCGTCAACCGCGCGATCGAGGCGCTGACCACGCGCAACTACGATCTCGCCCTCCAGGTGAAACAAGACGACGCGGTGCTCGACCGCTGTGAAGTGGAGATTGACGAGCTAGCGATCAAACTGCTCGCCAAAGCGCCGCTGGCGACGGACCTGCGCCTGGTGACGGCGGCCATGAAGATTTCGCAAAACCTGGAACGAGTGGGCGACGAGGCCGCCAAGATCGCCAAACGGGCCCGTGACTTGAGCCAGGAACCGCCGGTCAAAATCCAGGTGGACCTGCCGCGTATGGCCGGCCTCGCCTTGGCGATGCTCAAGGGCGCGTTGGACGCCTTTGTGAATCGCGACTCCGCCGCCGCCCGGGCCCTGATTCCGCAGGACATCGAAGTGGACGCGCTCAACAAGCAAATCAACCGTGAATTGACCCAATACATGATGTCCGACCGCGATAGTATCCCACGCTGCCTGAATCTGATGGTCGCGACGCGTAGTCTCGAACGCATCGCCGACCACGCGACGAATGTAGCAGAAGACGTGGTATACCTCTGCGAAGCGCAGGACATCCGGCACCAGGGTATCAATCAGGGTGAATCCGGTCAGCGCAACGTTCCAGTCCCGTAACCCATCGCCGCCGAGCCAAAATCCTTCCTTGGGCGCGACAGCCTGGCGACGGTTGACCCCGTCACATTCAAGCTCCGGCCGGCCGCACTTTGACCGCCAAGGAAGCGGAAATTGACCCTTAGCTCGGGTTGGAAGCGGCATTGGGGATGATTCGGCCAAAACGTTCAACTTGCGGGAGTCGGTGGTGCGAGTGAGGCAGAACGGCGTGAATAAGTCGCCGGTCGTGAAACATCGCAATACCCTCACCGCGTTGGAAGTCGATTCGTGAACGGTGAACAAACCTTAACCTCACTACCAACCAGTTGCCGCCCCACATTGGTTGACGAAACCAATCCGCCCGAAGAGACCTTCGTTGGTTGCGTCTGCTTACGGATTGGTAAAACCGTCCCGGCGCCGACGCCGCTACAGATACAGAATATCGGACGGTTTACCAATCAGAGGTGGCGGCGGACGTGGTCCATCACCAACAGGATTTGCTCAAGGCAGCAGTAGTAACCAAACGCCAGCCCACTCCGTCAAACTCGGCGAGTGAAAGTAGAACCTAGCTTGAAAACCGGCCCTCCGCGGCGATGGGGTAGCGCTGCGTGACTGAGGCCGAGAAGGCGTTTGCATGGGGATGGCCGGCACAAAAAACAGCCGCCGACCTTGAGGAGATCGGCGGCTGAGAGTTTAATCGATTACGATTTTGAGCTTACTTCGAACTGGTACCGGTGGCACTGCCACTGTCCTTTGCACTCCAGTCGTTCAAGCTGCCGAAAGCTGGCTTACCGCTATCCCAAGCATTCCAACCTTCTTTCACTTCTTCTTTCCCGGTTGACTTCAAATAATCCGTGTGCGCCGGTTGAAAATCCGCATCTTGGACAATCGTCGGCGTGAGGAAAATGATTAGATTATTCCGATCCAGGGACTTGCTGTCATGGCGAAATAGCAGACCCAATCCTGGAATATCACCCAGCAGCGGCACCTTGACATTACGCGAGCCAGTCTGGTCTTGAATCAAGCCGCCCATCACCAAAGTGTTGCCACTTGGAATTAGAACCGAGGTATCTAATTTGCGTGTGAAGAAAGAATCAACGTCATTGTTTTGGCTGCCGACAGTACTTTGGAATTTCGGTCCAAGCCGCAAAATGCTTTGCAGGACTTTTAGTTCGATGAAATTGTTGGCCGCAATGCGCGGCGTGACATCTAGATTCACCGTCAGATTGGAATAGGAGATGGTCGAACCGCCGGTGGTATTCGCCGTTCCCGCGCTGGTGTTCACGATCGGGAACAAGAGGCCAACATCAATGGTTGCCTTGGTATTGTCCAACGTCACCATGCGCGGCTCGGAAACTACTTTGGTGTCACCGGATTCATTGAGGAACGACAAGGCGCCTTTGACGCCGTCGGCATTCAGGAACAAAGCCGCGGGACTGCCCATGCTCGACAAGACCACCGCAGGATTCAAAAGTACGCCGCCCGGAATTGCGGGCGTCGGCGGGGTGCCCGGCGCGCCAGCATACGAGGGAGTTCCGGCCACGGCATTGTTGCCGGCGGAAAAATTCTGTCTGGCGAGAGTCCCCGACCAATCAATGCCCTTCGCCGTGTGGGGACTGAGAGTGGTTTCAAGAATCTTGGCTTCCAGGAGCACTTGCTTGGTTTGGGTATCGAGACTGGCGACCAGTTTGTCGATGGCATCCTGTTCCTTTTCGGTCGCGGTGACGACAAGTTGGCTGGTCCGGTTGTCCGCCATCGCCTTGCTCCGTCTCGGATCCGCCAGGATCCCGCTGATCGCGGCCACCATGTTGCTTGGCGAGGCGAACTTGAGCTGGATGACCCGGGTTTGCAGTGGCTCCAACGCCGCGGGGTCTTTGAGGGTGACGCGGGCGATCTTGTTCTTCGAATCCTCTACAATCTGAAGACCATAGGTGGTGACGAGCGCGGTCAAGGCTTGCTCCGCGGTGAGATTCTCCCAGCGAATGGAGATATTAGGCTGGCCGCGCACCTGGCCCTTCTCGTCCGGCTGACCATAACCAACCTTGGGATCCAAGATATAGTTGATGCCCGCCTGGCGCGCGAGGTTGTCAATGGCGGTGGTCAGCGGCACATCCTGGAATTGGATCAGCGGGATGACGCTGGCTGACGCCGGTGTCGGCGCGGCGGCCGGCGGCGGCGGCGGCGCCGGTTCTGCGGCTGCAGGAGCAGCGGCAGCTGGGGTTGGGGTGGCGGCCGGGGCGGCCGGTTCATTTTGGGCCAAGACCAGATTGCAGACGGTCAGCCCCACGAGGGTCACGATGGCTAGTTTCGCTTTCATTTTCTTTTTTTTATTTATTCCGAAGTTGAGCAACTACAAGTTAGGAGTTGAAACAACAGCTCAACGTGCAACTTAAAATTAGCAGACGCGATGCCACGCAGGTAATTGAGGATGGAACGGGTTAAATACGGCGCAGGCATTCGTAAGTTGCGATGGGGTTTGTCCACCTACGGGACAAGACTGCTTCCAGGCCGTGGGCGGAAGTTCAGGAGCGACGGCGCACTTCCAGATTGCGACCGAGTGCTTGGACTACCTATGAATCTGGCAGCGGGACGAGGTCCGGGTTATGGCGAGGAAACGGAAGGATGGAACGATGAGAATCTGAGACCGCAGTACTCCTTCCCGTCGGCGACGAACTGCAACCAGCGGTTCAGGAGATTTCGTTCGGAATCACTTTTGGGGTTGGAGGCGCAATTCACGGCGCTCGCCACCCACCTGCACGAGAACGGTACCATGAACCATATTGATCGCTACGCACCGCACGCGCATGCGGCCGGCCGTGGTGATGACATCATTCTCCTCCCCCGTCGTAAAGGTGGTGTTGTTGATAATAGCCAATGGCTCCGCCGCAGTGCCGGAAATACCTTTGAGCGAGAGATCGCCCACGGAAACCACCGGACCGGTCGACTTCACCGGGGTATCGGAAACGTAAACTCGGGTGGAGCCGGGAAAGAAGGGGTCTTTGCCTTCCGAAGATTTTTTGGGAATGACGAATACCGATTGCGGTGGCGGCACCAGCACGTTGGACGGAGTGGGTTCGCTCCGGACGCCTTCCGTGGCCGGCTTGGCCGTGGGGGAGTTTGTGGTGGCCGCAGACAAGGTCAGGACCAAGGTTGCCAGGGTCAGCGAAATTTGGACGGCGCGCGGTTGGAGTTGCCGGAGGTTCATGGCGTCGATTTGGGCGATCACGGGTTGCTAGGTTTGACGAGCGTGATGATATCCATCTTGAACAGAAGTTTTTCCCGCTCGCCGGCGGCCGGGCTCGGATCCAAATCGAGGGCCAGGTTGACCACGCGCATCAGTGGGAATTGGTTTTCGAAATCGCTGATGAAGCGTCCCAGCTCATGGTAATAGGCCTTGCCGCCGACATTGAGCGTGGCTTGTTTGTAGGGAAAGCGCGGTAGCACGCTCACTTCGGCCTGCTGGCTGATGGGACCAAATTGTGGAATCTCGACCTTGTAGCCGCTTTTGAATCGTTTCATGGTGTTGATACTCCACGAATAGAGGTCGCCCGAAGCCATGGAGGATTCCTTCTCGCCTAAGGACTGGGAAACTTCGGCCAGGTCGGCTTCAATCTGGCCGGCATTTTTCACGGCGGTTTCCATCACTCGCAACGTACTGTCGTCTTCACCCTTTTTCTTCGCCAGGGCCGCAAGATGGTCGTATTGCTGTTTGATGACTCCATAGCCCAACCCCCCCAGCACAAGCAGAGTGGCCATGATCATGGCGATGATCTGAATCCGTTTGCCTTTGGTCATTTTGATGGAGCTCATCGAGTTTTCTCCGGGTAACGACATTCGAGGGTGAAGAGGACGATGGCCCGGCCGCTATCTGGCGAAAAGGTCGGGGCGGAGAGATTTTTCAAACTGACCTGGTTGGCCGCGCTAAGTTGGCTGCGAAAATAGGGATTGGCAACGAGCGCTTCTTTGAACTTGGGGACCTGGTCCCCCGGGCTGGCGGAGGCGTCGCTGCCGTCCAAGGCAAGGGTGATTTTTTCCGTAATGGTTGCCGGGGTACCTGGCAGTACTTTGCTGCCATTGGTGCGCCCTTTGAGTTCCTCGGTCAAAAAATAAGTCTGGTCCACTTTCAGATGGACAAGTTGGAGATCGTCAACGGTGGTTTGCTGGAGTCCATTAAGCAGGTTGCCGTTCAGGAAGCGGCTGCTGGAGAGCGCGTGGAGGGCGGCGAGCTTGGCGTTGGCTTCGGCAATGAGATGACGATTCGCTAGCACTTGTTTGTACGCGGCCGCCTTCGAACTCATAATCGCCTGGACCCGGTTGATATCCTTGTTGGCGATGATCACCAAGAGTTGCAGGGAACTGGCCCAGACCAGCATCAGAACAACCAGCAGAACCGCGACCCAAATCACGCGTTTGATCGGATCGCGCCGGCGCACCTCCTCGAGGGCTTGAGCTTCAGCAAGCAGATTTAGACGAATCATAGGTGACGGTCAATTTTACAGGGCGGCCACCGCGGTGCCAATGGCGACGGCCATTTGGGCCGAAACATGTTCGATCTCCGCGGCCTGTTGGGGCGGCAAATCCATTTGCAGGAAAACGGTTGGATTCCATGTCTTGGTTTCTACCATTAATTCCTGCTGCAAAGTCTGAACGATCAGCTCCGAGCGGGTGGAGCCGCCCGTCATGAAGATTTGCGCGACCGGTCGGTCTTGCTGATGCTCATAGAAATCGACCGAAGCGCGCAATTCACGCCCCAGCGGGGAGAGCACGGATTCGAGGACGGCTGAGACTTCGGATGCCATGCCCACTTTGATGCCTTCGGCTTCCGCGTAGCTGACACTGATGGATTCGGCGACGGCGGTCGTCAGGCGGTCGCCGCCAATATTGACAACGCGGCTTAGCACCAATTCACCCTGCTGAATAATGCAGATGGAGGACGATTTAAAACCAATGTCCACGAGCGCGACCACCTCATTAGCAAAGATATCAGGAAAAGCCATTTCGAAGGCATTCACCGGGCCGATGAGGCCGGGAGCGATTACCTCGGCCACCAACCCGGCATTCTTGGCGGCCGCTACATAATCGTCAACCAACTGTTTCTTTCCGCCGGCGACCAGCACTTTACTTTTGGCGCCGACGCCGGGTGATTTTCCCCCGTCCGCCGGGCTGGCGGGCGCATCGGGCGGCAGGAAATGGCAATCGAAAATATAGTTGGAAAGATCCTGTTGCAGATAATTCCGCGAGTTGTGTTTGAGAACCAGGCGCAACTCGTCCACTGGTAAACGGGGCACCTCGACATGCCGCACCAGCGCATCGTTGACGTTGGTGGTCAGCGCCAGGGAGCGAGTCTTGGCTCCGAGAGCCTGACCGACGGCGCGCA
The DNA here is from genome assembly GCA_025350905.1 of Verrucomicrobiota bacterium. Lineage (GTDB taxonomy): Bacteria > Verrucomicrobiota > Verrucomicrobiia > Limisphaerales > JADLHS01 > JADLHS01. Next base: position 50,625 of record JANXWY010000207.1, read on the forward strand.
GATGTTCCGCCAGCATTTCCAGCGAAATGGTTTTGTCAAAGATTGGGGCATCGATTACCGCAAAGCGGGATAGGGCAAACGCGTTCCCCCGCCGCTGAAGGTGGATGGCCTTCGTGGTGCGCCCCCCAAGATCAACCGCCAAAATCTGGTCGCGCTGCTTGTTCGCTCTGTTATTTATGAATGGCCGGGCCATGTGCGTTGTTATGCCGTTTACGATTTGATTGCAAGCAGCTTCTTGGCCGGCATCGCCCACGCCCCGCACCAATACCAGCGGGGACGCGACCGGAAAAAACTGCGTTCGTCAGATTTATGACCAGCCGATTCCATGCCAGCAACTAAAGATGATTGGAAATCCTCCGATGCGGAAGCCCAACCTGAGGCGGATATTTTTCGGCGCCTCGGGTTTTTCATTTTCCCGTGCGTCTCGGGAAACCAAATGCCGTACTGGAATGGCCTATCGCGAACGGCCGACTCCGCCACCCTAAATCGTGCGGGCCATCAAGCTGATGTCAAACTCCCATCTCAAGCCGGGAATTGGCGAAGCTCCCGCGGCGCCTTAAGTGTCGGTCCGAAATAGTCCGGACTGATCACCCAACCCGACCGCGACCTCTTCCACGCCAATGCCCACGCGTCCGTCGAAAAAAATGGTTGGCAAGCACTTTCCGGTTTGGGGAAGATAAACCCCATGGACGACAAAGTGGTCTTGACGTACCCGCCGGCTTCTGCGGAAGAAGTTCAACTGGGCTGGCATGAACTGAAGCTCCGCGTAGCGCAGCTCGAAGCTGAGCACGCCGTCCTGGAACACGATGCCAAACTGCTTCGCGCCCTGATTGAACGCGTCATCGAGCACCGGCAAAAATCCCACGGCGAACTCGTGCTGCTGTTGTCCGGCCTGGTGAGCAAACTGCCGATCAACGACATCGGGGTCGTCATTTCCAAACTCGTCGAACACAATGCCCACGTGAACGAGGTCTGCGCCGCCCTCCTGCGGGGCCGGGCGGACGCCCCCCTGCCCCAGGCCTCCGTGCTGGTGGCTCTCGACCAGGTCAAGCGCGACCTGGCGGCGGCCGTGAAGCCCGCCGTCGAGGAATTGATCCGACTGGAGCCGTCGCTGGAAAAATCCCTGCTCGCTTCCCTCATTGAGCAGCCCGGGAACTTTTTCCTGCCCGCCATGGTTCGCGCCAACCGTTGCTTCATCAAAGGCCAGTTACCCAAGGAGCGCATTCTCCGCGAATTCGGCGAAGCCGCGCTCATTTTTTTCAACGACCTCACCACCGATCCCAAGCTGAATCCGCGCCCCAAACCCGATGAAATCGTACTCGCGTTCAAAAGCGATTTTGAAGCGCTGTTTCAGCAAAACCCGACGCTCCTCCCGGATACCCGGGACGCCTTGTTCGCGTTGTACAAGCGAATTCAGCGCACCAAATTGCTCACCGACCCGCACCGGGCCCAAAAAAATGCGTTCCTCCGACTGTCCTTCGTCCTCGAATTGCTGCACTACTACGAAAACCAAGGCACCGAGTCACCCGAGGGGGTTTTCGCCCAACGCCTGCCCGTCCTGATCGAACAATTTGTGATCGACGGGGCCACCGGCACGATCGACGAAAAACTGATCGCGCCGGCCGAAAGCCTGCTCGCCTTCATTATCGCCCTCGACTACCGCTTGATGGTGATCAACAACATCGGCAAGGCCGGCGCCGCCGGTAAAACCCTGCGCTATGTCCTCCGCCTGCGCGCCGAAAAGTCGCCCGAGCAAAACCCGTTCATCCTCAGCGAAGTCGTTCCCGAATTCGTCAAACATCTCGTCCCGCCGCCGCCACAAAAGCCGCCGCCGGTGGCCGCCTTGACCGCCATCTTGCGCCTCATCCCGTCCGACGCTCAACGGTTGGTCGCGCGCGGAGTCATGGCTTCGGACCGGATGCGGCGCGAGGAGGCCGAGGCCCTCGGCCGGACATTGGGCCAAGAGTTGAACCTGACCCGGCTGGAGGGTGAGGTGAAGGCGACTGCCGCCGTGGCGCCGGAAGTCGAGCGGCAACTCGCGTGGGACCAAGTCAAGGAACTCATCGAGCGGCGCGCGGAGCCCGCCGTCATCGCCAGCGCCATTCGCGACCGCTTGCACGCGCGGTACGACGCCGACGAAGTCAAACAAAGCTGGCTCATCCTCATCGAGGCCGACGTGATTTCACTGATCCGCACGTTTTGCCAACTGCCGTACCTCGCCGATGGCAGCACCGATCCGATCGTCCGCGCGGTCATGGAAACGTACGTCACCCGGCTCACGCATGTAAAATATGGGGTCACCTACAGCAAAGTCGTCAACAGCCTGAAAAACATGTTCAAAGCCAAACCCGACAGCCCGACCCTGCTGAATTTTATTTCGCTCGTGAAATGGGTGGACGCGGAGGCCGCCCATAAATTGAGTGTTGATATCGGCTTGTCGGCCGCAACTTGACCCGCTTCAACTGACCGCCACGAGCGAAACCCGCTCGTTCTGGTCGTTGCGGGTAATGCCCATCGCCTGCGGGTCCAAGACCAGCTGTTGACCATCCACCAGAAAGGCGTAGCGGTGATGGCCGTGCTTGAGATCGACCCGGATCATCCAGGCCTTATCCGGCATTTGCTGCATGGGATTCGCCGACCGCTTCCATTGATTGAAGTCGCCGACCAGGCTGACGGCTTGCGCCTGCGGGGCGTGGCAGATGAAATTCACGGCCCGCGTACTATGCTGGGCGCCATAACGATTGAGGCTCATAGGTGAACGACGGGCGGTTAGCCCAATAGGTTTTGCAAAATGACGAGCGCGGCGCGGCGGACCTGCTCCGATTGTAATTCCAAGCGGCGATACTCCTCCGTCCAACCGGCCTTCGGGTGGTGGTGCTGGCGCCAGACCGATTTGAGGACGCGTTCGGTGCGCTCCACTTGTTGCATCGCCGCCGCCAGCGACTCGCGCCCTTCGGGCAGGTCGGAAATGTTCCCCACCAGAAAACGGCTGATCCGATTCTGGTCGAACACCGCCTGCAACAGCATCACCATGGTCTGTTCGTAGGCATACCAGCGATGCCGCAACACCTCGCGCAGGAATTCGTGGCGCACGGCGAAAAACTCGGAGCGCGGCCGTTCCGTGTACTCGCGGATGGCCTGGGCTTCGACCGGAAACCAGTTATAGAGCAGGGCGAAGGTCCCGTAGGTATCAATTTGTTGTTTGGCGTTGTTGTGATCGGTCGCGATCTCACCGATGCAGAGGTCCTGTTGCAATTCCACGCAAATTTCCGGCAGGTCGTGCAACCGGCCGAGCACCTCGCGGCCGACCGGGGTGCTGTAATTAAAATCGCCGGGAATCAGCCAATACACATCACCCGGACCACCCTTTTCAAAGGCCTGGCCCAGACCCGAATACCACATCTGGCAGGTATCCACGCACCACGCATCCAGAATATCCGAATGGCAGGCAACGGTTTTTTTTCGGAACTCCAGATAAGTCTTGCTCCCTTCGTTCGCATAATGCGTCTTGCGGTCGATCACCGTGATGGGGCGAGCGTAGACATTCTTGTCCTCATCCAACCGGGCAATCAATTCGTACAAGTGCTCCAAGTCCGCGCCATCTTTAGGCTGGTGGTAGGGATAAATGACCACGGGATGAATTTTGCCCGCCGCCCCGGATTTTCTCCCGGATGACTTCGGTTGGGCTCCGGCTTGGCGGACCGCAGAAGTTTTCATGGGCGGATAATCCAACAAACCCCGCCCGAGTGCCAAGCGTTTTTATTCCCACGCCGCGGTCCGGTATTGCTGGCTTCCGGTCACCATCGCTCAAACGCTTGGGTCGACGCCCACGGCTGGTGTCCCAGACCATTTCAATGGTGATCGACTGACCTGAAGGGTGGCCAGCACCACCTGCGCCTGCGTCGGATCGTTCAGGCAAAGGGCGCCTTCGCGAATTCTCGCCACCGGCTCACCTTCGAGGCGCAGCGGGAATTGTCGCGTCAATGTACCGGCGTACGCCAAGAAATCTTCACTGCCTTCCGCCTGTGCTTGCTTGCGACTGACCAACCGAAAAAAACCATGACTGCCGGGTGCCACGTGCTTCATCAACTCCACCATCAACCGGCCCATCGTGTAACGCGGGTTGATCTCGACAATTGGTTTTAGCCGACACTCACCGGCGCCGGTGCGATACACGAACGCATCCACGCCCACCGGCCCCAAAAAGCCCACCAGCCGCAACTCCCCTTCGAGCAACGCAAAGAGGTCCGCGTACAGCCGGTGCAGGCGGGTGGCGATGTCCGGAGGCGCGAGGAAAAGTGAAATCACCCGGGCGGGGAGGCGCCGCTCAAATTTGGGCGCGGCCCAATTGCCCTGAAACTGGCCTTTGCCATCGGTGAGGAGGCCGGTGTAACCGCAGAGCTTCAATCCGTCCGGCGTCATTTCCAATTGCACGGAGAAATCCTGCACCCGTGCCAGCCACGGCTCGACCACGAGGAGATGCTGGCTCGCCACGGCCTTCTCAATCCAGCGTTGCTGCGATTCCAACAGCTCCGGCTCGAACAGCCGGATCGCGTTGCCGCCGGCGAGGCCCAGCGCTTGTTTGATCACTATCGGGTGGTGGCCGCGCCGACGAATCGCCGCGATGGCGGCTTGTGCGCCCTCGAGCGAGTCCACCGTCACCCCGACTTCTTGTTCGGTGCAGAGCCCGCTTGAATCAAATCGCGCGTGGGGCTCGTCACCCGGTGCGCGCTGAACGCTGGGCAGCGCACCGCCCGCCTGAGTTAGCTGAAGAAATTTCCGCAGCAACGCGGCACTCCAGGCCTTCGAGTAAAGCTGCGCGATTTCCGGATTGAAACTCCCGTTGGCCGTGCGTTGTTCGCCGGTGAGGTTGGCGAATAATGGCTCGAGCAGCTCGACGCTGTCCGGCCCCCACGCCCAGGGGCGCAAACGGCCGAGCTTGCGTTGGGCGAGACCGGATATTCCCCTCACCCCGTCCTTCTCCCCATCTGATGAGGAGAGGGTGGCCGCCGGACGAGTGAGGGGTTGCTTCATTTCCACGAACTCCGGCAAGGCGAAGCCGGCCTGTTTGAGGCCGCGCAGAAATTCAACCGACGGTCGGCGTTCCACCAGCACCAGGTCATCCTGCCGGCCAAGAAACTGCGGCAGGTTCTCGAGGTCGCGGGCGAGTTGAGCCTGATGCTTCGCGGGATTGAACGCCCGCCCCTCCGTCATGCGGGCTTCGGCAAACGGATTAAAAAGAAAAACGCCTGGCGTCCGACCCTTCGATTGCGAATAAACGTCCAGCTCCGCGATGAACGCCGCGTCCAAACCCGCCGCCCGCCGGCCGGCCACATTCAAGGACAATCCTTTGGCCCGGCTCGGCGACAGCGGATATTTCAACTGGCGACAAAACGCCTCCCAATCACTCTCCGTCGGATTCTTCCAACGCCGAAACCATTTCAGTCCATAGGCGACGTGGCCAATTTCGTCGTGGTAAATTTTTTGCAACAGCCGGGCCGAATCCGCGTCGCCAACGTCGGCGAAGCAGGCGGAAAAGTGACGGGCAAAATCCAGATTCGCCTGCTCGAAAGTCAGGCTCAGTCCCGCCACGTAATCCATTGGGCTTTCCATGCCAGACACCGCCCGCCAGAAATAGCCGCTCACCGGGATCGAGCCGAACTCGATCCCACACCCCCGCATCCGATCCAGGTAGAGGCGCGTGTGTTCCTGTTCGTCCTTGAGCGTTTCAAACACGCCCTTGCGGAACGCGGCCGGCGCATCCGGGAACTTTAACAGCACGAGCGCCATCAATTCCGTCGCGAGCAATTCGTGATTGGCAAAGAAATGCAACAGGCGGCCGCGTTCGTGGGCTTGTTCCAAATGGCGCGGGCCGGGAAATTCCCCGCGCGCCGAGCCGGTGGGTTTGAAGTTCAATTCGCGCGGGCGGCCAGGTGCGGCGGGCGTGACGATGGCCGGACCGGGCTGTTCGTCGGTAACGCCGTCGGGTGTCTGGAGTTTTTCCTCCAGTGAGGTGGCGAATAAAACGCGCTCAGCAAATTCCCGCAGTTCCATCGGGCGAAAGCTAGCGATAATTTCGACGTGAGGCGAGAGCGGTCCGACAAGGATCGAAACGGGAAGGGTTCTCGTTCTTAATCTTAAGCTTCGTCGTATTCTTAATCCCGCTGCCAGATTCCAGCGAAACAAATGCAACGCGATTAGGATTAAGCGTAGGATTCCGATTAAGACCGAACAGAACTTCACTTGTCATCCCCGTGATCCGGCGCAACAATTCGCCCATGCAAGCAACTCTCGTGATGACGGTCATTGGGGCGGATCGCACTGGGCTGGTGGAATCGGTGGCGCGACTCGTTGCCGAACATGGCGGCAACTGGCTCGAGAGTCGGATGTGCCGACTCGGCGGAGAATTTGCCGGTATCGTCCGGGTCGCCGTGCCGAAACCCCGGCAGCAGGCCTTGGAAACCGCGCTTGGAGAACTAGCCGGACTCACGATTGTGGTGCACGAGGATGAATCGCCAGCGGGCGCCGCGCCAGCCGTGTTGGTGTCGTTGGAAGTGGTCGGACAAGACCGACCGGGCATTGTGCGGGAAATCACCCGCGCCCTGAGCGCGCAGGGCATCAACGTGGAGGAGTTGGCGACCGAATGTGTCAGCGCGCCAATGTCCGGTGAAACACTGTTTCAAGCGCGGGCAAAGATTCTGGTCCCGGCCGGCGTGGTGCTAGACAACCTTCGGCAGATGCTTGAAGGCGTTTTGTCGGGGCTGACGGTGGAACTTTCACGGATCAAGTAGGGGAATAGCTGAACATGGGACTCATCGGATTTACCTTAATTCGCTTGTTCGTAAATGGTCTTGTTTCGTTTGGTTTTGCCAGCAGCTTGCGCTCAACGGGATTCGCTATTGTTGGCAGCGCAATCGTCACCGTGATGCTGTTTCTGGTTTGGGCCGCTAATGCGGCAGCAAATGCTACTACGGAGGACCTGCATGACGTTGCTCTCGCGGTGAATATCACGCTCATGTTCATGATCCCCACAGCATTTGTGACATCCTCGGGCTTCGTTCTGTTGACCAAGCGCGAACAGAGGAATAATGCCGCACCACCGATGGACTCGGCAAGCAGTGGCCATGCGGAAGGGGTTAAGACCGGCCCCACAAAACCCTGACCGAATAAAAAAAGCAGCGACGCATTGCTGGATCGCCGTGCGGAAAGTTCGCCGAACCGCAAACTACGGGCGCTTCCTGAAACCCCAAATGAGCCAGCCAGCCAGCGCCAGCAGCAAGACAAGCCACCAGAAATATCGCAGCTCGCGCGCCGCCATTTCAGCAAACGCATACGCCTTCGGGAAAAGCAAAATCAAACCGCCGACCACCCCGACGAGAATGACGATTTGCACGAACGCTCGCCCGCGCGGATTCATGGGGCGGCGGGTGGCGTCGGACCGAGCGGCAACAGCAGACCCGCCGGGGAGCCGGGGTCGGCAGGGATGACCAACGGCGAACGGCCATTCCACTTCTCCACGATTTGGAGCCGGAGAAACGCGGGGTTGAGCGTGAGCACCTCGCCACGAATGCGAATCGCTTCCGCCTCGCCGCGCGCGCGAATCACCACGGTGTCGGCCTCGATCTTGGTTTGCATTTGCACGAACCGCGCCCGGGCCGCTTCCTGCTCGGCCACCATCTTGGCCTCGATCGCCGCTTCCAGTTCATGCGAGAGATCGATGTTGCGAATGACGATGTCCTCCACGGACAGGAGCGTGCTGATTTTCTGACGCGCGGTAATAATCGTCTTCTGTTTGATTTCCTCCCGGTCGGTGACGATTTGCACCGCGGTTCGCGAAGCAGTGACTTCTTTGAGCGCCTCCTGCACCCGCGGGGCAATGAGGCTGTCAAACGGGTCGCCGGCGAATTGCCGGTAAATCTGGACGACGGACGCCTCGGGCACCCGGTACAGCACGCGCACGTCCACGATGACTTGTTGCAGGTCGGAGGAAAAACATTCCGCCCGCAAGGTCGAGGTGCGCTGCTTGACGCTCACCGGCACGATCCGGGTGAGGAAGGGAGTTTTGAGCCCGAAACCTTCCGGGATAAAACCTTCCGTCGCCTTGCCGAGGGTGACTTTGATGCCGCGCGTGCCGGGTGCCACGACATAGCTCGTGGCCGAGCTGAACACCACGAGGAGAAACACCACCACGGCGGCGGCGATGAGCTTGGCGAGCGTGGGCGGATTCATCGCTTTACCGGGGGGTTGCTGTAGACGCGCGCCGCGCCGACGGGCGCGTTGGTCGGCTGGGCTTGGCGCAGCCGTTCGAGATCCGGCAGGTTCATCATGACGTTGTCACCGCGGCCGATGATGAGCGGTGTGATTCCGTCCCAGCGGTCCACGATCTGCAAATCCACAAAGGTCGGGTTCTCCTTGAGCGCCTGACCACGAATGGCGAAGGATTCCGCCTCGCCCTTGGCTTTGATGACGACGGTGTCGGCTTCAATTTGCGCGCGTTGCTGGATGAACTTGGCCTTCGCCGCCTCCTGCTCCTGCACCATTTTTTGCTCGATGGCGCGCTCCAGCTCCTTTGACAGCGCGATGTTCTCGATGACGATATCCTCGACCACCAACAGGGGGCCGATCTTTTGACGCGTCAATTCCAGCGCCCGGGTCTTGATCTGGTCGCGGTTCTTGACGATTTGTTCGGCGCTTTGCAACGCCGTGACTTCCTTGAGCGCCTCCTGCACGCGCGGCGAGACCAGGCTTTCAAAAATGTCGCCGCTGTAGCCTTGAAATAATTTCACCACCGAACTTTCGGGGATGCGAAACAATACCTGCAGTTGCATGATGATCTGCTGCAGGTCGGCGGAGTAGCACTCCGCTTTGTCCTCGGCGGTCTGCTGGCGGATGGAGGTGGGATAAACCGCGGTGATAAAAGGAACTTTCAGCCCGAAGCCTTCCGGCTTGAAGGCCTCCGAAACCCGGCCCATGGTCACTTCCACCCCGCGATGACCGGGATGAATCACGTACGTGCCTGAGGCCGCCATGATGACCACGACAAAGATCAAAATAGCGACACCCACCAACCGGGCGATAGCTTGCGGACTCATGCAGCGTTTACCTGACGGGACGGTAATGGGAGCGACCCGCGAGACAAGACAAATGACACCCCCCCGAACGGCCAAACGTCGCCACCGGCGGCGCCCCGGTCGGGCGGGGAAATTTATTTGACGCGCCCCCGGTTCTTACCTACCGTTCGGTAGGTTTATGGTTCTTCCGTCCGAAGTCTCCCAGACGCGGCAGCAAATCTTGCGCGCCGCCTTGCGGCGTTTTGCCCATTGCGGCTACGCGGCCACGTCGGTGATGCAGATCGTCAACGACGCGAAAGTGTCGAAGCCGGCGCTGTATTACTATTTCTCGGACAAAGCCGGCCTGTTCCAGGCGCTGGTGCATGAAGCGCATGACGAACGGTATCGCCTGTTGCGCGAGGCGGCCGCGCGCGGGCGGGACATCCGGGGGCAGCTGACGGGCATCCTTACCGTGCTGTTCGACTACTTTCAACAAAACCGTGAGTTGATGCGGATTTCCTTCGCCACCATGTTCGCCGCGCCCGGCGAAGTCCCGCCTGCCGTCTGCCAAGGTGAGCGCTGCGAGCGCAATTTCGAATTCGTGCATGCCTTGATCCGCCACGCGCAAAAAAGTGGCGAACTGGACCAACGCTTTGACGCCCGGGAAATGGCCTTCGGCTTCCATGGCCTCTGCAATTTTTTCCTGATGGCGCATCTCGTGATGCCCGGGTGCCAGCCGGATCGCAAATCCGCCCAGCGCGTCGTTGATTTATTCCTCCGCGGCGCGGCGGCCCAACCCAAAGCGAAGCGCCCGCGGCGCGCGGCCAAGAAACCCATACGCAAGTAAAATTATGAAACGAAAAATCCTGTTGGCGGTGCTCATCGTGATTGCGGTCTTCGCCGGCTTGGCGGGGGTGAAGGCCCTGCAGGTCAAGAAACTCATTGCCTTTGGTGCCGCGTTTGTGCCACCGCCCGAATCCGTTTCCTCCGCTGTGGCCCGCGAGGAAAAATGGCAGGGCTTCATCAGTTCCATCGGCACCATCGCCGCCGTGCAAGGCGTGACCGTTACGCCGGATATGCCGGGCACCGTGCGGGAGATCGCCTTCGAATCCGGCGCGGTGGTGAGCAAAGGCGACCTGTTGGTGCGTTTGGACATTTCATCCGAAACCGCCCAACTGGCCGCCCTGCAGGCGCAGGCCGATCTGGCCCGTTCCAACCTCACGCGCGTGCGCAGCCTGCGGGCCGAGGGCAACGTCTCGCTGTCGGACCTCGATACGGCCGAGGCCGCCCTCAAACAGTACGAAGCCAACGCCGACACCGTTCGCGCCACGATTGAAAAGAAAACCATTCGTGCGCCGTTTGCCGGGCGGCTTGGCATCCGGCTGGTCAACCTGGGCCAGTACCTGGACCTGGGCAAACCGATCGTCTCGCTGCAATCGCTCGCCCCGGTGTATGTGGATTTTTCGCTGCCGCAACAGGAGCTGGCCAAACTCAAAACCGGCATGCGCGTGCGGCTCGCGTCCGACACGTATCCCGATCGTCGCTTTGCCGGCGAGCTGACCGCGATCAATCCCGACCTGGACGCGGTGACCCGCAGCGTGGGCCTGCAGGCTACGTTTGGGAACACGAATGAACTTTTGCGCCCCGGCATGTTCGCCCGCGTGGAAGTGCTGTTGCCCGAAGAACAAAATGTGCTGGTGATTCCGGCCACCTCCGTGCTCAGCGCGCCGTTCGGCGATTCGGTGTACGTTATCGAAACCAACCCTGCGAGTGCGGGCACGCCGCCGCAACTGGTCGTACACCAGCAATTCATCCGCACCGGCAGCGTGCGCGGCGATTTTGTCAGCGTGGAATCGGGCCTCAAACCGGGCGATCGGGTGGCGAGTTCCGGCAAGTTCAAACTACGCAACGGTTTGATCGTGGTGGAGAACAACGAGGTGACACCCAAACCCACCAAGACGCCAAACCCGACGGACAGTTAATCCTCAACTAACGCGCATGAAGTCCTTCACTGATCTGTTCATCCGCCGGCCCGTGCTCGCCCTCGTGGTGAACCTGGTAATTTTGATCGCCGGATTTCAGGCGATTCGTTCGCTCAACGTCCGGCAATATCCGCGCAGCGACAATTCCGCAATCACCGTCACCACTGCCTACGTCGGCGCGAGTGCGGACTTGGTGCGCGGGTTCATCACCACGCCGCTGGAACGCGCCATCGCCGCCGCCGATGGCATCGAATATATCGCTTCCAGCAGCAAACTCGGCGTGTCCACCATCACGGTCCGGCTTAAGTTAAATTACGAAGCGACCAAGGCGCTCGCGGAAATCAGCGCCAAGGTGGACCAGGTGCGGAACAACCTGCCCCCTGAAGCCGAGGTGCCCATCATCAGCATTGAAACTGCTGACTCGCAGTTTGCTTCCGCCTATCTGAGTTTCACTTCGAATATTTTGGAGCCAAACCAGGTCACGGATTATCTCGTTCGCGTTGTGCAGCCGCGGCTCTCGGCTCTCGAAGGCGTGCAGCGCGCGGACATTCTGGGGGGCCGCACCTTCGCCATGCGCATCTGGCTCAAGCCTGACCAACTGGCGGCTCTAAACATCAATCCCAACCAGGTTCGCGAGGCGCTCGCCGCCAACAACTTTCTCTCAGCCGTTGGGCGCACTAAGGGTTCCCTCGTGCAGGTGAACCTCTCCGCCAACACCGACCTGCGCAGCGTCGAAGAATTCCGCAACCTCGTCGTCCGGCAGTCCGGCGATAAACTCATCCGGCTACGCGAGGTCGCCGACGTGGCGCTGGGTGCGGAGGATTACGATACGGAAGTCCGGTTCACCGGCGAGAAGGCGGTCTTCATGGGCGTCTGGGTTTTGCCCAACGCCAACTCGCTTGATGTTATCAAACGCGTGCGGGCGGAAATGGAATTGATCCAAAAAGAATTGCCCACCGGGCTCAACGGTCGGGTCGCTTACGACGCCACCAAATACATTGAAGACGCCATCCATGAAGTCATCAAGACCTTGAGCGAGACGCTGCTGATCGTGGCGATCGTGATCTTCCTGTTCCTCGGTTCGTTGCGTTCGGTGCTCGTGCCGCTCGTGGCGATTCCGATCTCGCTGATCGGCGCCATCTTCCTGATGCAGGTGTTTGGGTTCACGCTCAATCTGCTGACCCTGCTGGCCATCGTGCTGTCGGTCGGGTTGGTGGTGGACGATGCGATTGTGATCGTCGAAAATGTGGAGCGACACATCCGCGAAGGCCAGACGCCGCTGAACGCGGCGCTGCTGGGCGCACGGGAGCTGGTCGGGCCGGTCATTGCGATGACCGTGACGCTCGCGGCCGTGTATGCGCCGATTGGGCTGCAGGGCGGCCTCACCGGTTCGTTGTTCCGTGAGTTTGCCTTCACCTTGGCCGGGGCGGTCTTCATTTCCGGCGTCGTGGCGCTGACCTTGTCACCGCTGATGGCTTCCCGGCTGCTGGATGCGGGCCGCGAAGAGCACGGCCTCACGGGCCGCATCAATCGCGGCTTCGACCGCCTGCGCCAGCAGTACGCCCGCGTGCTGGATGCGACGCTCTCTGCCCGGCCGGCGGTTTATATCGTCTGGATTGTGCTGAGCTGCTTGTCGGTGCCGATGTTCCTGATGGCCCCAAAAGAACTCGCGCCTGCCGAGGATCAAGGGATCATCCTCGGCATCGTCGGCGCCGCGGCGGATGCCACCATTGATCAAACCGCATTTTACACGGATGAGCTCAACCACGAATTGTTGAGCACGCCCGAAGCGAAGCAAACCTTTCAACTCACCTTTCCGGACAATGGCTTCAGCGGCCTGGTACTTAAACCTTGGGGGGAGCGCAAGCGGAGCGTGTTTCAGATTTTGCCGGAATTGCAAGCCAAAGTCAGCCGCATCCCGGGCATCCGCACGCTCTGTGTCACCCCGCCCGCCTTGCCGGGTGGCGGCGAATTCCCGGTCGAATTCATTCTGGCCTCCACCGCCGAGCCGGAGGTCATTCTGGAATTCGCCGAGCAGTTGAAACAGTTGTGCGCGACCAACGGCATGTTCGCGTTCCCGCCCATCATTGATACCAAAACCGACCAGCCCGAAGTCGAGTTGGTGATGGACCGCGACAAGGTTTCCTCGCTCGGTCTAAACATGGCGACCGTCGGTTCGGATCTCGCGGCAATGGTCGGCGGCAATTTCGTGAACCGCTTCAATTTCGCCGGCCGCAGTTACAAGGTGATTCCACAGCTCAAACGCCTTGAACGCCTGAATCCCAGCCAGCTGGAGGCGATTTATGTGAAGGGACCGCACGACCAGTTGGTGCCGCTCAGCACCTTTGCAACGATGAAGAAAAAGAATGGGCCACGCTCACTCAACCGGTTCCAGCAGTTTAACGCCGTGAAAATCAGTGCCGTGGCCATCCGCCCGCTCGATGAGGCGTTGCGGTATCTGGAAACCGAGGCCAGCAAAATCCTACCGAAGGGTTACAAACTGGAATACACCGGCGAGTCCCGCCAACTACGCACCGAAGGCAACAAGTTCCTGCCGGCCTTCGTGCTCGCCCTGGTGCTGATCTTTCTCGTGCTCGCGGCGCAGTTCAACAGCTTCCGCGATCCGCTCATCATCTTGCTCGGCTCGGTGCCGCTTGCCATCTTTGGCGCCCTGATCTTCAGTTTCCTCAAGATGCCGGGCCAGGGTTTGGCCTTTTTCACCGATGGCTGGACGACCACGCTAAACATTTATTCCCAAGTCGGCCTCGTCACGCTCGTGGGGCTGGTTTCCAAGAACGGCATTCTGATCGTCGAATTCGCGAATGAGCAACAGCGGCGCGGCCTCCCCAAACTCCGGGCCATACGTGAGGCGGCCCTGGTGCGTCTGCGACCCGTGCTCATGACCAGCGCGGCTACGATCTGCGGCCACTTTCCGCTCACGCTGGTTTCCGGGGCCGGGGCGGCGGCGCGCAATTCCATCGGCATCACGATTGTCGCGGGCATGGCGCTCGGCACTCTTTTCACCCTCCTGGTAATTCCTTCACTCTACGTGTTGATTGCCAGGCAACATCAGGGCGAAGCGCCGCGACCCCTTGACGAGGACTATGATCTGGAAAACGTGGCGGATGCGCAAATCCCGCATGGCGTCGAAGCCCTGGCCAAATGAGGCCGTTCCTTTTCCGCCCCGCAGTATCACGTCGGTGTTGCCGCCGAGAACCGGAAATGAAATGATAATCTGTATGCGCCCCCGAATCTCAACGCTGCTGATCTCCACGCTTGCCGGTCTGCAGCTCTTGAGCGGTTGCAAACCCAAATCGGACGCTGCCGGCGCCGCCGCCGGCCTGCCAACCATGCAAGTTGTCGCCGTCGAAGCCCGCCGGCAGCCCGTGACGGAATCGCTGGCGCTGGTCGGCAGCATCGCCGCCAACGAACAGCTTGAGCTCAAGTCGGAAATTGACGGGACCATTCAAGAAATCCTCTTCCGTGAAGGGCAGCCGGTGGAGAAGGGCCAGCTGCTGATCCGGCTCGACGAGACCAAACTCGCGGCCGACGTCGCGGAATTCGAGAGCAATTTCAAACTGGGTCAGGCGAACTTTGACCGCGCGAAGCAATTGGTCCAGGAAAAACTCATTCCGCAGTCGGAATACGATCAAGCCGCCGCCACCTTCGACGTGCGCCAGGCCACGTTGAACCGCAAGCAGCGGGAACTGAAAGACACCCGCATCACCGCCCCCTTTTCCGGCGTCATCGGGGCGCGCAATGTCAGCCCCGGCCAGGTCATCGCGCGCAACACGCTGCTCACCTGGCTCGTCGATGTGGACCCCGTCAAAGCGGAGTTGAACGTGCCGGAACGCTTTCTGGCGCAATTGCGCCTCGGCCAAACCCTGGACCTGACAGTGGCCGCGTTCGGCACGAACCAATTTCATGGCCAGGTTTATTTCATCGCGCCGGCGGTGGATCCCAACACGCGCACCACGCTGGTTAAGGCCGAGATTCCCAATCCGAAGCTGGAACTCAAGCCCGGCATGTTCGCCAACCTCGAACTCAATTTGCAGATTCGAGAGAACGCAATTGTGATTCCGGAAACCGCCTTGAGCCAATTAGTCGAAGGCGGCGGCGCGGTGGTTTTCATCATCGATAAAGCGAGCACCGCGCAGCCCCGGAAAGTGAAGCTCGGCATCCGGCTGGCTGGCCGAGTGGAGATCGCGGAAGGCCTCGAGCCGGGCGACCTGGTGATTGTCGAAGGGCTGCAAAAAATCGGCCCCGGAATCCCGGTCAAATTCGCCGCGCCCGAAGCCACGCCGGCGCCCGCTTCCCGCCCATGATTCTGTCCACGATCAGCATCAAGCGGCCGGTCTTCGCCACGATGATGAGCCTGGCGATCGTCTTCTTTGGGTTGATCGCCTTGCTGAAATTGCCGGTGCGGGAATTGCCGGACATCGATCCTCCGATTGTCAGCGTGACCACGATTTACCCGGGCGCCAACGCCGCCGTGGTCGAGACGGAAGTCAGCGAGCGCCTGGAGGAAGCCATCAACAACATCGAAGGCGTCAAAACGCTTTCGAGCACGAGCCGGGAAGAGGTCAGCACGATCACGGTGGAATTTGATTTGTCCCGCGAAATTGATCTGGCCGCGCAGGACGTGCGGGACCGCGTGGCCCGGGTCCGCGGCCGGTTGCCCGACTCCATCGACGAACCCATTGTGGCCAAACAGGACGCCGATGCGCAGGCGGTAATCTGGATCGGCATCAACAGCGACCGCTTCTCGACGCTTGAACTCAGCACGATTGCGGAAAAGCAGATCAAGAACCGGCTGCAAACCATCAAGGGGGTTTCCTCCATCATCATCGGCGGCGAGCAGCGGTTTGCCATGCGCCTGTGGCTCGATTCCTCCCGGATGGCCGCGCATCGCCTCACCGTGCTGGATGTCGAGCGGGCGCTGAAGGAACAAAATGTGGAGCTGCCCAGCGGCCGCATCGAAAATCTTGAACGCGAGATGATCATCGAGACGCGCGGCGAACTAAAAACCGCGGAGGAGTTCAACCGGCTGGTGTTGTTCAATGATGGCAGCAAAATCGTCCGCCTGCGCGATATCGGCGTGGCCCGCAGCGGCGTCGAAAATGAACGCACGGTCGCCCGCAACAACGGCAAGCCGTGCGTCTTCCTGGGCATTGTCAAACAATCGAAGGCCAACACCATCGAAGTGGCGCATGGGATCAAGGCGGAGGTGGAACGCATCCGGCCGACCTTGCCCGCCGGGATCGAAATGGTGTTCAACTACGACGAATCGATTTACGTCGAAAATTCGGTGCACGAAGTCTGGGTGACGCTCGGCATTGCTTTCCTGCTGGTGGTCATCGTCATCTATTTGTTCCTGCGGGATTTTCGTTCCACGATTATTCCCACCCTGGCGATTCCGGTTTCCATCGTGGGAACGTTCGCCGTCATGAGTTTGTTGGGCTATTCGATCAACATCCTGACGATGCTGGCGCTCGTGCTGTCCATCGGCGTGGTGGTGGACGATGCCATCGTGGTCCTGGAAAATATCTTCCGACATATCGAAGCGGGCATGCCGCCGATGAAGGCCGCCTACCAGGCGATGGCGGAAATCGGCTTCGCCATTATCGCGATCACGATTGCGCTCGTGGCGGTCTTTCTGCCGCTGGCGTTTCAGAAAAGCTCCACCGGCCGGCTCTTTACCGAATTCGCGGTGGCCGTCGCCGGCTCCGTGATCATCTCGGCCTTCGTGGCCCTCACCCTCTCGCCCATGATGGCGTCGCGCCTGCTCAAGCCGGTCGCGGCGAACCAGCAGCATATTTTTTTCATCAACTGGTTCGATCATTTTTTGGAGGCCGTCAACCGCACCTACAAACGCGTCCTGGAATGGTCGCTGGGCCATCGCGGGATCATCTTGTTGGTGGCGGGAGCGAGCCTGGGCTTGACCTTCCTGGCCTTCACGCACCTCGAATCCGAATTCCTCCCGGAGGAGGACAAGGGCCGCCTGCTGTGCTTTGTCTTCACCCCGGAAGGGTCCACCTCCGAATACACAGACCGGATGCTGAGAAAGATGGAGGCGATCCTCGTCACCGTACCCGAAGTGCAGGCGTACGGCGCCATTGTGGCCCCGGCGTTTTCCGGTCCGGGCCAGGCCAATTTGGGGATCGTATTTCTCCGACTCAAGGACGAGCGCAAACGCACCGTGCAGGAAATTGTGAACGGTCCGGACGGCCTCAAGGGCAAATTTTTTGGCCAGGTCGAGGGGGCCATTGCCATCGCGCAAATCCCCAAGGCGATCGGCCGCGGCTTCGGCGCGCCGTTTCAACTCGTCTTGAAGGCCCAGGACCTCGATCAATTGAACACGTATTCCGGCGCCTTGTTGAACAAACTCCGCGGGTCGGGTTACCTGCAGAACGCCCGCTCCTCGTTTGAATACAGCAAACCGGAACTGCGCTTGAACATTGATCGCGACCGCGCCGCCGCGCTGGGCATTTCCATCCAGGATGTCTCCCGCACGCTTCAGATGCTCTTTGGCGGACTCGACCTCAGCCGGATCAAGCTCGATGGCAAGGAATACAAGGTCATCACCCAGTTGCTGCGCGCTTCCCGGCTCACGCCGCAGGACCTCGACCAGCTCTATGTGCGGAGTGCCAAGGGAGAATTGATCCAGCTCAGCAGCATCGTTACGTATCAATCCGGTCCATCGCCGAATGCCATTGAGCACTACGGCCGCATTCGCAGCACCACGATTTCCGCCTCCACGGTGGGAGTGCCTCTCGGCACCGCGATGACGCGAGTGGAGGAATTCCTGCGCACCGATCTGCCGCCGGGGTTCACCTATGAATGGGCGGGCGAAGCGCGCGATCTCAACGAATCGGGCACGGAAGTCTGGTGGGTGCTGATCGTGGCGTTGATCATTGTTTACATGGTGCTCGCGGCGCAGTTTGAAAGTCTGATTCATCCCCTCACCGTCATGCTGGCCGTGCCCCTGGCCGGCCTCGGTGCCTACGGCCTGCTCTGGCTGATCGCGTTCCTGGGTCGGACCGGCGTCATCCCGGTGGTCCCCGCGATGAACGACAACCTCTTCAGCAAAATCGGTGTCATCCTCCTTGTCGGTTTGGTGACCAAGAATTCGATTCTGCTCGTCGAGTTTGCGAATCAGCAGCGGGCGAAAGGCGCGAAGGCGCGCGCGGCCATGTTGCAGGCCGGCATCGTCCGGCTGCGGCCCATTCTGATGACGGCGTTCTCAACGATTGCGGGCATTCTGCCAATTGCCATCGGCTTTGGCGCCGGGGCGGAAAGCCGGCGGCCGATGGGCGTGGCCGTGGTGGGCGGCATGTTGACCAGCACCTTCCTGACCCTGATCATCATCCCGGTCGTCTACACGATATTCAGTGATGTGGCGGACAAGTTTGGTTGGAAACAACACGTGGAAACGACCGGGGACGTTGACTCCGAGCTCGCTGCACCGACCCTACCAATTAACCATTAGGCTTTCGCGAAAGTTGTAGAATTCCATCGCGGCGGCGGCGGGGCCGGTAGAGCGGGCACCCGGGCAACTTCAGGCCATGACCCAACGCATCGCTTTCATCTCGAAGCGCGGCAAAGTGCCCGCCGCGACCACACTCACGGGTATCCGTAGCGCGAAGGCCTGGTGAAACTTGCGCTCCAGCTGAGCCGCCAGCTCCGTCGTCGCCGCGCCCGCGACCGGCTCGATTTCCACACGCAGCTCCGTCAACGCCTGCGCCGCACTGACTTGAACGCGATATTCCGCCACTTCGGCAAAGCCCCGAATAATTTCCTCGACGGCGCTCGGATAAATATTCACGCCGCGAACGATAATCATGTCATCCACGCGACCGAGGATACCGCCTTCCAGCGCGAGATCGAAACGACCACACTCACACGCTTGCATTCGGCCGCCGGCCGGCCGGCTGCGGCATTGCACCAAATCGCCCGTGCGATAACGCAACAGTGGGGAACCGGTTCGGGTCAGCGTGGTTAATATCAGCTCGCCCCGGGTCGCCGGCTGGCCGGTGGCCGGATCAATGACTTCCGCGTAGTAGGCCGCCTCGATGACGTGCAACACGCCGGGTTGGGCCGGACACTCCAGCGTCACCGGCCCCACCTCCGTCATGCCGTGGTGATCAAAGATGCGGGCGCCGGGCCACAGCGTCTCGAGCTTGGCCCGGGTGGCGGGAATGCTGCCGCCGGGTTCGCCGGCGACGATGATTATTTTCACACCGAGCGTGTGTGTGGCGATTTTTTCTTCCGCCGCGACCTCCGCCAACCGCAGCGCATAAGTGGGCGTGCAGCAGAGGACGTTGACGCCACTGACCTGCATCATCCGCAGTCGCGCCGCGCTGCTGAGTCCACCGCCGGGCAGACACAAGGCGCCAGCGCGCGCCGCTGCTTCAAACGCCAGCCAGAAGCCGAGAAACGGCCCGAACGAAAACGCAAACAGCACGCGGTCACCCGCCCCCACGCCAACCGCGCGGAAAACTTCCATCCAACATTCCTGCATGGCCTCCCAGCTCTCCGGGGTGTCGAGCCAGCGCAATGGCGCGCCGCGGGTGCCGCTGGTTTGATGGCAGCGGGTGTAGCGCTTGAGCGGGTAGGTCAGGTTGGTGCCGAACGGCGGATGCGTCAGTTGGTCGGCCACCAATTCCGCCTTGAGGGTGAACGGAAAGCGCGCGGAGAAATCGGCGAGCGACGAAACATCGAAGGTAACGCCGGCGGATTGGAGTTTGCGGGCGTAGAACTTGTTGGCCGGGAAAAGTTCCGCGACCAGCGACCGGAGTTGTTCGAGTTCGAGGGACTCGAGGTCGGCACGCGTTGGATGCGGGCCCTCAGTCATGGAATGGTTCTTTCATCGCCGCGCCGCGCAACTGGTCGTCGCGCCCGGTCATCGGCTGACCGACGGCGCGAGGAAGGCAACGTCACTGCGGTCGCGCCACGGTGGGCGCCGCACTCGCCGTCGGCTTGACCGGCGCGGGCGCGGGTTTGTAATAGGTGACAAGACACCCGCCGAGGGCCGCCAAGGCGATGCCGATGAAAAACTGCGGCTTGATGGAACTCAGCCCGCCGGCCGGCGGGTGTTGCAGGATCGAAACCAGCGCATTCACAATCGGTGCGCCGGCAAACACAATCGCCATGACGACTGCGGGCGTGCCTTTCGCGCCGAACGCCAGCAACACGCCGAACGCGCCCACCGCACCTACGACCCCGGCGATGAGGGACCACCACAAGCCATTGGCGGGATAGTTCCAGAAATCCAGCCGGCCTTTGTTAAACGCCAGCACCGCCAACGGCGCGAGCACGGCGATCAAGAAGTATGCAAACCCGACATAAAGAAACGCCATGTAACGGCCATTTACCTTGTCCTGCATGCCCATCTGGCCGCTGTGCAGAAAAATTCCATAAACGCCCCACGACACGACGGTCAGCAATGCATAGACGAGCCAGTTCATAAGTCGCAAGGCTAGCGACGATCGGTCGCCTTCGCAAACCGTTTGTCGGAATTGTTCGGCCAGCGTCGGACCAATCCAGCCCCTTCGCTTAGGGACGGCGCCGCGATGGGGCGGAGCGAAGTGGCTTCCCGCCGGCAATTAAAAGCCAACGGCTCGACTTAGTTAGCCGCGAACCGGCAGAAGACATTTAACGCAAAGCCGCGAAGGGGCAAAGGCGCAAGGGTTTTGAAAACCTGTGCTGGCGGTCTTGGGCTTCACCGTTGGGTGAGCTTCAAGTGGCCCGGCGTCAACGTTCCGAGCTCGCTCTATTACTCTGCGGCCTGGCTGCTTTGCGCCTCGGCGTTGGAGTCCGGCCGAATCGTTACGGCTTAGGCCGGGTGAGGTAGGCGAGCACGTCGGCGAGGTCTTGCGGCGTCAGCCCGAGTTGATCCGCGCTCAACATGAGCGAACGGCCCAGCGGTTTGCGGGATGCGATGCGTGCGGCTGGCACGGTTTGCGTCACTCCGGCGGTGGAACGCACGATGAGCGGGTCGCCGCCCGAAAGAATCAGTCCGTGAATCTCCGTGCCGTCCTTGAGCTTGATCGCCGTGCCATCAAAGCCGTTGGAGATGTCCGCCGACGGCTCGATGATGGAACGCATGACGACTTCGCGCGGCTGCATCCGGGCAAACGCCGTAATGTCTGGACCGTAATCCGTGCCCTCGCCGTTGATCCGGTGACAAGTCTGACAAGCGGTGGCCACTTGCTTGCCCCGAACCGCGTCGCCCTTAAGCCCGAGCAATTCCGCCAGCGACGGCAGTTTGGTAGGTTCCGGTTCGGGCACCACGATCGCTTGCAACACAATCGTCTCCGGGTCGTAAATGCCATCGCGCTTGAGCCGCTCCGCGACGTCCATGCCTAACCATTGGGCATCCTTCCCATGCAGCAACCACCACAGCGCGTCGGTGTGCAGGTCGCCGGTGGTTTGCCCGGCCACGTCGGCAACGGCGTCAGCGGCGGCGCGGATCGGAATGAACCCCAAAGCGACCAGCGCCGCTTTGCGGTCCGGGAGCGAAAGGCCGGCCGCCAGCGCGCGGGCTTTGAACGCGGCGATACTCTGAGGCGGATGCAAGCGCCACGCGATGCCCGCGAATTTGGCGGACCATTTCGTCGGATCGGCTGATCCGAGCTCATGCTCCACGAGATTGAACACTTCGGATTCCTTGCCCCAACAACCCGTCCCAAACGCTTCGAGATAGGTGCGATCCACGCCGTCGTAGCCCCGGGCAATATTGAACAAAATCTCTTTCGCGGCGGCAAAGGGCACATCGCGCTGGGCGAGCGCCACCTCCCGACGAACCGCCGGCGAAGGATCCAGCGACAACCGCTGCGCGAGCTCGCTTAGCTTCCAGTTCTGGCGCCGCAGCGCCCGAAACGTCACGATGCGAAGCTGGGCGTCGGCCTCCTTTAATAAGGGCTCCAGCTGGGCGATGCCAGTCGCACCCATTTGGGACAACAGCCACACGGCCCGGGCCCGCACGTAGGGGTTTTCATCTTTCAATAACCGGGCGACGGCGGATACGGCCTTCGCGCCCTGCGCCCGGAGTTTTTCAAAACCCAGATTGCGCACATTCACCGCTGGACTCTTGAGCGCGGCGATCTGCCCGGTGGTCGTGGCGAGGTCGAATTTGGGCAGCTTCGGTTTGAAGCCCTTCGGGGCGATGCGGTAAATGGCCCCGGACAGCGTCGCGTCCAGATCACTGTGGCCCCCGACGCGCGGATCGAACCAGTCGCATACATAGATCGCCCCATCGGCGCCGACCACCACGTCGGAGGGACGGAACGAGAGGTTGAGCTCCGGCGACACCTTGCCGCCTTTGAAATCCGTGCCCGCATAATTTCCTTCCTGATTGCTGGTGAGAAAATTGAACCGTTCCAGTTTCCAACCTGCGCCCGCCGGTTGCGGATAATAGCCGAAAACGGTATTGCGGCCCGGTTCGCAGCTCAACAGCATCCCGCGATACTTTTCGCCAAGCGCGCCGCCTTCATAAAACGCTATGCCCGTCGGCGATCCGCCGCCGTAAACGTCGCCCGCCGGCATCGTGCCGGGATCTTCCTGGCGCCATTCGGCAATCGGGGTGGTCTGTCCCGGCCGCCGGTCGGCACTCCAGGTCCGTTTGCCATCCGCGGAAAAGTAGCCGGCATTGCCATACTCCATCAGGAAGGTCGTCCGGCAGGCAGGTGGATCGTCGTTGTCGTTTTGAAATACGTCGCCGAACGACGTCACGGTCTGTTCATAGCTATTCCGAAAGTTGAAGCCGATGATGTGAGCGCCGGAGCCATCCGGATTCATGCGTGCCGCGAAGCCACCTACATAGACGTGGCCGTCATCACTCGCCAGTCCTGCAATTTCGCGCGGTTTCCATTTGAAATCGCCGTCGTCGTCCGTGCTTCCGATGCGAAAGGTTTTCCCGGACTTGTCCGTGAACATCGCCCCCCGGTTGCCGGCGTTCCAATACCACTGGCCGTCCGGGCCGCACGTCACCGAATGCAGGCTGTGATCGTGCACCCGACCATTGAAGCCGGTGAGGATCACCTCGCGCTTGTCCACCGCCGGGTCGAACTTCAGGTCGCGATTCACATCCGTGTAAACGATCAGATCGGGGGTCATGGAGACCACGATTTTGTTATCGATGACCGCGATCCCCATCGGGGTTCGGAGAAAGGGCTCCTGCACGAAGGTCCAGCTCTTGTCGGCGTGCCCGTCCCCATCGGTATCCTCCAACACAACGATGCGATCGCCCTCCGGCTGGCGGTTGTAGTGACTGCGATAATCCACGCCCTCGGCCACCCAGAGCCGGCCATCCTTGTCCGTGTCCAGGTTCGTCGGATTTTTTAGTTTGGGCGAAGTGGCCCACAGCGTGACCTCCAGTCCGTCCTCGGGGTGCAACATCGTCACGGGCACGAAGTCCGCCGCGCGAAGCGTAAGGGCGAACGAGAATACGCTGCACCAGCGGAAGCAGGTAAACACCGAAAGTGATCTTGCTTTAAGCCAGCGGAAATGCGGAACGGTTTTCATGGGGAGCGATGATGGGCGAAACGCAGGCCGGGTTGGAAGATAAAAGTCAGCGCGATCGGATTTCGATAGCGCGGGACGGGGTGCGACTTAACCTCCATTGCCCTCGCCCCGGAGTATGCCAGCCAGCGAATTGAGAGAATTGGCCGGGGCCGAATCGGCCCGTCAACCGGAGAGCATGCGATATCGATCGTTTTTGGTTCGCACCAATTTTTAGCTAAGATTTTCATTGGTCGTGCTATTACTAACAGGAACACCAACGGTCGACCCTGGAGAGCCGGGGCGAACCATGAGCCGGTTCCGCGACAACATGAGCGAACTTGCCATTGATGAAGCGATCCGCCGCGTGCAGGCCGGAAATGTGGAGGATTATCGCACGGTCGTCGTCGCCTTCCACCTGCGGCTTCGGACTGGCATCGCGGCGCTGTGCCCGCCCGGGGTGGAGGCCGATGAAATCGTGCACCTCGCGTTCCTGCAGGCCTATCGCCACATCGACGAATA
Source organism: Verrucomicrobiota bacterium (assembly GCA_025350905.1). Taxonomy (GTDB): domain Bacteria; phylum Verrucomicrobiota; class Verrucomicrobiia; order Limisphaerales; family JADLHS01; genus JADLHS01. The sequence continues at coordinate 74,680 of JANXWY010000207.1, forward strand.
CCGCTTGGGCACCAACTTCCATGCCTGGCTGGTCGCCATCGCCCGTAACTTGTTGCGCGCGGAATACACCCGCCGCCAGCGGCGCGCCGCGAACGAACACAACTATCTTGAACACCTCCTCGTCCAGCGCCTAGGCCAAGCAGCGGCCAACGACGATGGTGCCGCCGATCTGCTCGCCAGGTTCCTGGCCGACTGCCTCAAATCACTAAAACTCGAAGCGCAGACGATATTCGCCTTGCGGTACCGTGACGGCCTGCAAGTAAAGGCCATCGCCAACCGACTGGCGCGGAGCGCCACGTCCGTGAGCGTACAAGTATTTCGATTGCGGAAACTGCTCCGCGATTGTGTGACCCGCAAACAAGCGCAAGCCGCCGCGAACCTGGACTCGTGACCATGAACCGCCTCGACGAATTGATCAGCCGGTTTCTCGATGATGATCTGACCCCGGAGGAAAGGCTTGAGTTGCGGCACGCGATTGAAGCCGATTCCCAAGGCGCGGACGAACTTCTGGCCTGCTATCAACAACACCGGCTTTTGGCTGCGCTGTTTCGACCAGCCTCAGCCGAGGTGGTCGAGGCCATTCTGACGGCGGTGTGCGCGGAAGATGGTTTTGCGGATTCCGTGATGCGCCAGGCACGCGCCGCCGCCACGGAGAACACGCTGGTCAACCAGCCAGCGAAAAAGTGTGATGATCCTGCTACGAAGTCAAAGCCCTACCAACAAACAGCGGCGAGGCCGAGCCTCAATTGGTTTGACCGGCTTTTCCCGCGGCCCCGCTGGGCGTTTGCGGTCGCCACGGCGGCACTGATCGGTTTTCTCGTCTGGCTGTATCCTCCCGTCAACAACCAACCGACCTTGACCGTCGCAACGGGAACCCAAGTGATCCTTGAACGCGACGGCCAGTCCTCCTCAGTGCAAGACGCGCTGAAATTGCTACCCGGTGATCGGCTTCGAATCTCCGGCTCGAACGGAGCCACCATCGACTACGGCAAGGAAAACACCCGTGTTGCGCTCAATGACCACACGGAGTTGAAAGCCTTGGCCTGGCGAAAGGGAAAACGTTTTGAACTGCGTCAGGGCAAATTGGAAGCCACGGTCGCACGACAACGCCCGTTCGGAGCGATGGTGCTACTTACCGCTCAAGCCGAGGCACGGGTATTGGGGACAAAGTTCACGCTGACGGCGACAACGAACGCGACTCGATTGGAAGTGACCGAAGGCAAGGTGAAACTCACGCGCACGAGCGATGAGGTGGCGGTTAAAGTGCCAGCAGGGTATTACGCCGTGGCAGCCGACGCGACCAAACTGGCCGCGCTACCGCTCACCGGAAGCATCCTGCGCGAGTATTGGACGAATTTGCCCGGTGATTATTACATCACTTTCCTTACTTCTCGTGCGGACTATCCGGACCATCCTAGTGGTCATGAGTATCTTGGTAGGTTCGAGGCACCTAGTCATTGGGGCACGAATTACGGCGCGCGCCTTTGCGGTTATCTGCACCCGCCCAAGACCGGGGATTACACCTTTTGGATCACGGCGGGCGACGGCGGCGAGTTGTGGCTCAGTCCGGATGACAGTCCCAAAAACAAACGACAGATAGGCTATGCAAAGCCCTCCATGCCGCATGAATGGGCAAACCATCGCGGCCAGCAGTCTTCACCCATCACCCTGGTTGCCGGTCGGAAATACTATATCGAAGCGCTGCACAAGCAGGGCAAGAAGGACGATCATCTCGCGGTGGCCTGGCAGGGACCAGGCCGCGAACGCGAAGTCATTCCGGGCGGGTTCCTTTCACCTTACAAAGTCAACCAAGAGGAGAAGCAGCGATGAACCTTGGAACGACAGTTGAGCTAAACCGCGAACCACGCGAAAACCGAGAGCGTGAAAGCGGTTTGGGGTGGAGGGACTTTTTCACTCAACAGGTGAAGAAAGCTCTTACGGAAAGCCCTTCTCCGTTCGCGTATTTGGTGTATTTCGCGGTTTCATCTCTTTCTTTTGAGCTTAAGCCCAGTTTCAAATTGGAAAACCGAAAGCAGAAAGCAGAAATTGCCAGGGCCTTCACCCTCATCGAACTCTTGGTCGTCATCGCCATCATTGTGATTCTAGCAGGACTATTGTTGCCCGCTCTGTCCAAAGCCAAGTCCAAGGCGCAATCCATCTCCTGCCTCAACAACCTCAAGCAGCTTCAAATGGGCTGGCGCATGTATGTCGATGACAACAACGACAACCTTCCGCCGAACATCTCGCGCAAAATCGGGTTCGACCAGGTCAACGTGACGGGTGCCTGGGTGCTCGGCAACGCCCAACTCGATACCAACACGGCTAACATCGAAGCGGGCGTAATCTTTCGCCATGTCGGTGGCGCGAAGGCTTATCTTTGCCCGGGTGATAAATCCACCGTGCTCAACCAGTCCGCGATCCGGCGCACCCGCAGTTATTCAACTCATTGTTGGCTCAACTGCGACGTGATCAGCGGCTCCGCGCTCGATGACGTCAACGACACACCGTTCAATTTACGGAAAGCTTCGCGCATCATGAATCCACCGCCGAGCCAGGCGTGGGTTTTCATTGACGAACACGAAATGAGCATCGATGACGGGATTTTCACCATCGGCAATCCGTGGTTCGCACCGGAGGCGCACAACGATCCCAACCGAGATTGGTGGAGTTCCTTACCTGCGGATCGGCACGAAAACGGGGCGAACCTGTCGTTTGCCGATGGCCACGTGGATCGCTATCGCTGGCGCTACCATCGCGCGATCAAAAACTTTCTCCCCCCTACATTTGCAGTCAACAAGGAGGATTTGGAGGATTTGAAAAGGCTCCGGGCCGGAATCCCACACACGCCGTGAACCAGCGAATCCTCCAAACAAACCATGAAAATTGAACCTCTCCAAGACACGAACAATTCAGATTCAAACATGAACCCCAGAACATCCGTCATGGAACGGGCGAGGCTGTTTTTATGTGCCTCCGGGATTTCCCCAATCGCTTTGCCAAACAGCTTCAGCCAGCCCCACATCATCACCGCCCCCCAAAGTCGGACCAACGCCGCCGGTACGGACGCCAACTTCACAGTACTCGAGCCAACCAGCATTACGAAGCAACTCATCAATCAATCCGCGAGCTAAATTGCACAGGGCCAAAAATAAATTCCAATCACTTATTATGAAACTCAAACCTTTCCTTCCGCTAGTCGTGGCAATGTTCACCTTTCAAATGTCGGATGCCGCATTCGCTCAAACTCCGACCCCGCCGTTCAGCGCGATTTACGCCTTTGGCGACTGCCTGACCGACACGCGCACGCCGCCACCTTTCCCCAACTGGCAGAACCGATATTCCAACGGGCCGATGTGGGTCGAAACGCTCTCCACCAACCTCGGCTTGAGTTATGTCGCGAGCCGTAATTACGCCGTGACTGCCTACGCCACGTTCGACGTATTGGGGAAAATCACCAGCACGTCCTTGCCCAATAGCGTCTCAAACTCGCTTGTCGCCGTCTGGGCCGGGCCGGTGGACTTCTACTATCACCTTGGAGACAACGACTTCTTTGGCCCATACACATCGCCGACGAATAATCTGGTCTGGAACAACGCCATCGCGCAGGGCACCCGAAATCTCTCGAACGCAGTGGTGCGGCTCTACGGCAAAGGTGCGCGCTCCATCCTGTTGCCAAACGTCGATGACGTGAGTCGGCAACCGGTGGTGATCCGCACGCTTGACCTGCCGACGCGGCTCGTATTGCGCCAGCGCGTCGAACAATTCAACGCCGCCATCGCCGCGGCTATGGCGGCGCTGGACGCGTCCCGGCCCGACTTGCGGCTGATTTGCCCCGATGCCTTCGGGCTGATCAACGGGTTCATCGATCACCCGGCCGATTACGGCATGACCAAGGCCAATCCGGCGGCGATGCAGGACCCTGCGCTGACGGATCAGAGTCTGGACGGGCCCGGAGCCGACTACGTGTTCTGGGATGAATACGGCCATCTGACTACCAAAGGCCATGCGCGGATTGCGGCGTTGTATTTGGAAGCAATACGATCAGCCCGGCCGGAGCGTCTGAGCATGACCTCTTCCGCAGGGCAGTTGGGCTTTGAGATGAAAAAGCTGCTCATTGGACGGGATTATACTTTGCAGAGCAGCACGAACCTGAGCAACTGGACGGACTTTCATCCCTTCACCGCCGCCGCAGGCACCAACCAATGGACAGTAGCTACAGATGGTGCGCCTGCCAGTTTCTACCGGCTAAAGTGGCAGCCATGACTGAAAGAGCCGATGGCGAAGATTCAACCTTCCAGAATCATGAAAACAAACCAGTGCCATCCCATAGGAATTGTGCGTGAAACCCTTGATTTCATTGACGATCGTGAATCGAGAGGGCGATTTAACTGGCACACTCCGTCCCATAGCACTCGGAGTTGTCAAAAGGCCCTGATATTCGATGGTTTTCATTCGGTTCCTGTGGGATGACTGTGAAAACAAACCAACATCTTCTCAGGCTGGCCCTACTGCTCACCGCTATTGTCAACGGCTTCGGCCAGCCCGTCATCACCACCGAACCCCAAAGCCGGACCAACGTCGTCGGCACGGACGCGACATTCACGGTGTTGGCCACGGGCACTGGGCCGCTCGCTTACCAATGGCGTTTCAACACCGCGATCTGACCGGGAAAACGAACGACACTTTGTTGGTGACAACGGTACAATCAGTCCATGCGGACGGCTACACCGTCGTGGTCACGAATGTGGAGGGCACAGGTACTCTGGATTATTTTTTGTCCAAACTCTGGCTCTGAAGTCCGGGGTTAATGAGGGGTTGCAAGAAATCGAGATGTGTCGGTTACTTCACCTCTTCAAACACCTGCAACGTCGCTCGGGCCATGGCTTCGGCGCTGAATTTTTCGGTCACAGCTTGGTGGCCCGCTTCGCCCAGCGCCCGGGCGCGAGGCGGGTCCAGCAGCAATGCTTCCAGCGCGTCGGCCAGGGACTTGGCATCGTTTGGTTCGCACAACACGCCGCCGCCGGTGGCCGCGAGAATCTCTGGGAACGCGGCGGTGCGCGGTTGCACCACGGGCACGCCCGCGGCCATGGCCTCAATGACGTAAAGGCCAAAGGCCTCGCCGTAATTCGCCGGGACGGAAAAAACCGTCAGCGCCTGGAGAAAGGCGAGCTTCTCCGCGCGATTGAGATTCGGGCTGAAGCTCACCTCGCCGATAAACCCGGCGGCCGCGAGCCGAACCCGTAGTGATTTGACGAAGGCTTCATCACCCGGACCGCAACC
>JANXWY010000250.1 GCA_025350905.1 Verrucomicrobiota bacterium
CAGATGCGCTGGATGTCGTCGGGCGCGAGTTCGCAGTTTTTCTTGCCGAGGTTTTTGCGAAGTGGCTTGAACCATTGTGTGGCGTCAATGAGTTGCACTTTGCCTCGGCGATGATCGGGCTTGCGGTTGGTGAGCACCCAGATGTAGGTGGCGATGCCGGTGTTGTAGAAAAGATTGAGCGGCAGCGCGACGATGGCTTCGAGCCAGTCGTTCTCGATGATCCAGCGGCGGATGTTGCTCTCGCCCTGGCCGGCGTCGCCGGTGAACAGCGACGAGCCGTTGTGAACTTCGGCGATGCGGCTGCCGAGGGGCGTGTCGTGGTTCATCTTCGACGTCATGTTGGCGAGGAAGAGCATCTGGCCGTCGCTGGAGCGGGTGACGAGGGAAAGTTCCTCGCCCTGGTGCATGACCTTGAACCGCGGGTCGCGCATGCTGTCCTTGCCACCCATGTTTTCGAGGTCTTTTTTCCAACTCTTGCCGTAGGGCGGATTCGACATCATGAAGTCGAACAGCATGGACACGAAGGCATCCCGGGCGAGCGTGGACCATTCCGCGCCGCCAACGATGTGGTCGGCGTTTTCGCCCTCGCCTTTGAGCAACATGTCAGCCTTGCAAATGGCGTAGGTTTCCGGGTTGATTTCCTGGCCGTAGAGATGGGTGGTGATTTGCTGGCCACGGGCGGTGGCAAGTTTGATGAGGGTTTCCTCAGCGACCGTCAACATGCCGCCAGTACCCAGCGCGCCGTCGTAAAGCAGGTACGCCCCGGAGCGGATCGCGTCGGCAATCGGAAGGAAGATGAGCATCGTCATGAGGCGGACGGCGTCCCGGGGTGTCCAGTGTTCGCCGGCTTCCTCGTTGTTTTCCTCGTTGAACTTACGGACCAATTCCTCGAACACCGTGCCCATCGAGTGATTGTCCATACCTGGATGCTTCACCGTGCGATCGGCATTCAGGACAGGAGCGGGGCTGAGATTGATTTCCGGATCGAGAAACTTGCCAATGAGCGTGCTGAGCGAATCGGATTTCGAGAGCGTGGAGAGCTGGTTGCGGAATTTGAAGTTTTCTAGGATGTCCTGCACGTTCTGCGAGAAGCCGTTCAGGTAATCTTCAAAATCGGCAAGCAATTGCTGCTGGTTCCCACGCGATTTGAGGTCGCGGAGTGTGAACTTGGACGTGTTGTAAAACGACTGGCCGGCGGCGGAGGCCAGCGCGGCGCGTTGCTCGGTGATGCCCGCCTTGTCGAGCATCTGTTTGGTTTCGAGCACGGCCTTCTTGGTCGGTTCCAGCACTGCATCCATGCGGCGCAGTACGCACATGGGCAGGATCACATCGGGGTATTTGCCACGTTTGAACAAGTCGCGCAGAACGTCGTCGGCGATGCCCCAGATGAAGGAAACGATTTTGTTGTGGGTGGCTTGGTCCATTTAGGCGGCAGCGGTTTTTTTCATTGAGGCGACCCTGAGCATGAGGCGGACGGAATCCTAAGCCGCAAAGGATTTTAGGCAATGGGAAAGACAATCGCTTGGCGCAGAAAAAGTGAGCACGGTTCAAAAGCGGCGGCCCGCATTTTTTTGTGGATTGGGTGTGATGACACCTGGATCCTGGATCGGCATACGGGGCAACCGTGTCTCCTTGCACGGAGAGACAAACAATTGCCGGGACACAACTACATTTCAAGCATCCAAACAAAACTGCACAGTTGATCGGTGCTTCGATTGACCAACTCAGAAAGTCGTCACAGCTTGACCTTGGCAAGCCAGGCGCACGCAACGATTCACTACACCTGAGAAAACAACCTCTCGATGGGAAAGTCGGGAGCGCGCTATCTTCCGAGGGCAAACTTGAACCTTATAAATAAAGAGGCAAGGACGAGTCGGGGTGGGACAAAGCCGATCGTAGGTCTAACATCGTCGGTTGCATTGCGACACTTAAAGCAAGTTCGCTGGATTGCCCGAATACCAGCACTTAAAGATAGAAATGGGTCCACCACCGCGAGTAGCACAATGAAAAGTAGCCCAGTGTGAAAAGAGAATCACCTCGAGGACCTGATCGAGCCAGGCAACCCCTCCAGCGATGGGTTCCGTCGGGAGAAAAGTTTTAACAAAAGGCGTCGAAACGGCCCCGGGCGTCCGCACAAATTTGTCACCCTTGATCGGTAAGGTTTTCGGTAAGGTTTAACGGGTTTCTGGCGTCACGAGACCGGAACAGGAAAAATACGTTTTCGATCAATAGAATGAGGATTTTCCGAATATTTGCGCATGGTAGAGCAAAGGTATAAAACGGCTCAAAGAACAATTTTAAGTCCTGTGCGTCTGCCATTTCGCCACACCGGCAACGAGGCGCAGCCTAGCGAAAAAAGACCCGGCGGCGCAAGCGCGTGAAAATAATCGGGTGCGACCAGAAGTGGCGGTCAGTGTGGTAGAACGGCTCGCGCTGCGAGCCGTCGGGCCGCGTCCAGCGGCACGTCCGAGTCACCGCACGTTCCGCCCGCTCTGCGCGGGCGGAGTGTTCGCAGCGCGAAC
>JANXWY010000286.1 GCA_025350905.1 Verrucomicrobiota bacterium
TGGGCTTTTGGGAAACGCAGGCCGCCGGCGTGGACAGCACGAACCTGACTTGGACGGTGGCAGTAGGCCTGACCAACGGCACCAATCACATCGTGGTCAGCGAAACGGACGGTTCCCCAACCGCGGATCCTTACGGCCATCTGCACGGTCGGATTTACACCGTCGATCAACCGGGGCTTTATCGCATTGGCTTCCGCTACGTGGACACCTCGACGAACGGTCCCGGCGGGGGTCCAATCCAAACTCCGTCAGACCGATTTTATCTAAATTGGCAGGCGGACGTCACCATCTCCGGCATTGTGGCGGCAACAAATCAGATTGACCTGACCTTCGCCGCACCATCGCATTTGCCCGACACTGGTACGGCCCCGGCAACCAACTACCAGATCGAGTCTTCCCCAACCCTCGGGCTTTCGGCCAACTGGCAAGCGGCCACCGACGTCGTGGTGGGTGACGATCATATGCACACCATCACCCTGCCGCAGACCAATAACAGCGCGTTTTATCGATTAAACACGTACTAGCCGCCAGGCAATCGCAATCAACTTGAATTTTCCTGACGACTCAAGCCAACCGACTTGCTTCGGAAGCTCAAATCGACCAGTGAACCAAAGCCAAAAGAAAGAAAATCCATGAAAAGTTCCAACCAAGTCATGATCGCCGCTTGCATCGCAGGCGTGTTAGCCAGCGGGGCGGCCGTCTGGCAATTGCATGCGGCGGATGCCAACGAAGACGCCATTAAGGAAGTGATGAAAACCTACCACAAGGCGCCGAAAGGCACGGACCCAATCTGCAAGAAGGCGATGGACGGGAAGGCCAGCCCGGAGGAATTGAAAAACTTGGTCGCCGGCTACAAAGTCCTCGTGGGCGCCAAACCGCCCAAAGGCGATCCCGCCAGTTGGAAGGACAAGACCACGAAACTGTTGACTGCCGCCAAGTCGCTCGAACAGGGCGAAGCCGGCGCCGCGAACAAATACAAAGAAGCTGTAAATTGCAAAGCCTGCCACAGCGTTCACAAACCCGATTGAGATGGGCATGTAAGAGCGACCTCGAATGAAAGCTGCAAGACTCTGAAGCGGTTCCATGAATCATTTCGCAAACGGCAACCGCCCGACTGAAGCCGGCCTCCCGCGCGTCAGTCGACGCGCCGTGAAGGCTGCGGCTCGTTGCGGATTGGTGCTTATGCTGGTCCTGACCTTAGGGCTGCACTGGGCGTTGCTCCAGACCGTGGCCTGGACCAACATGTTCGCACATAACCTCCAGACCGGTTCGATTACGGAAGCGTGGACCAAGACCTTCGACGGCAAACACCCCTGCCAGCTCTGCAAACAAATTTCGGCCGGCAAGAAAGCCGAAAAGAAAGCTGAGTTCCCCACGCTCGTAAAGAAACTGGAGTTTGTCTCCGCCCGCCCGGCCTTTATTTTTTCGACACCGACTCATTTCTACCTGGTCAGCTCCTACGCTGTTGGGTCGACGACCTGGTCCGAAGCCCCGCCCACTCCGCCGCCCCTCGCGGCCTGATCTTCTTCCTGGCCGGCGGCGGTACCGCCGGCACCTCCATGCACCCGCCCGGCCTTTCCGCCGCGGGTGCTATTCCCGAAATAATTTAGTCTCGAACGCCCTGCGTTTGAGCGATTGATTATGCGACAAAAACAAATCGGTTTCACGCTTATTGAGTTGCTGGTGGTCATCGCGATCATCGCGGTCCTGGCGGCTTTGCTGTTGCCCGCCTTGAGCCGAGCGAAAGCCCGCGCCACTTCCACCCGCTGTTTGAACAACCTCAAGCAGCTGGGCTTGGCCACCTGGATGTACTCCAACGACAATGAAGATCGGCTGCCGGCCTCGTCCCACATGGGCGGCGGCAACGTGTCCTGGGTGGCTTCCTTGCTGCCGTATTTAAGTTACAAATTCACGGCCACCAGCATTGGTGCCGCCACCAATATTTATCTCTGTCCCGTTGAGAAAAAGGGGTCCAGTCGGATTTACAGTTATGCCGCCAACGACTTCCTGTTGTACTTCACCCCCACTCCGAGCAACCCGACGCCGATCGCGCGGCGGACCCAGGTAACCAGCCCCTCCGACACGCTTTGGATGACGGAGTCCTCCGAGGACCTGCTCAACGAAGATCACTTTCACTTTGCCGGCAGCCTGGTGGATGGCGAGGGCTATTCTCCGAATATTTTTCTCAGCCAGGTCATCGTTCAGCGCCATACCGACAGCGCTAATTATCTGTTTCTGGACGGTCATGTTCAATGGATCAAGTGGGAACAAGTCCGGCCAAAACTCACCGCGCCAGGAGATCGTTTCGTGAACCCAAAAGGAAATCCATGACGAAGCCAAATCCCATGAAATCATTCACCCGCGTTTGTGCCCGTCTCTGGCCGCTGTCGGTTGGTTGGCTGCTGAGCAGCCCGGTGGCGGCGCAACACGCCCACATCTACGCTGGCGCCGTTAGTCCGAATCCCGACCAGCCGCTTTGGTTTGAAAACGGCGACCTTTGGGATATCAACTCGGGCGGCGGCTATGCCCAGTCGCCCGCTTGTATCTACCTGGAAGCCAACCTTCCCGACCTTTACCCGGGGGTGTATCAGACCGCGACCACGTTCTCCGCCTTGCCCGCCACGATTTTTAGTGGCGGCCCCAGTCCGCATGCCGCCGCGCTCGGGGCCTATATTCAGTTGAAGTTCGTTTCGTTGCAGGGACCCGCCGAAGGTGCGTTGACCGTCTGGAACGAGATTGACGATCCAGCGCATCCGGCCGTCATGTTCTCCGTTCCCGCCGGGACCACCAACGGAATGGAGATGTTCAATCTCAGCGAGGGCGATCCGTTCGACCCGGAGGCGGATCCCTACGGCCACATTCATGGCCGGCGGCTTACTTTGAACAAGCCGGGACTCTATACCGTGGGCCTGCAACTGGTGGACACTTCGAGCAACGGCCCCAATGGCGATCCGGTCCAGGGCCCGTCCGAAATCGCCTACTTTTATCTGCAAGCCGGCTTGATGCTGAGCGATTTTTCCCGCAGCAACAATGTCGCTACTGCCCGGTTCGGTCTGTCGGGTTTCACGGACTATGTGTTTGAATCGAGCCCCACCGTCACGGGAACGAATTGGGCGGTGGTCGCCAACCTCATCGGAACTTCCCACAGCGAACTGCGCTGGCTCGTGGATCCCAACGCGACGGCGCCCAACCGCTTTTATCGCCTCCGTAAAACAACCAATTGAGTTCTGAGTTACGACTACGAAAACCAGAGCCACCAAAATTTCCGACCACCCGGAAAAACAGAAACCACAAAACAAAAACAGTAAAAAAATGAAAACTACGAAAAAACATAAAATCGGAACGGCGGTCGCCTTGGGCGATCTTCGCAATCTCGTTGGCGGTCTGCTGACGGCGGCCGCTTGCCTCATGGCCAGCAATGTCGCCCAAGCTCATATCGGTTACGGTGGCCGCGATTTCGGCACGTACACCGGATTGTCGTCCGGTTCGAAGACCATCACCAATCAAACAGTCACCGGCAATTATGGCTGGGCGGATGCCGCCGATGGAATTCTCGGTGACAGCCACCGGGGCCGGGCTTTCCGCTTCCACTTGGACAATGCCGCGTTGGTCAACCTGACCGTTTCTGCCAATGCCAGCGCCACCACCAATTCGCTCGGCGGGCTTAATCCGGCCTTCTCCATTTATTCCGGGCTCGCGGCCATCGCGCCTTTCGCGCCTTCGCAGACGACGAATGCCGTGAGTGCCGATCATGATTTCGGCGAAGCGTCAGTGGCTTGGCGGACCTGGTGGGTGCAACAAAATCTAAATCCAGCGGCCACCGACCCAAGCCCGACGGATGGAAGCTGGAATGCGTTGGGAGACTGGAAAATCGGCGGTGATGGCGACCTCCCGGGCGATTTCGCGCAACTCAGTAGTTTCAGCTACAAGGGTTCGGCGGCCGCCACCAGCGGCGCCAATAGTGTGTCCGGAAGCATCGCCCTCCCGGCGGGCGACTACACCATTTTCATCGGTGGAAATGTCCTTGCAAACAAAACCTCCGGCACCGCCCTGTCACCGTATGGCATCGCCGCAACCTTGTTGGTAACGCCGGCGCCCACTCTCAGCATAGCGACGAAAGTGTTTGTTGGGTGGCCCGTCGGGACCCCGGTCAATTGGGTGTTGGAATCCGCCTCGGACATCAGCGCCTACAACTGGACGAGCGTGACCAACGCGCCTGTTACTGTGGACGGACAACCTGGCGTCGTGCTGGATGGCAATGTGAGCCACCAATCTTTCCGCTTGCGCTACGTCCCGTGACGCGGCGGGAAAGAATTCATGTTCAAATTTGATGGCAACGCTGCGCAGGCCGGTCGCCGACCCATGAAGTCGGGACCGGCAGTGCGCGGTGCTGGCCCTCGGATCAAATTGCCGGTGCTCATTGCCGGCCTCTGAAACCAACCGGCCGCCACCCAAACTAACCTATGAAATTTCGGCAACCGACCCTCGCCCGGATGTCAGTGCTCGCCCTGCTTGGCTGGGTGGCAGGGACGCTCTCCTGCCGGGCCGACACTCACATTTACGCCGGCGCACTGGGAACGAATCAGAACGACAAACTCTACTTCAGCAACGGTGTTCTCTTTGATGCCACTAAATCCGGTTACTCATTCCCACAGATTTTGCGCACCAATGGCCTGAACACCGGTTATTACCGAGGCGACGTGCTGACATTTTCTGCGCTCGCGGGAACGATTCCCAACGGGGGCCCGATTCCGGGCCATGCGGCGTTCGGCGCCCAGCTTGCGGTTCAAGTGGCAAGCGTGGAGGGACCGGCAGGCGGCAGCTTCGCCTTTTGGGAGGGGGACGGAGAGAGTGACTTGGGCGTGATCACCTTCAGCGTTCCCGTCGGAACGACCAACGGGATGAATTACCTGATCATCAGCGAAAACAACGGTGCGCCGGGGACGGACCCGTACGGCCACCTCCACGGTCGGGAGTTTACGGCCAGCGCACCAGGGACGTACATTGTAGGTTTCCGCGTCATTGACATTTCCACCAACGGCGCCGGTGGCGGCCCGCTGCAATCGCTCTCCGACATTTTGCTGATGCGGTTTCAAGCGGGGTTGCGGATCGAAACCATTCAAACCTTCACCAATCGGGTGAGCGTCTCCTTTCGCAGTCCGCCCGCCATCAGCAATGTGCTGGAAGCGACCGGTTTCATCGACTCGGGAAACTGGCTGCCCGTGGCCGGACCGCTGCGGGGGAACAACAATCTCCAGTTCCTCACGGAGACCAACGCCCCGGGTGCGACCCGATATTACCGGCTCCGCGCCCTTAACAACCTACCATGATGCAAACCCGGCCAGAATACCTAGTACAATTTCGGGGGCAGGCGCAGGTGATGAGCAGTTGGCTTCGCAGCCCCGCTGCCTCAGCGATTCCCCGGCGTCTGTTCCCCGCCTTTCGTCCTCCGGTGCGAATGCTGGTTCGCGCGACGCTCACGGCGCTCACCGCGGGCCTGCTCGCGTTGGCTTCGCGCGGTGCGGCGCAAACTTCCTTCACCCAGTTCGAGGGCCGGCAGACGCATCCCATCGGGCTGACGCCGGATGGCTCGAAACTACTCGCACTCAACCCGCCGGACGCGCGGCTTTCAGTCTTCGATGTTTCCAACACCGCTAACCCAATCCCGGTGCTGCTCGCGGAAATCGCCGTGGGCCTGGAACCCGTGTCGCTGCGCGCGCGCACGGAAGACGAGGTGTGGGTCGTGAACGAAGTTTCCGACAGCGTCTCCATCGTTTCGCTCAGTCGCGGCGTGGTCGTAGCCACGCTGCCTTGTCCAGACGAGCCGGCGGACGTGGTGTTTGCGCAGGGCAAAGCGTTCGTCAGTGGTGCGCGAAACAATCTGCTGCGGGTGTTTGATGTCACGACCCGCGTGGAAGTGGCGGCGATTTCACTCCAAGGCTTGCAGCCGCGGGCGCTGGCCGTGGACGCGGACGGGACAAAAATTTACGCGGCCTTCCAGAACTCCGGGAACCGCACCACCATTCTCCCATCGAACCTGGCGCCGCCGCCACCCGCGCCCAGCAACACCAATCTCCCCGCGCCCCCGCAGACCGCGATCATCGTCGCGGCCAACGATCCGCGCATCAGCCATGTGCTGCTCGACCACGACGTAGCTGTGATCTCGGCGACCAATCACCAGGTGCTCGGCTATTTCTCGGACGCGGGCACGAGCTTGTTCGATCTCGCGCTGCGTCCGGGCGCGGACGAGTTGTGGGTCGCGAACACCGAGGCGTTGAACCTCGTCCGCTTCGAGCCGAACTTGAAAGGCCACTTCGCCGACAACCGCGTGACGCGCCTCGAGCTGCCAACCGGCGCAGCCACGGCGTTCGACTTGAATCCCGGCATCAATTACACGCTGCTCCCAAATCCCGCCGCGCAATCGAACGCGCTCGCACAGCCGATGGCGTTGGCCTTCACCGCGAACGGCCGGCACGTCTGGGTCGCGGCGTTCGCGTCGGATCGGGTCGCGAAGCTTGACGCGAACGACGGCACTGTGCTCGCGCGTGTGGACATGCGCGCCGGCGCGCCGAACGGCTCGCGCCGGATGCGCGGCCCGCGCGGACTGACGTTGCACGAAGGGCGGCTGCAACTCTTCGTTCTCAACAAGATGGCGAATTCCATCTCCATCATCAGCACTGCGACGGATCAACTGCTCGCGGAAATTCCCGCCGGCAGTTACGACCCGACGCCGGCGGCGGTGCAGGCAGGTCGCGGGTTTCTCTTTGATGCGCGGCTCTCCGGCAACGGCACCGTGGCTTGCGGCACCTGCCATCTCGACGCGGATCGCGACGGACTAGCGTGGGACTTGGGCGACCCGAACGGCACGATCACGAATGTGATGGGCGCGAACCTCGCCATCCACGACACCACCCCGCAGTCGCGCTCGATGCACCCGATGAAGGGGCCGATGACGACGCAGACCTTGCGCGGGTTGGCGACGAACCAACTGCTCCACTGGCGCGGCGATCGTCCGAACTTGCGCGCCTTCAATCCCACCTTCCGCGATCTGATGGGCGGCGCGCTGCTGCCCGACGCGGACTTGGACGCGATGATGGTTTACCTCGCCACGCTGCGGCATCATCCGAATCCGAATCGCAAACTCGATAACACCCTCCCGGCCACGCTCAACGGCGGCGACCCCACGCGTGGGCGCAGCCTCTTCAACCTGCACATCAACCACTGCGCCGTTTGCCACACGCCCCCGTCCGGCTCGGACAACAACGTGGATGACCCGCGAAACATCGGCGCCACGCAGTCGTTCAAAACGCCGCCGCTCCAGACGGTGTATCAGCGCGCGCTGCTCGACACGCGGGTGGGCGTGACCAACGTCGCGGGTTTCGGCCTCGCGCACGACGGCACGGGCAGCCGGCATTTCCTGCCCACGATTCATTTCTACGAACTCGATCAATTGAGCGGCGTGGACTTCGCGGACGTGACCGCGTTCGTGCTGGCCTTCGAAACCGGTACGGCACCGGCGGTCGGCGCGAGCCGCACGCTGGTGTCCGGCGCGAACAGCACGAACGCGCTGGCCGATCTCGCGCTGCTCGAAGCGCAGGCGCGGCTGACCAACGTGTGCGACCTCGTGGCGCGCGGACGCGTCGCCGGCGTATGGCGGCAATATTTTTACGACAAGGTTTCCCAGCTCTACCGGCCGGACCGCGCCGGCGAAGCGGCGCTCCCGCGGACGAATCTGCTCGCGCTGCTCGACCCGAACGACGCGCTTACCTTTCTCGCCACGCCACCCGGCACGGGCGTGCGGCTCGGCGGCGACCGTGATGGCGACGGATGGCTGGACGCGGACGAGCCGCGGCCTGCGCTGGAAGTCGCGCGCACGCCAGCCGTGCTGCGCCCGCGCTGGCCGGAGTCGGAACGCGGCTGGCTGTTGGAAAAAGCTTCCGCCCTTAGCGCCCCGTGGCAGCCCGACCTGCGCCCGCGCGCGAGCGACGGCACCAATCAATTTGTCGAACAACCATTTTCGGAAGAGCCAAGCCAGTTCTTCCGGCTGCGACGCGTGTGGTAGGGAGCGCGAAAAAAGCCCTCAACAAAACCAAAACAAAAAATGAAAAACCAAAACAAAAAAATGAATCAGATCAAACAGTACATAGAACGCAGCCTGCGGCGCGGCCTAGCATTCAGCCTGGGCGCCGCACTGCTCTCGATCGCCGACTCCGCCTTCGCGCATGATGTCCTGCCGGTGCCCTACAACCCCATCGGCATTCCCTACGCCTGGGAACTGGAACTCAGCGCCGGCGAGGTGGCGGCCACGCCTCCCGATCATGTCGGTGCGTGGAGCTGGGACGAGGACGGCTTTCCCGCCACGACCAAGGGCTGGACGCACACCTCGAAGTGGGTGCTGCTGAACTTGACCACGCCCGCGCTTTTCACCCTTACGCTCTCGAACTTCGCGGGCGTACCGTGGCCGAGCGTGTCCGATACTAACCGTCTCGCGGGCACGAATCTTTATCCCAGCTTCACGCTCTACAAAGGCTGGGACTTGGACGCCGGCATCACCTTTGACACGAACGGCGTTTCGATTGATCAAGATCACACGTTCAACAACCGCGGCAACATTGCCTGGGCCGAGGACGTGCAGTATCTCGATCATCTCGAGAACACAAACACGCACAGCGCCACGCGCACCTGGCTGCTGCCCGCCGGGCAATATACAATTAATCTCGGCGGCAACTCCCCCGCAATCGTGGCCGAGGGCCAGCAGGGTTACATCGCGATCTTCGCGGCCGCGCCTGCGCCGGTCGCGATCAGCAATGCCGCGCTTTCCACCATCGACTACGATCCTGTGGGCATTCCCTACGGCATCGGGTTGGTCATGGACAGTAGTTCCAGCGCGGAGACGCTGCCGGATCACGTCGGCGCGTGGAGCTGGGATGAAGACGGTTTTCCGGCCACGGCGCGCGGATGGACGCACACTTCCAAGTGGGTCAAGCTCGACTTGCTTAAGCCGGCGAGCTTCACCCTCACGCTCTCGAGTCTGGCGAATGTGCCGTGGCCGAGCGCCGGGGATCCCGGCCGGCTCGCGGGCACGAATCTATATCCGTCGTTCACGCTCTATCGCGGTTGGGACACGGATGCGGGCATCACCTTCGACTTGAATGGCGTGAGCATTGATCAGGACCACACGTTTAACAACCGCGGCAACATCGAGTGGGCGGAAGACGTGACGTACTACGATCACCTGGAGAACACCAACTCGCACACCGCGACTCGGACCTGGAATCTCCCCGCAGGTCAATACACGATCAACCTCGGCGGTAACTCGCCCGCGACGATTGCGGAGGGACAGCAGGGTTACAAAGCCGTATTCACCACCACGCCGGCCGCCGTGTTGTTGAGCGGGCTGGCCACGATCCATTACGACCAGACCGCGTGGAATGCGCTGGCGGCGAATTTTAGCACGCCGCCGGTGCTGACGTTGTCAGGCTTCTTCGATCAGGCCGCCGCCAACGCCGTCACCCCGGACCAACTGTTGACCAACGCTCAATCCGGCTACTCCTACGTCAACCAGTTCTACGCTATGAACGGGCTGCTGGTAACCAATCTCCCCGGACGCACCACTCAGCCGACGACCTTCGGCTGGGTTCCCGGAAATCCGACCCGCCAGACCGGCGGCATCGGTCTGGGCGGTGTGGCGCGCTTCGCCGTGCTCGGCGGCCTGGGGGGCAGCCTACTCTACGGCGACTACACTTTGCAATATGACACCAACCGGCTCGCGCTTGGCGGCACGGGCTGGTATCTCAAGGGCAACATCCCGCCCGCGGTGGCGGCGTATGATTTGTTGAACGTCACCGTGGTCGAGACGACCAATTCGCTCCACATCTCGGGCGACCTCGGTGTTTCCTTTGAAGTGGCGAATTTCCTCTACGCCACGCCAGCGGACACGCTCAAAGATGTTGGCGACTTCAACTTCACGGGTTACACGGTCCCGCTCACGACACCCACCCTCAGTGTCGTCTCGATCACGGGCGGCAACCTGGTCCTCCGGGGCGCGAACGGTCTGCCGGGCAGCAGTTACGTTCTGCTGTCCACGACGAATGTCACGGCGCCATTATCCGTCTGGACGCCCGCCGCCACCGGCGTTTTTGACGCGAGCGGCGCGTCCTCGAACGCCATTCCGATCAACCCGGCCCAACCGGCGCGGTTCTTCCGCGTGCGGCAACCCTAAGCATGGCCGGCCAGAAATCAGGCTCCCACCGGACTGCCGCTGCGACCACGCGCGGCGGCAGTCCCTTTTGCTTTTCGGCGGCGTTCACGTTGATCGAGCTCCTGGCCGTTATCGCCGTTATTGCCATCCTGGCCGCGCTGCTGCTGCCGGTGCTGGGGGCGGCCAAGCACCGCGCCAAACGGACCGTCTGTTTGAACAACCTCAAGCAATTCGCGCTGTCCGACACAATGTATCTGAACGACCACCAGCAATTGCCTACGGTCAACGATTTCGTCCCGAGCAGCCTCACGGTCGAGCGGCTGACCTCATTGGCACAGACGCTCGGCATGACCGTTCCCCCCGGGCCGGCCTCCAGTTGGCCGAAGCGTGCCGAGCAGCCCAGGTGGATCAACTGCCCAATGGCGGCGGAGTCGGGTTATGCCGAAGGCGTCACGCTCGGCGGCGGACTTTACACGGGCTATGCCTACGTCGGCGGGGTCGAAAGCTCCAAGATGGTCAACATGGGCTTCGCCACACTCCTCCATCCCGAGCACACCGCCGACCGCAAGAACACCCGGCGCGGAGTGTTGTGGACGGACGTGCTGGACGAATTCCTCACGCCGGAGCCCCGGCGCTTTGAATTCTTTCACGCGCGTAAACAAATCAAGTATCCCGACTTTCGTTATCATGCCGAGGAGCTTGATGGCATTCACCGCGCGTGGTCCGACGGCGCGGTGGAGTGGACCACCGGCAAACGGCTGAACCTCTCCGGGGCTGCCAGCCCCGACCTGCAAATCAAACATCTCCTAGGCAATTTTTACTACTGACCAACAAATCCAAACCATGAACCAAGACACCTTCTCCCGTCGCGAAATGCTTCGCGTCCTCGCGCTCGTTTCCGCTGGGTGCGCCCTAAACCCGAAATTGATGTCGGCGGCTGAGTCCAGCGCTCCCGCCAAATCAGACCCACCACTCCATGTTCACCCGCAGCAACAGTTGCAGATGGGTAGCGAACAAATCGCGATTCTCGTATATCCCGAATTCACGGCGCTCGACGCACTCGGACCGCACTACGCGCTGGCCGGCATGATGGGCGCCACCGTGCGTTTCGTTGCCAAGACGCTTGATCCCGTTCCGTGCGAAGGGGCAAGCAAAGGTGGTTTCCACGTCAAACCGCACCTCACTTTCACGGACTGCCCGGAGCAATTGGACTTGTTGCTCGTGCCCGGCGGCTTGGTGGGCACGCTGGCGGCAATCGAAGACCGAGCCACGCTCAAATTCCTCCAAAGCCGCGCCGCCCAAACCAAACTGGTGGGCAGCGTTTGCACCGGCTCGCTCGTACTCGGCGCAGCCGGATTGCTGAAAGGCCGGAAAGCCACGAGCCACTGGCAGATGCTGGAAGTGTTGAAAGTTGTCGGCGCGACGCCGGTAGCGGAGCGGGTCGTGTTTGACGGCACCGATCGCGTCACCGCCGCCGGAGTAAGTGCGGGGCTCGATCTGGGTTTGGAACTGGTCCGCCGCTATCGCGGCGACTTCTACGCCAAAGGCATGCAGTTGCTGGGCGAATACGATCCGCAACCGCCGTTCCCTGGCGGCGGCAACCCCCGGACCGCGGACCAGGTGGCGGTGGCCATGCTCAACACCATGCACGCGCCGCTGGTCGAGAAGTTCAAAGTCGCCATCGCCCAAGCAAAGGCAAAGTAGAGCCATGAGCGTTGAATGCTTCCCACTCAATCTGCTCGTCCCACCTAAACTGAGGAATGAAGACCTTCGCGCGCCGAATAATGCTGGATCTCAGCCCTTGCTTTTCCCGCTCACCGCGCTCCCTAACCCGATTTAGATCCAGAATGCTTGATCAGCTTGATTCAATTCAGAGTGGAGTGACTTGCCACCGTCCCCGTTCGGCGCGGCACCTAATTGCCCAACCGTTGTCAAGCGGATCACCGCCGCCTCTGCCATGAAGCCACGCGCAAGTGTTCCGCTTCGGCGCCGACCACACCCCGGCTGGTGCAAATCGCGCTTCAGTTACCTGCGACACCGGCCGACGGTTGCCATGACGGTGTTGCTTTTCGCCGCGGGCGTGCTGCAACCGAACGCTGGCCAAGCCGCAAGAATTGATCCTGCCGGGGTGGTTTGCACTAGCATCCGCTACGGACAAACAGTGGACAGCGCAGCGGTGACGCAAGCGCTGGCGCAGGCGGGCGACCGCTTTATCCGTGAGGGTCGCGCCACCCCGAGGAGCAGCCTGACCAATCAACTCCAACGCCGCTCTTGCACATTGCAACTAACCAAACCGACCAAGGCGAAATACGGATTACCACAACTGGCAGCGCTGACCCAGCCCAGCGTTTTGATTGTGGCTCGGTTATACCAGTGCGCCAGTTGCAACTCCTTGCACGCGGCCCCGGCGGCGGGTTTCATCATTACCAAAGGCGGGGCGTTCGTCACTTCCTGCCACGTTTTCGAGAACAAGGATTTCGTGACGGTGGTCGCCATGACGGGTGAGGGGAGGATTTATCCGGTGGCGGAAATTCTTGCCGCGAACACCGACAGTGATCTGGCCATCGGGCGGCTGGCGGGCACGGGCTTTACCGCCCGGCCCTTGTCGCGGCAAGCGCCGCCGGGGGCGCGGATTCTGGTCAACAGCCATCCGCACGGGCATTTCTTTTCGCTGAGCGAAGGCATAGTTGCCCGCCACTTTTGGGAAAGGAGTGGAGAACTCAACCTGCCCCTGATGGCGATTACCGCCGATTTTGCCCCCGGCTCCAGTGGCGCCCCGGTGTTGGACGAGACGGGGGCGGCGGTCGGGGTGGTGGATAGCATCGTGCTGCGCATGCCGGGCGAAGGTGAGCCCACCGCCATGAATCCGGCTTTTATTTTCAAACACTGTCGACCCGCCAGTGCCGTACTGGATTTGATAATCGCAAAATGAAAGCCAATCCATATTTGATCCCCAGATCGCCATGGCTCGCCAACGGTGGCACGACCGCCAAGGTCACCTTCCCGCAACCGGCATGAAACACGTGCTGTTGGTGGATGAGGACCGGCCGTTTCGCGAGCGGCTGGCCCGCGCGTTCCGGGCCCGGCAGTTGGAGGTCACAGAGGCCGGGAGTCCTGCGGAGGCGCGGCTGCAACTAGCCACCGCGTCGCTGGACGGCATCGTGCTGGACTTGTGGATGCCGCAGATGCCGGGGTTGGAATTCATCCACGAGTTGCGCACCGCCCACCCGACCTTACCCATCGTCGTGTTGACGGGCTTTGCATGTATAACGACGGCCATCGAAGCCGTGCGCCTTGGTGTCACCGATTACCTGGCCAAGCCGGCGGACGTTGACTCCGTGTTGGCCGCTTTGCGGCGCAGACTGCCGGCCCGCGGCGGGGCTGCGGGCCCAACATTCCCGGCAATTGCCACCCTCGACCGGGTGGAGTGGGAGCACATCCAACGGGTGCTGGCGGAAACGGGCGGCAACATTTCACAATCAGCCCGACTCCTCGGCCTCGACCGTCGCTCGCTTCAGCGCAAGCTCGGCAAACATCCGCCAAGACAATGAACCCGACTCAACCGAAGGCTGCCAAGCGCGGCGGGTACGATACCAATATGCAGTCAGCCAATGACAAATTCCGGTTAGCGGATCAATTTCTGAGTGGCAGAGTTCAGAAGCATTGGCTTGGAGATTCCCCGCCGCAAAATGTCAACCTGGATCAAGTCGATAACGGTGCTGGCGCTGGTGCTGACCTTGGGCCTCCACTGGGCATTACTTCAGACGGTGGCGTGGACGGGCATGGTCATCAACTACTCCCAGGCGAATCCGTTCCCCGAGGCCGTGAGCATGACCTTCGATGGCGAACATCCGTGCCGCCTGTGCAAAGTGATCAAGCAAGGTCGCACGGAGGAGCAGCGGCAGGAGAGAATGGTCTCGACCACCAAGCTCCCGATCGCGGTCATCTGGCAAGCGCCGCGCTTCTGCTTTGCAGTCGAACGCCCGTTGCTTACTCTGCTCGACTGGACCTACTCAACCCGCGCCGAGGCGCCGCCGAAACCGCGGCCCAAAGTTTTCTCTCCCGCCCTTCCGGCGTGAATGACCGAGGCCAGCCCTGAGACAGCCAGCTGCCATCAGCGGCAAAACCCGCTTTCCTACGCCAACCTCCGTTCGGCAATTAACTCCCGGTTGGTTGCGACGCGTCCGCCCGTTTGGGCGTCCGCGCGCCGGATTCCGTTTGGAAACTTCGCGACCGAAACTTTGATTGTTTGAAATTTAGTCTTGAAAATTAATGCTATGAAAAACTTCTCCCTGCTCCTGGGCGCAGCCGTGCTGTCGCTCATTTCGTCTCGCTCCTCCGCTGCCACCCTTACCAGCGTCCCCATGCAAGGCGGCATGGTCATGCCCATGGTCGCGTATAACAGCGGGGACGGGGCCCTGCACGTGATGCTGGCCGCCACGGTCCCGCAACTCACGCCGTTGCTGGTCAGCAATCCCGGCGACAGCTTCGATCCCGGCGATCCCTGGTATGACTCGGTGGATCCGAGCCGGCAAGGGCAGTCCTTCAGCCGCCGGTTCGGGTTTATGATGGACATGATGAGCGATCCCCTGCCGGCCAACACGCAACTGTGGCTGCGCAAGCTCAACGGTTCCGCCGCCGTCAGCGCGTACCGCTACCAGGACACGGCGCCCAAGGCGTGGGAGCCGATCTTCGGCACGGCGGGCACGACCAATGCCCTCCGGTGGAACCTGGTGATGTTCCATCCTGCCTTCACCGCCCCATGCGGGACGAACTCGTACTCGGCCACCTTTGAAGCGTACCTTCTGGACGCGAGCACGGGAACGGAAGTCGCCGGCTCGAGCAGCGGCCCGTTTGTCTTCAACTGGTCCAATGTACCGGATGGCCGGCCCGAGCTGACGCTGGCGTCGAAGGTTGTGTTGGGTTGGCCCTCGTCCACCACCACCAACTGGGTGCTGGAATCCGCGAGTTCTCCCACGGCCGCGAGCTGGTCGCCGGTGACCAACGCCCCAGTAATGCTGGAAGGCCAACCAGCCGTAGTGCTCGAAGGCAGTGCGGTGCAGAATTACTTCCGCATGCGCTATCTCCCGTAACCAGCGACAAAAAATTCGTGTTCCCCAGCCTTGTTCGACCCCACGCGCCTTCCGGTACCGCTGAGAATTTCTGCGGACCGGAAGCGCGCCACGGGTTTACGTTGATCGAGCTGCTCGTCGTCATCGCTATCATTGCGTCGCTCGCCGCGATGCTGCTACCCGCCTTGTCCCGCGCCCGGGAAGCGGCCCGGGCGACCCAATGCCTAAACCAAATGCATCAACTCGGTCTGGCGGTGCGGCTGTATGCCGACGACAATGCGGACGAATTCCCGCGCAGCCAGCATTCCGCATTCGCCAATGGCCAATTGCCGTGGGGGCGCGCCCTCGCCCCACAACTTGGTGCCAGCGCGACCCAGTGGACGAACTTGCTCCGGAGCGTTTACCACTGCCCGAACGACCGACGCAGCCTCACAATGAGCTACGGGCTGAACGTCTATTACGAACTCGGGCCGGACGACGATTACACGGGCAAGCCACAGACGTGGCGACACACGGCCCAATTGTCAAAGCCTGCCGGCACGGTTCTGTTTGCGGAAAACGCCGGCAGCGCCGACCACCTCATGGCCCATTTCTGGTACGCCCCAGCCGACGTGGCCGACCTCGACGCGACTCGCCATGGGCTGCGGGCGAATTACGCGTTTGTCGACGGCCATGCCGCGCGGCTGCGCCTGGCGCAAGTGTTCCAGCCGCCGCACACGGATCTCTGGAATCCATCTCTGGCGAAATAGCGGCCAGCCAACTTGCGCGACGGCTGATGGCCGGGTCGGGGAGCAAAACCGTTTTTCCGGGACTACGGGGTGCGACTGGAAGTGGCGGTCAACCTGGGTGGTAGGAGTGTTCGCGCTGCGAACACTCCGCCCGCGTAGAGCGGGCGGAACGTGCGGTGACTCGGACGTGCCGCTGGACGCGGCGCGGCGACTCGCAGCGCGAGTCGCTCTACCACACTGACCGCCACTTCTGGTCGCACCCGGGACGACGGGCTGCGGCAGATTGCCGCAGCCAACACGCACTGCTTGACCCTGCCACTGCGGCATTTTGCCGCATACCCTTTTCACGTCTTTGAGGCATATTTGCTGGCATGAAAAGGAGGCCTAAATGACCGTTCGGAATTGGGGTTCAGCCGGATTCCGGTACGGGGGAAAAAAGCAAACCAACTCCAGCCTCGCACAAGTCGATCCCGCCCCGGAGAAACCTCAGGTCTTCGCAACTAAACCACTCCTTACCGGCCGGGTCCCGGCCAGGCGCGAGGTGCTCGATCACCGGTTTCTCGCCCGGGTTTGCCAACGCGGCGCATCATCGTTCGAAACCGTTCCAATCGCCACTCCACCGCGCGCTGCGGTAGTCGCGGCGTGGCGCGGCCCATTACGCTCCCAAGTCGCGGTCCGGGCGAAGCGGGTCGCCTGAAGAATTCTTTCCAACCCTGAGTTACACCATGAAAAACTTACTCATTCTGACCTTCTGCATCGCAAGCTTCACTCTCGGGGCGCAAGCCGATGATAATCCTTCCAGTGTGACGGCCAACGCGACAAATCGCTTTGTCGTCACCGGCATGCACTGCGGCGGCTGCGCCCAAGGCCTCACCTCGGAGTTAAGGCACTCGAAAGGGGTCGCCACGGTTTCCGTCTCCCTCACGAATAAACTCGCGACGGTGGCCTTCGACACGAATCAGATTACTTCCGCCCGGTTGATCAAAGTCATTCGTGAGGCCGGCTTCAAGGCGACTCTCGCCAAACCATGAGCGTCTCGCCACAACCCAGCGCCACCCCGGCCCCCCCGGCAAACGTCCCCTCCGCGGGATCCACCTCGGCCATCGCTTCAGGATGGAGCTTTGATTACGGGTTTTTTGGGGTCGCGCTGGGATTAGTGGTACTCGTCGGCTTGGTCAGCTGGCTGTACCTGCCACCGCACCGCCAAACACCAGGCAACCATCCCCCCGACGGCGCTGCTGCTGTCGCCACGATCGGGGGTCGCCACCGCCAGTTGATCGATTTCTCCTTGACCGAACGGAGCGGGCGCACCGTGACGCGGCATGATCTGGACGGGCAAATCCTGGTGGTGAGCTTCGTATTCACTGGATGTTCCTTGAATTGCCGGAGGGTCAACGACCGGATGGAACAGATTCAACAACGCGTCCTCGACGTTCCGGACGTTCGACTCCTCTCGTTCACGGTGGATCCGCAGTCCGATTCACCATCCGCGCTGGGCCAGTTCGCCGCGGGTTACCACGCCGACACCGATCGCTGGTGGTTTCTCACGGGCGACAAAACCGCGGTCTATCAGGTGATCGAGACCTGTTTCCTCTGCCGCTCACCGGAACTCGCCGGGATCATCCCGGGCGGATTCGGTCAGATCGACCACATCCTCTTGCTGGATGCCGCCGGAACGGTGCGGGGATCATTCAACGGTACCAGCGCGCGGGCCGCCGATGAAATTCTGGCCGGCATCACCAGGCTGCGGGCGGAAGCCAAGCCGCTATGAAGGGACTCCTGCTTCTCACCCCGGGCCGAGGGTTGGGCGGACGCCGCCAGAACCTGCAGCGG
>JANXWY010000301.1 GCA_025350905.1 Verrucomicrobiota bacterium
CTCGGGACCGGCAGGAGGCTTCGGCGCCGATCCTTCGGCACGCCGTTCTTCCCGTCTGGCGCGTCTCGCCGTAAGAACGGCATCGCCAACGCTTCGCCTTAGGCAGATGAAACATCCCTGGGCATCGCCGACCGGACAGAATTGCCGATTGACGGGCGGGGTGAGGAAATCTATTCTGCACGCCCTATTTCGAGCGTCCGGCCAACCGCCGGCCGTCTCTCCCGGAAAGGAAGTGAGTTGGATTGACCGAGATTAAATTAAAAAAAGGCGAGCCAGTGGATAAAGCCCTGCGCCGCCTGAAGAAGAAAATTGATCGCGAAGGCACTTTGCGCAATGTGCGCCTGCGCCGGAGTTACGAAAAACCGAGCGAAAAGCGCCGGCGTAAAGAAAAAGTCGCGCGTTTCTCAGCCATGCTGACGGCGCGTTACGCTGATCTGTAAGTTTGGCCGCCGGACGACGGGAAGACCGTCGTCCGGGGTTCCGGATGGCTCAACCGTTGGATGGGCCGGACGTTCCTTGAACGTGCGGACGATTCAACGGTTTAATTTTTTAACGACATGTATTCCTTTTCGACCTGTTGGAATTCGCACCGGCATACGGATGGTCGCGCCCTGCTGCGTGAAGTCCGCGAACTGGGTTTTGAATACGCCGAACTCAGCCACGGCACGCGCATCAGCCTCTTGCCCGGCATCCTCGACGCCGTGAGCGCGGGCGAGATCAAGATTTCCACCCTGCACAATTTCTGTCCGCTGCCGATGGGCGTGAACCAATCGGCGCCCAATTTGTATCTCTTCAGCGCCGAATCCGACCGCGAGCGCGAATCCGCGGTCAAGCACACGCTCAAGACGCTGGAATTCGCCACCCGCGTCCAAGCTCCGCTCGTCGTGCTGCACCTCGGAAGCGTGGAACTGAAGGATTACTCCGGCAAGCTGAAGGAAATGCTCGGCCGCGGTGAAAAAGAGTCCGCGAACTACAAGAAACTCGTCCGCGAACTCGTTGAGAAGCGCCAGGCGAAGCAGGGGAAATTTGTGGAGCGGCTGTACGCTTCGCTCCGCAAGATCATTCCGGAAGCCGAGGCGCGCGGCCTCCGGCTCGGCTGCGAAAACCGCGAGGCGCTGGAAGAACTGCCGTTCGAGGCGGACTTCGCCCCGTTGTTCCGCGAGCTTTCGAGTCCGGTGATGACCTATTGGCACGACACCGGCCACGCCCAGATCAAGGAGAACCTGGGTTTCATCCAGCACGCCCAGCACCTGGAGTCCTACGCTAACCGGCTGGCCGGTTTTCATATCCATGATGTGCAACCTCCCGCGCGCGATCATTGCGCCCCCGGCACCGGCTCGGTGGATTTCGGCGCGCTGAAACCGTTCGTGAAGCCGCACCACATCAAAGTCTTTGAGTTCAGCCCGGCCATGCCGGTCGAGGAACTCAAACGCGGGGTCGCGCACGTGCAGCGGATTTGGGGCGCGTAGCTTCGGCGGGTAGCCAGCTGTTTCGCCGATTAGTTATCGGCGAACGGCACGACTTTTCAACGGAATGCGGATTTCCGATCCGCGACCGGTCGTCCCGGGAACTGGCTTTGCCATACTGCACGAGAGGCTGGACTTCCCCGCATTCATTTGGGATCGATTCTCAGGTGGGTCTTGAGGCCGGAAAGCTAAGCAATCTCTACCTTGAAACCGTTGCTCCAGCGCATTGGCAAGGCGGGCTGGTAACTTTGGTGAGCTCTAAAGCCATATTCGCGTGGCAAACTCTGCAAAGGAGAGCAGCGTGATTAAGGTAATGATGACCACGACCCAGCGTGACCAATGGGGGCAACGCGCAATATAAAATGCCGCGAAAGCAAATTGAGCCATCGCGTAGGGAACGACACCCCAAAATTATTCGCGGTAATTGGCCGACGATGCTTGATCGAAGAACGCCGCCAGGAAACCTGTAAGACTAATCAAAACGAACAAGCCGATTCGCAAGGGTAGCGAAATGGAAGGCAGCTTGTTCTCAGCTGGGCCCATCGCTAAATCGTCTTCGAGTGTCGCCGCTCACTGGCAGGGGCGAGGGTGTTGTCGAAGCACATCGCGATATTGCGGATGAACAAGCGTCCGGCGTCCGTAACCTCGAGGCCGGTCGGCGTGCGTTTCACCAGGCCATCGGCTTCAAACGGTGCCAGCAACGTAAGCTCGTTGGCGAAGTGCTGTTCAAAATTGATGCCGAGCTTTTGCGACATGGCGGCGAAATCAAGCGACAGATCGCACATGGTCCGCATGATGGTTTCGCGGCGGATTTTATCCTCGGCGGTGACGAAATAGGCCTTGTGGAGCGGAACTCGACCAGCATCCACGGCTTCCTGGTACTTCGGCAGTTCCTTCTCGTTCTGCCAGTAGGCATCGGGGATTTGCGACACTCCGGACATGCCGAAGGCGTAGATGTCCGAACCGGCGCGCGTGCTGTAACCCTGAAAATTCCGCTGCAGTTGCTTGTTGCGCTGGGCCACGGCGAGTTCGTCGTTGGGGCGTGCGAAATGATCCATGCCGATGTAAACGTATTGCTCATCGGTCGTGAGCCGTTCGATGACGAGCTTGAGGACTTGCAGTTTGCTTTCCGGCGTGGGCAGAACTTTTTGTTCCAGGATTTTTTGCGACGGCTTGATCCACGGCACATGCGCGTAGCTGAACACCGCGAGGCGGTCGGGCTTCATCTCCAGCACGGTGTCGAGCGTTTCGTTGAACGTCGCGGGCGTTTGAAACGGTAAACCATAGATCAAATCGAGATTGATCGAGCCGTAGCCGAGTTCGCGCATCCAATCCATCGCCTGTTGCGTCATCGCGCGCGGCTGGATGCGGTGAATCGCCTCTTGCACCTGGGGATTGAAATCCTGCACGCCCATCGAGGCGCGGTTGAAGCCGACTTCGCGCAACGCCACCAGATGGTCGCGGGTGAGCCGGCGCGGATCCACTTCCACGCTCGCCTCGATGTCCGGCGAAAACTTGAAGTGTTTATGGATGAGGTCACCCAAGCGGCGGATTTCATCCGGTCGCAGGAACGTGGGGGAGCCGCCGCCGAAATGCAGTTGCACCACTTTGCGGCCGGGATGGAGCTGCGTCGCCATCTTCGCCACTTCGCGGCCAAGATAATCAATGTAGTCCTTGCCCTTGTCGTGGTTGAGGGTGATGACCGTGGTGCAGCCGCAGAACCAGCAAAGCGTTTCGCAGAACGGGATGTGAAAATAGATGGAGAGATCGCGTGGACGGCCATTGTTCTCGGCTAACTTTACGGCGAGTTGTTCCCACGTCACGGCGTCGGTGAATTTGGTCGCCGGCGGATAGCTGGTGTACCGCGGCCCGGCCACGTTGTATTTGTTGACCAGGTCCAAATCAACTTTGAGTGTTTTCATGAAAACCGAAAATGGAAATGTGATTCGAGTCCGCCCTCACCCCTGACCCTCTCCCCCCAGGAGAGGGAGAATCCTTTGCTGTCTCCCTGTACACGTGACCGCCGGATTTGCCGAACACGACACCGCAAAACCAAGAGCGGACGATTTCTGTTCCCTCTCCCCGGGGGAGAGGTTCAGGGTGAGGGCGGGCGTGGAACAAATTATTTCGCATCATTTGAAATTTTTCACGGTTTCGACCAACGCGGCAATGTTCTCCAGCTTTGCCCCCGGCGTCAAACCGTGACCGAGATTGAAAATGTGCCCCGCCCGCCCGCGCATGGCTTCGAGCACGGCGCGCGTTTCGTTGATTACCACTTCCGGCGTGCCGTCGACCAGCAACGCGGGGGCGAGGTTGCCTTGCAAGCCGATGTTATCCGGAATGCGCCGGCGCGCGTCGGTCAACGGGGTTTGCCAGTCGATGCCGAGGACATTCGCGCCGGTGGCGATAAGGTCAGGCCAGTTGCCATGCGTGCCGAGGGAGAAGACGATCACTGGAACGCCGCCTTCAGGCGGCAGCTTGGCCACTCGCAAATTCGCGGATTCTGCCGCCTGAAGGCGGCGTTCCGAGAGTGATGAAATGATGTCACGCATCCAGCGGCCGCTGGCTTCTTGAAATTCACCGGCCGCTAAATGCCCGCCGTGACTGTCGAAGAGTTGCAGCGCATCCACGCCCGCGGCGATTTGCATTTTCAAATACGCGGTGACGGCGGCGGTCAGTTTTTCGGCGAGGGCAAAATAGGTCTGCGGGTCTTCTCGGAACAGTAGCAGCGCGCGGCTGTATTTTGGCACGCTCGCCCCCTCCATCATGAAGGTGGCCAGCGTCCAGGGCGAACCGCTGAAACCGATGAGCGCCGTCTGGTCGCCGAGTTCCCGCCGGAGCGTGCGGAGGGCTCGGTCCACGTAACTCAAGCGCTCCACCACGCGTTCGACGGAGAGCTTTTCGATGTCGGCCCGCGTCGTGACGGCGAAGTCCATGACCACGCCGCCCGTTTCGCGAAAATGATACGTTTGCCCCAACGCTTCAGGGATGACCAGGATGTCGCTGAATAGAATTGCGGCGTCGAAGCCAAACCGGCGGACGGGCTGGAGCGTCACCTCGACGGCGAGTTCGGGATTCTGCACCAGTTGGACGAAGGTGTAAGTTTCCTTGAGCTTGCGATACTCGGGTAGGGCCCGCCCGGCCTGGCGCATGAGCCACACGGGCGGGCGATCATT
>JANXWY010000323.1 GCA_025350905.1 Verrucomicrobiota bacterium
AACGAGAGGTTTTGCCAATCCTGGGCCTTTGAAGCAAAGCGAGGGCGCGAAGGAGCAAAGATGCGAAGGCAACAGAGAGGATTTTCCCCTCGGGGCCTCTGGGTCTTTACGTAGAACGTCTTCATCCCTTAAGTCGGTTCACTTCGTCCAAGTTCGCGGTCTTGTAATGCCGGTAGATCGCGATGATGAGGGCGAGTCCGACGGCGGCTTCAGCCGCCGCCACGCCAATCGAGAAAATCACGAACATTATTCCCGTCAACGCCTCCGGATGTTCGCTAAAGCGCCAGAACGCAATGAAATTCAGATTCGCCGCATTGAGCATGAGCTCGATGCCAATGAGCACGATGATGGCGTTACGCCGCGTCAACGCGCCGCCCAAGCCGATGGCGAAGAGGAACGCACTGAGGATGAGGTAGCCAGTGAGGGGGGTCATGATTGGGCAAAACTCCAAACACCAAAGCCCAAACTCCAAACAAACTCCAAACTCCTAACTTCAAACGCGCAGGCAAACACAGCCCTTGGAGGTTGGGGTTTGAAGCTTCTTTGGTGTTTGTGGTTTGGGTTTTGATGTTTCATTTCTTCACCTCGTCCCGCATTGCAATAATGACCGCGCCAATCAGCGCTGCTGTCAGGAGTAGGCCGATCACTTCCAAGGGCAGCACATACTTGGTCATGAGGGCGTCGCCGATTTGTTTGACCGTGACCTCGGGCGCAGGGGCCGTTTCGCGTTGGGTCACGACGCTCCGCGTGATGGCCCACGTAAGCACCCCGAGCACGGCAATCGTCACGCCCAGACCCGCAAACCAGGTCTTCGAGAAGATGGCTTCGGATGAAGGTTCGCCGCCCCGGGTCAGCAAAGCTGCGAACACGATGACAATGGCCACCGCACCGACATAAACCAAAATTTGCGCGAACCCGACGAATTGCGCGTTGAGTTGCAGGTAAGCGGCCGCCAAGCCGACAAACGCCACCGCCACCGCCAGCGCACAGTGAATGAGGTTACGCAGCGTCATCGCGCCCGCGGCGGCGACGATAGTAAGCACGGCGATGATCAGGAAGGCAGGCGTCATTCGGCGTAACGATAAATGCGTTTGGCAACGTGCTTCCCCGCCAGCAGCCCGCGTCCCAGCAGCACGTACGGGCCGACCACCATACCGCTGCACACGAGCCAGCGCGGCGACCCCGGCGGCATGTAATGCCACACGGCCGCCGTGAGCAGGTTGATGAGCGCGAGGGGCAGCATGAATTTCCAGGCGAAGTTCATGAGTTGATCCACTCGCAGGCGCGGGAGCGTACCCCGCGTCCAGATGAACAGGACGATCAGCCCGAGCAGTTTGGCAAAAAACCAGGCCCACGAGGGAATGAACTCGAGCGCGGGGAACGGCGCCTGCCAACCGCCGAGAAACAGCGTGATGCCCAGTCCGCTCACCGCAAACAGGCCGAGGTATTCAGCCAGAAAAAAGAGCGCGAATTTGAACCCGGAGTATTCAGTGAAGTAGCCAGCCACCAATTCGGATTCCCCTTCAGGCAGGTCAAAGGGCGAACGGTTCGCCTCGGCGTTGGCTGCGATCATGAAGAGCACAAAACCGGCGAATCCCCACGGCGTGAACACGAACCAAGCCGGCAGCCAGCCACCCTGCCCCACTTGGGCTTCGACCATTTTGACGGGCGAGAGCGTGCCGGTGATCATGACCACACTGACCGTGGAAAGAATTAGAGGAATTTCATAGCTGACCATTTGCGCGACAGCGCGCATGGCCCCGAGGAGTGCGTACTTGTTACGGCTCGACCAACCGGCCATGAACACCGCGAGTTCGGACGCCGCCCCCACCGCAAAGAAAAATAACAGGCCCGCATCGAAATCAATCGCCACCATGTTGCGACCAATGGGTAACACGGCATACACCAGCAGGGCCGGCACGACCAGCATCACGGGCGCGAGCAAATGCACGACCTTGTCCGCTGCGCGGGGGACCAGATCTTCCTTGATGAGCGCCTTGATCCCGTCAGCGGCGGGCTGGAGGAAACCGAACGGCCCGACGCGGTTGGGCCCAAAGCGGTTTTGAATTCGACCCAATCCCTTGCGCTCGAGAATCGTCATGATGGCGAACAAGGTGGCAAAGACCATGATGATGGCCGCAATGGAAAGCAGGGCCGACAAGACCGGGAGCAACGCGCCCGGCACAACATTCGCCAACTGGCCGAGCAGCCAGTGTTTGAGCGTGACAAAAATTTGGTCGAACTCGCTCATTTGCTACTGGTAGTCGCCGCCGGAACGAGTCTCTGACTGGAGAGCCAGCGGTCCATTCGCGGTTGCCAGCCTCGGGGATAAACGAGACTCCGGGCGGCGTCCGTGGCGCCTGTGGTTGTCAGTAAGGAAATCATTTAGACGGTGAGCGCAGGTGCCGGTTGAGGGCCAGCGGAAGCGGCCACCTTCGCCTTTGCCTCGGCGGCCGCTTTGGCTTTGGTCTCCGCCTCGGCCTTGACCTTGGCCTGGGCTTTGGCTACTTCCGCCGCCAGCACAGTGTCCGATACGGCGGCGTCCGTGGGATGAATTTTCCGATAGTGTTCGTTGGATTTCGCCAGCTGGGTTTTGTTCACCAGCAAACCGCCGAAACGGTCGGTGGTGCTCAGTTCGTAGGCGGTATCCATCTTGATCGCCTCGAACGGGCAGACCTCCACGCAAATCTGGCAGCTCATGCAAACCGAGAGATCAATGTCGAAGGTCGCCGGATAGAGTTGCAGCTGCCCCTTGTAGTCGGCGCGCTTGTCCTTGCTTTTGACGATGTAAATGCACTTGGGCGGACATTCCTTCTCGCAAATCTGGCAACCGACGCAACGCAGGCCCTGGATCGGATCCTGGCCATCGAAGACGAGAAAGGGAAACTGGCGGGCGTTCTCGATCTGCGGCGCCCGCTCTTCCGGATATTGCACCGTGGTCAAACGCTCGGCGCTGACGTAAGAGCCGAGGAAATTCCTCGCGGTCTCCGCCATCCCTTTGATGATGCCTTCGCCGAGCATGAAATTAGTCTGAGTCTGCGGACTGGATTCTAAGGATAAAAATCGCAACGGAACCGCCACCCCACTCCGAAACCCGGGCTGAGCGTAGGGTTCTGCTTCCGCGGAAGCAAGCCGCCGGTGACCTCGCCAAGCAAAATGTATTCACCGGATTAGTTTGCCGCGACCCCGGACCGAACGCCGTCGGTGCGCCCACCATGAACTACGCCGGTTTGTAACTCGCAATGGCCCGCATGTACTGCGCGCGCTCGAACGCCGCCGGGTCGGGACAATTCTTCTGGCTCATGCTGCCTTGCAACTGCCGCACGGACTCGTATTCGTGTTCCTCCAGCCAGGTGCACATTTCCCTTTCGATGACGCCAATATGTTTCGCGCCGTGGCGCAAGATCGCGGAACACAGCATCGTGACATCCGCTCCCGCCATGAGCATTTTGATCGCGTCCGTGGCGCGATGGATGCCGCTCGTCGCCGCCAGACTGAGCCGCACTTGATCGCGCAGAATGGCAATCCACCGCAAGGGCACGCGCATCGCCATCGGCGTACTCAACAAGATGTTCGGCGTCACTTCCAGCAGTTCCAGATCGATGTCCGGCTGATAAAAGCGGTTGAACAGCGTCAGGCCATCGGCGCCCGCGGCTTCGAGTCGCCGCGCCATGTTCGCGAAGTTGGTGAAGAACGGACTAAGCTTGACCGCGACCGGAATGGAAATCTGCGCCTTCACCGACCGGAGAATGTCCACGTAGGTGTCCTCGATGCCGAGGGACGTCAACGCCGGATCCGTGGGAATCCAGTAAATGTTCAATTCCAGCGCATCCGCTCCCGCCTGTTCAATTTCCGTGGCGTAGCGCACCCACCCGCCGGGCGTCGAGCCGTTGAGGCTGGCGATGATGGGAATGCTCACCGCGGCCTTCGCCTGCATGATGTTTTTCAGGTACAGTTCCGGCCCGACATGGAATACGGACGGCTCGGGAAAATAGGTCAGCGCCTCGGCAAAACTTTCCGTGCCCTGCGTCAGGCTCGCAAAGAGTTCGCGCCGTTCGAGGGCCAGCTGCTCCTCGAACAGCGAATGCATGACAATCGCGGCCGCCCCGGCCTCCTCCATGCGCTTGATGTTATCCACATTCTCGGTCAACGGCTGCGCCGCGGACGGCACCAGCGGTGAACGGAGTTTCATTCCCAGGTAAGTTGTGCTCAGGTCCATGATGATTTGCTCCTTGGCTCAGGCTTCCAGCGTTGACGGGGTCTTGGTTTCGCTGCCGGCACCGTTCGCCGGTTTCAGATCGCGCGCCGCCAGATGCTGATATAATTTCCAGCGCAGGTTCACTTCCGCCTGTGCCTGGCCGAGCATCGCCTTCGCGGCTTCGGGATGACTCTTGTCGAGCATCTTGAACCGATTCTCCATCGCGCGATATTCGCCCAGCTTGATCCGGGGCGCCGGCGAATCCAGTTGGAGCGGATTCTCCCCGTGGGCGGCCCGATCCGGATTGAAACGATACAGCAGCCAATGGCCGGAATTCACCGCCGCCTTCTGGTTCTGCAAGCCGGTGGTCATGTTGATGCCGTGCGCGATGCAATGCGAATAGGCGATGATCAAGGCGGGTCCATCGTACGCCTCGGCCTCAATGAACGCCTTCAAGGTATGCTCGTCCTTCGCCCCCATCGCCACGCACGCCACATAAATGTTGCCGTAGGTCATCGCGATGAGGCCGAGGTCTTTCTTGGCCGACGCCTTGCCGCCGGAGGCAAACTTGGCAACCGCCCCGCGCGGTGTGGACTTGGACGCCTGTCCACCGGTGTTGGAATAAACCTCGGTGTCGAGCAGGAGTACCTTTACGTTTCGCCCACTGGCAAGCACATGATCCAAGCCACCGTAACCGATGTCGTAACCCCAGCCGTCGCCGCCCACGATCCACACGCTCTTGCGCACCAGCATGTCCGCCAGCGATAAGAGCCGCGTGGCATCCGGGGAGGGGATCAATTGCAGCCGTTGCTTCAACGCCACGATCCGCTCGCGTTGATCAAAAATATCGGCTTCGTTCTTTTGCGGCGCGCGGAGAATGCTGTCGACAAGGTCCGATCCGATTTGGGGCGCGAGCCGGCGCAGCAACTCACCCGCGAACTCCTGTTGCCGGTCCAGGCTCACCCGGAAACCGAGCCCGAACTCCGCGTTGTCCTCAAAGAGGGAATTGCACCACGCCGGCCCGCGTCCTTGGGCGTTTTGCGCCCAGGGCGTCGTCGGCAGATTGCCCCCATAGATTGACGAACATCCGGTGGCATTCGCAACCAGCAGGCGGTCGCCGAACAATTGCGTGAGCAGCTTGAGGTACGGCGTTTCGCCGCAACCCGCGCAGGCGCCGGAGAATTCGAACAGCGGTTCGAGCGCTTGCATTCCGCGCACGGTGCCGGTGGAAACCTTGCGGCGATCCAATTCCGGCAAGTTAAGGAAGTAATCCCAATTCCGGACCTCGGCCTCCCGTAACGGTGGTTGCGGACGCATGTTGATCGCCTTGAGCTTGGCCTCGGACTTGTTGCGCGCCGGACAAACATCCACGCACACCCCGCACCCGGTACAATCTTCCACCGCCACTTGAATGGTAAACTTCTGCCCTTTCCATTCTGGCAATCTGGCCTCGGTTGACTTGAACGACTCCGGCGCCCCTTGTAGGGCCGCGGGGTCGTAAACCTTGCTGCGGATGGTTGCGTGCGGGCAAACGAACACGCACTTGCCGCATTGAATGCACACCTGAGCATCCCAAACCGGGACTTCCGTCGCCAGGTTGCGCTTCTCCCAGCGGGCGGTGCTGGTTGGAAAGGTGCCGTCGCACGGCATCGCGCTCACGGGCAGCCGGTCGCCGCAACCGGCGGCAATCGGCCCCAGTACGTTGCGCACAAAGGCCGGCGCCTCCACTGGCACCGGCGGACGAATCGTGATGCGACTCTCGACGTGGTCCGGCACGTCCACCGCAAACAAATTCGCCAAAGTCGTGTCCACGGCCGCGATATTCATGTTCACGATTTCTTCGCCCTTCTTGCCATAGGCTTTCCGGATGGAATCCTTGATTGCCGCAATGGCTTCCTCCCGCGGCAATACGCCGGACACCGAAAAGAAACAGGTCTGCATCACCGTGTTGATGCGGGAGCCCATGCCCGCCGCCCGCGCCACGGCCAGCGCATCAATCGTAAAAACCCTGGCTTTCGTCGCGATGAGATCGCGCTGCGTTTCCGGAGGAAGATAATGCCAGACTTCCTCCGGCCCATGCGGTGAGTTGAGCAACAGCGTCCCGCCCGGCACGAGACACTCCGTCACGTTCATGCGCTCGAGAAAGATCGGCTGATGACAGGCCACGAAGTTTGCCGCCGTGATGAGATACGTCGAACGAATTGGCCGCGGCCCGAAACGCAGATGCGAAATCGTGATGGCCCCGGATTTCTTCGAGTCGTAAACGAAGTAGCCCTGCGCATAATTATCGGTGTTCTCGCCGATGATCTTGATGGATTCCTTATTCGCGCCGACCGTGCCGTCCGCTCCGAGCCCGTAGAACAGCGCCCGCACCACTTCCGGCGGTTCGACCGAAAATTTTGCATCCACCGGGAGACTCGTAAGGCCCACATCGTCGACGATGCCGACCGTAAAATGGGTCTTGGGTTTCGGAACCGCGAGATTGTCGAACACCGCCTTGACCATCGCGGGGGTGAATTCCTTCGAGGACAGTCCGTAGCGACCGCCGACAATTTTGGGGGGGCGGGCGAACTGCGACGTCCCGTTGGCAGCCGTTTCCGCGAAGGCATCGATCACATCGAGATACAGCGGCTCGCTGTTGGCCCCCGGTTCCTTGGTGCGATCCAACACGGCGATCGCCTTGACCGTGGCCGGCAGGGCGGCGACGAGGCGATTCACATCCAGCGGACGATACAGCCGGACTTTCAACACCCCCGTCTTCGCGCCGCCCAAGTTCAGCGCATCCACCGTCTCATGCACCGCTTCGCAACCGGAGCCCATCAGGATGATCACGCGCTCCGCATCCGGGGCGCCGTGGTATTCGTAAAGGTGGTAACGCCGCCCAGTGAGTTCGCCGAACTTCACCATCGCCTGCTCGACCAGGTGCGGGCATTGGGCGTAGAACGGATTCACCGTCTCCCGCGCCTGAAAATAAACGTCCGGATTCTGGGCCGTGCCGCGCAATACCGGCCGATCGGGCGTGAGGCCGCGGGCCCGATGTTCGAGGACGCGTTCCTCGTTGATCATTGCCCGCATCACGTCGGTGTCGAGCTGGTCGATCTTGCCGACTTCGTGGGAAGTCCGGAAGCCGTCGAAGAAATGCAGGAACGGAATCCGCGACTCCAGCGTGGCCGCGTGTGCTACCAAGGCCAGGTCTTGCGCCTCCTGGACCGAGTTGGAACAAAGCATCGCCCACCCGGTCTGCCGGGCGGCCATCACGTCCGCGTGGTCGCCAAAAATGGAAAGACCCTGCGCCGCCAGCGACCGTGCCGCGATATGAAAAACGGCGGGCGTGAGTTCACCGGCGATCTTGTACATATTGGGAATCATTAACAGCAAACCTTGAGACGCGGTGAACGTCGTAGCGAGAGTCCCGGTTTGCAGCGCCCCGTGGATCGTGCCCGCCGCGCCGCCCTCGCTTTGCAGTTCGACCACGGACGGGACGGTGTCCCACAGATTCTTCATGCCGGCGGAAGCCCAGGCGTCGGCCCATTCCCCCATCGGCGAAGACGGGGTGATGGGGTAGAGCGCGACGACCTCGCTGAGGTGGTAGGCGACGTGGGCTACGGCTTCGTTGGCGTCGAGGGTTTTGAAATGCGGCGTCTTCATCCAGAGCAAAGTCTCCGGCATCGGTGGCTTCAGTGAGAACCTTTCTTTGCCTTTCTATGGACCAAAATTGTTTAATCGGAGCTCGGTGGTCCCGGCGCGGTTCAAATACTGCACCAAACGCCGAGGCTCGAGGGCTCCGCGCAACCTGGTTAACCGCCGGACCCCGCCCGGTGAAAATTTTCACTCCCCGTCCTGGCCAAACTGCGCTATTCATGCCGTCATGCCATCACGATTGAAGGATAAATGGGTGTTGATCACCGGTGCGTCATCCGGTTTCGGTGCCGCCGCCTCCCGGGCGTTTGGGGCGGAGGGCGCGAAGGTGTTGCTGGGGGCCCGGCGGCTGGATCGTTTGGAACAGGTCACCTTGGAAGCCCGCCAGGCCGGTGCGGCCGAGGCGCATTTTCACGTGCTGGATGTCAGTCAAACGGCCAGCGTGGAGACGTTCGTGGCCTGGGCCAAGGTACAAATCAGCCGCGCCCCCACCGCGGACGCCGGGCTCCACGTTCTCATCAACAACGCCGGCGGGGCGCAGGGGTTGGATTCGGTGCTCGCGGGGAAGGACGAGGACTGGGAAGTGATGATGCAAAGCAATGTGCTCGGGGTTCTGCGCATGACCCGCGCCGCGGTGCCGCTGATGCCGCACCATCTCGGTGCAACCATCTTGAACATCGGTTCGCTGGCGGGGCGGGTGGCGTACGAGGGCGGCGCCGCCTATTGCGCGGCGAAAGCGGGTGAGCTGCAGATCACCCGTTGTCTGCGACTGGAATTGAATGGCACTGGGATCCGCGTGAGCTCGATTGATCCGGGCCTGGCGCGAACCGAATTCGCCACGGTGCGTTTCAAAGGCGACGAAGCGCGCGTGAACAAACTTTACGAGGGCACCCAACCGCTCGTGGCCGAAGATATCGCCGAGATTCTCGTGTGGGTGGCCAGTCGTCCGCCGCACGTGAACATTGATGAGATGCTGATCAAGCCGGTGGACCAAGCGGCGATCCACAAGGTGTTTCGTCGGCAATGACCCTGGCCCCAGCGACGGTTTTTAGCCGGTCGCCATGCCTTTGCGTGTTTGATCCGCGTCTATTCCGCGCCGACTGACGCCGCTCAAAGCCCGCGATTAGCCCGCCACAGCAGCCAGACGCCGAAGGATTGGCAGATCAGGTTCGGAATCCAGAGGATTAAATGGGGCCACCACTGCGGGTGCTGATCCAGCGAGATGCCGAGCATGGTCACGCCATAATAAACCAGCACCAACAGCAGAGCGATGGCGAATCCAATATTCGTTTCCCGGCGCTGGACGCGAATCCCCAGCGGAATACCCAGCAGCGTGAAGCTAAAACAGGCGAAGGAATACGCCACCCGGCGATGCATCTGCACGCGTACCGGCGAAGTCACCCGACGCCGTTCCTTTTCGAGGTGTACGTTCGCGGACCCCGGTTGGCCGCCGCGCGCATTGGTCCGGACCAGGTTGTTTTCCAGTTCTCGCAACTCCACGCGCAATTGGCCAAACGTCATGTCACTGATCGGGATGACATCGCTCCGCTTGCGTTCGCCGACGGCGAAAGACTCGGTTAGATATTCGCCCGAAATGGGCGCCGCCCGGTCGCCGTTGAACCGGATGCCATTGACGTCGTACAGATGCATCACATACGTCTGGTTGGTGCTGTTCTCCTCCAGCTTGCCGCGCGCGGCATGAATGGTCGCCACGTCATTCGTCCCGCTGGCCAGCTTGTAAATCATCACGTTTTCCAAATCCCCGTCGTGGTTTTTGCCGATGAAGATCACGTAGCCGGGCAGGTCCCGGATGTGACGCCCCTCGGGCAGTAGACGGGATATGGCAACCTCCGCCGTGAATTTAAACAGGATTTCCTTGTACGCCATGCGCGAGCGCGGTCCCCATTCCAGATTCACCATCGCGCTCAGGCCGCTCAGGAGCAGGCTCAACAACAGAATCGGCGCAATGAGCGACACCAAACTGATGCCGCTGGCGCGCGCCGCCGTTAGTTCCTGATCCGCGCTAAACCGGCCAAACACCAGCAGCGTCGAAGTGAGCATGGCCATCGGCAGGGCGAACACCCAGATGAACGGAATCAACAACCCAATCGATTTGGCCACGACGCCCAGGGACGCCTGACGGTTCACC
Source organism: Verrucomicrobiota bacterium (assembly GCA_025350905.1). Taxonomy (GTDB): domain Bacteria; phylum Verrucomicrobiota; class Verrucomicrobiia; order Limisphaerales; family JADLHS01; genus JADLHS01. Next base: position 9,987 of record JANXWY010000323.1, read on the forward strand.
AACAGGCCAAGGATTTCCTTGAGAACGTCGCCCAGCAACAGCACGAACGTAAACACCAGCAGGGTCATCACCAGGGTGGCAACCACCTGGCGCAGCAGATATAGTTGCAGCGTTCTCAATGTCGCCCCGGCAATTTGCAAGTTCAGCCCGGGGGAAACAATGAAAAGAATTGCGGAGGGAAACTCTGCCGCTCGTTCGGAAACCGGCGCGGCGAGGCCGCGATACCCCGCGGTCCGGTCTCGTGGCTCCGGGCTCGATAGTTCAATCGCGGGCCCCACCCGAAGCCGGTGTCCGGCTGCTTTTTAACTCGGCGTCGGTCGATTCCCTTCCGCCGCGAGGCTTCCTGCAGCGTTATTGAACCGGCAATTTTAGCTGCGCCATTCGTTTGCGCGCGGCCTCGAGGACCGGTGGGGACTTGGCGGATTTCAACACTTGATTCAAGGCCACTCCAATCTCATCGGAGAATTTGGGGTCGAGCTTTTCGCTGATCCGAACCGCCACGGCGCCCGCCTCTTCGACCACGGCCGGATCGGACAAGTAGGGCGTCACCACCCGCAGCGACGCTCCGGAAGGAATGTCTCCCAATCCGGCCAGAACGAGCATTTTTTCCGACGGACTGCTCGCCAGCGTCGCCGCTTGAGACAACTGCCGGAGCTTTTCGTCAGCGGTGGCCCCCGATTCGCGAACCAATCGGACAAAGCCGACAAAAGCGAGATCGCGCTCCGCACTGCTCGTCGTGGTGCGGGCAATTTGCAACAAGTCCGGCGCCGCGGCGATTTCGGGCCAAGCGGTCAATGCCCGCAATGCCGCGGCATGCACTTCCGGGTTCGGATCTGTCAAAGCACCTCGCACTGCCACTAGGGCTTTGTCCCCGCCAAGCGCGCCCAAGACACTTAGTAACGCGGCTTTTTGGACGGGCGTCGCACTGGCGAAGGCTTTGATGATGGGCGCCGTGACCGAAGCCGGAGTCCCCGTGCGAATACAAATGTCCGTCAAGGCCGTGGCCAATCCGTCGAAGTCTTGAGCGTCGCTCGTGCGGAGCAAAATGTCGATCAGCGCCGCGACTTCGGCGGCGGTACCCAGCTTGCCCACACGTTGGAGAGCACTGGCTCTGACTTTGGGATTCGCGTCGGTGGCCGCTAGCAATAACCCGGGCAGGGCGACGGTCATCCGGCGACGGCCCACCAAGTCAATGCCCACCAGGCGGCGATTTGCCTGCGGACTCTTGAGGAAATCAAGCGCGGCCGTGTCGGCCTCCCGGCCGGGGATGCCGGCGAGCCCGTCTTGCACCGCGTGCATGATCTCGTGTTCCGGATCCTCAATCGACTCGACCTGCACGGTCAGATCGTCCAGCAATTCGACCAGCACCTTCACGGAAAGCGAATGGCCCGTGGCGGCAATGGCGCGGATGGCCGCCAACCGGATCGACTTGGGGCCGTGATTTGCCTCGACGTAAAGCGGCGGCAGCGCCTTGAAATCGCCCCGGCTGCCGAGCGCCTGGATCACGACGATTTTGTGTTCGGGCCAGAGCTGCGGCAGCTTGGCCGCAAGCATCTCGGTCACTTGCGGGCGGGGCATTTCGAGCGCGGCGCGGATGGCCGCGTCAAACAAAATGGAGTCGCTCGTCCCCAAAGATTCACGCAGCAACCAGTCACCATTCTTGCCCCGCACCACAATACTACCCCGCAAGGCGCCGGCCCGCACCGAATTGGGAACCTCGGCCAGCCCGCGAAGTCGGTCGTAGAGTGCGATGGCATCACGCGTCTTGCCGTTGGCGGCCAGAGTCTCGGCGCACCGGAACAAGCCTTCACAAAACGCCAACCGGTTGGGCGGGGCCGTTTTGCCTAGCGCGGCAGAAATGGCGCTGGCCGCCCCTGTAGTCCCGATGCTGCCCAGCGCCCGGGCGGCAGCCTGGGCAATTTGGGGATCGGTATTCTTGAGCAACGCTGCCAATGGTTTCACTGCCGCGGGATCGCGACGCACGCCGAGGCTCCCAATCACGCCCACCAACTGCCGGCCCTGGAGCTTGGTTAGTTCACTCCGCAACGCCGGATTTACACTGTCGCCGGGAATCGTCTCCAATGCGTAACGGGCCATGTGGCTGAGTTCTTCATTCGCCAGCAACCCGACCAGCACGGGTACGGCCTGACTGTTGCCCACCACCGCAAGTTCGCGGCAGGCATCGGCCTTGGCCTTGCGGTTGGCGTCCGATTGGAGGACCCGGATGAGTTGGTCCGCAGATTTTGTGACCAGCGGCGTAGGCGCCGGGGTTGAATCCGCCGCTGGCGCTCCCGCCCAAGCACTCAACAGCGCCGCGATCAGGACATAGATTTTGGTTTTCATGGGTGCAAAATAAGTGGCCGATATTTAGATGATGAACGGCGCCCGCATGGCGCGCGAACGGAGCCGGTTGGCCTCCGCATCTCCGACAAATTCCTCTTTCACCGGGTCATAGTTCAGGTCGCGCTTGAGCCACATGCAGATATTGGCGGCGTGAACTGCGCTCATGGAGCGATGCATCACTTCCGCATTGGCGACCGGGAGCTGACGCGACTTCACACAGTCGAGGAAATTGCGGGTATGGCTCATGGCTCGCTGCGTCCGGGTCTGATATTCCAGAACCACCTTGTCGAAGTCGGCCAGCAGCACGGCGGAAGAGGCTTCGGTCTTTCGATAGCCATCCGCAGCCCCGGCCCAACCTTCGCTGCCAACAAATCGTTCCCCACAGGAGCCGTGCCAATACTTATCCCCCCGGGAAAGGATCATTTTCGTTCCGTTGGCGAACCGGGTCACCATGCCGTCGCCGCTGATGTTATTGACGTATTCGTAATGAACCGGGCAAGTGTGCAATAGCCCGAGCCCCGCCTGGGCCTGGGCAAATGTATGCGCGCCCCATTCACCAATGCAGCTCGTATGGAAGTCGTAATGGCCGCGCCAGCCGCCTCGGGTGTACTCCGGATTGTAGGGCCGCCACGGACACGGGCCGAGCCAGAGGTCCCAACTGGATTCCTCCTTGGGCGGTTCGGTTTCGCCGGGCAACCAATCGTGCCGCATCTCGGCCGCATCCCAGGGTGCGATGTGGGCGTAGGCCGTGTGCACGTGCCCGAGCCGGCCGGTGCGCGCCAGTTCGATGGCATACACATGATTCGCCTCGCTCAACCGCTGCGTACCGGTCTGATAAACGCGGCCGTAGCGTTTCGCCGTTTCCAAGACCGCGCGGCCCTCGGCAATCGTCATCGAGGAGGGTTTCTCCGAGTAAATATCCTTTCCTGCCCGCATCGCCCAGATGGCCGCCAACGCGTGCCACCGATCCCCGGTCGCGCTTAAGACGGCATCGATGTCCGTACGCTCGGCGAGGAATTCGCGCAGATCGGTGTAAAGCGCACAATCGGTATTGCCATAGGTTTCATCCACGAGTTGCTTCACGATTTCCCGCCGTGATTTCTGCGGATCGCAGACCGCCACAAACTGCACGTCCCGCTCCGGCAGCAGGGCCCGCAAATCGTCCCGCCCCCGGTTGCCAATGCCAATCCCTCCCAGCACGATGCGTTCGCTCGGCGCCACTTTGCCGCCCAGCCCGAGGGCCGAGGCGGGAATGATGGTGGGGGCCACCGCCAGGCCCGTGGCGGCGGTGAAGGTGCGCTTCAGAAAGGTTCGGCGAAGGATTCTTTTCATGGGGAGTTTTGACGTTTTAGGCGTTATTGATTTTCAGAAAAAATTCGCGGCCGCCCTGTTTCCCTTTCAAACCGCAATAATTTCCCGGCCGGCCTTCGTGAAAGGCGGGGCGATGCACCCAGCCCCCGGGCCTTCGGCTCGAGTTCGCGTGATCAGATCTAAAAAGGCCGCGTCGAAGCACGCGAATAATATCGCTAATTTTGAAATTGGTCACAATCACTTTCTTTTGTTAATAACGTCGAACCAAACCCCGGACCACCTTTGTCTTTGCATCGTTGCCAATGGTCTACCGGACGAACTCCAAGCCGGATCTGGGCTGGACATTTTCCCAGAATCCGCCCGGCTGTACATCGGGGAGCTGCAGCGAAGCTGCGATCGAATCCAGGCAAGTCCCTTCCGGGGGCCGTGGTCGCAGCTGTAGTCTTTGACTAAGAAATCAGCGTGCTGGATGTGCCCGAAGCACGAACGCCTTGGGAAAGATGTCCCCGCCGTGCTGCCCGGCCTTCCGCCCCGCCTTTCGCGCGATGGGTCCGACCAACATTCTGCGCTGCAAAACACGGGCTTGATTCGGGGAGCAATCCGATCGAAGGGGATTTCGCGGGAAGCTCCAGATTTGGGCACAGCAAACGCCTCGAAGCGACACCAAAGCAAGGGCGCGAACCAGCGAACGCTGGCGACCCCGATCTTACCCGGATTGGACGGCGGCGGTCGCTGTCAACCTAGCTCGTTGCCACTTTGGCTGAGCGAACGTCGAATGAAACTCGTGAATCTAAGGACGGTAGACCGCGTCTTGAATCCGCTTTAAGTCCGCGGTCGTATCGGCGCCATATCTCTTAACACTGGAATTTAAATCCTGCTCTACGCTTATCGCCCGCCAACGCCAGCGTTCCCCATGACCGTCGGCGAAAGCCAGAACTCCGGAGTTTCCGTGACGCGCCGTGGGAGAATTTTGCCATTCCGTCGGCGTGGTCGCATTCACCGCGAAGTAACCATCGTCGAGACAAAGCAAGCTTTCGTCCAAAAAGGTCATGGCTTCCGAAGGGGAAGGATTCTTAACTTGGACGAGCTTTTCGTATTGTGGATATTTCGGCCCCAACACCCAGCTGGTATCTGGCGAGCCGTACTTCCCGTTGCCTCCTCCCATCCGACCTTCCAACGAAACGTGGCGCACGAGATGCACACTTTTCATATACGCCGGAGTCGGAGGTCCCCCTTTGGCCGTCGGACATTGGTAGACTCCATCGTTGGGATTGTAGGGATAGAGCAGGCCCTTGCGGAGTGCGTTGACATTTGTCGCCCCGGGAAGATCATTCACCTGCCCTATACTGCCATCGATCCAAGCGCGAGGATCGCCCGCCCAATTCGGCACCAATCGATCATTGTAGTCGCCAGTATACATGACCCAAGCCAGCGAGAGCTGTTTCTGGTTACTGATACAGGTGATAGACTGGGCCTTAAGCTTGGCCTTGGATAGGGCGGGCAAAAGCATCGCTGCGAGAATGGCGATGATCGCGATAACCACCAGCAGTTCGATGAGGGTGAAGCCCCGGCGCAGGCTTGGTATGTCCAGTGAATTTGGCGACGAGTTACCATGGCCGTTGATCATTTTCATATTATTCCTATTGTTTTAAGCTTGCCTTCGCCATCTATTGCTCGCTGGGCTCGTGGTGAGTGTCCCCTTCCCGAGACCGACTTGCAAGCTCAAAGAGCCCACTCACATCGTCGCGGGCGAATCCGCGCCCTGACCGAAAGGATCTCCGCTGGCGGGGGAAATGGAACGCCGCGTCCCCGTGGACGCCCTTCGGTCAGTCGCACGACAACCGCCCGCTGGAGCGTTCCGGGCACGCGGTAACATGAGGTTGCATATGAAACTCAGCGAACAAACAAGACTCGACGCGCCGCCGGAGTCGGACTATAAAACGAACGCGAACCTCAACCCTCAACCACTCGCTCAAATATGAAATGTCCCGCCTGTAAAAGTCCGTTGCGCGAAAAAGGTGCCAGCGGCATGACGCTCGATATCTGTTATGGCGGTTGTGGCGGAATCTGGTTTGACGCCAACGAACTTCAGCGGGTGGATGCCCGCGCCGCGACCAGCCTCCACACCGTTTGGACGGCCCCGCACCAAAAGATCAAACTGACCGAGCCCCGGCTCTGCCCACGGTGCCCGGAACAAGTGCTCGACCGCAAGTGGTTCTCCGCCGCCGAAAAGGTCGAGATCGACCAATGTCCGAAATGCGGTGGCATCTGGCTCGACGCTGGTGAGTTCTCGGTCATTTTCGACGAAATGAAAGTTTCCAAGATTACCCCACCCGGTTGGGCAGTCGCGATGGCGGAAGCCGCCGCCTTGGTCGCGGCCCGGACGTCCCAGCCACCGCCGCGCCCGAGTTGAGCGCGCTCATGTTCGAAATGCTCTTTGGTTATCCGCTGGCGATCACCGGGCGGGCGATCATCGGCGGCCTGTGTTTGTTCGCCATTTTCGGACTGTTGATAGTTCGTCGTTTCGTACTGCCGCGTCTGCGGATCCAGATCGAGGATTCAGAGTTCAGCGGCTCCAGGGTCCAAAGCATCATGGTTTTCTATGGACTGGCCGTGGCGCTGATTGCGGTGAGCGTCTTTCAGACTTACTCCGATGTGTCCAAGATTGTATCCTAGCAAGCGACCGCACTCGGCGCACTGTACCGCGACGTGAGCGGTTACCCCGAACCGATACGTCCACAATTGCAGAGCGGACTTCGCGACTCCGTTGACTGCGTGATTCGCGAAGCGTGGCCGTTGCAACAGCGCGGCAAGATCCCGGGCGCGTTCCGAGGTGATCTTGGAATTGGCGCGCAACCCTACCGGCTCATCTATGACCAACTGATGAAACCCTGATCGATGGCCAGCGCGGTCGGCCGCGCGACCGCCTCAACGATCGGACGATCTGCAGGTGGCCCGGAACGGGAAAGCTTTGACGGCGTTTTCACCGCGCTATAGGCTGCCGGCGCATTTACGCTACTAGAACTACCATATTGAAAAATAAAACATGAAACCTGATCCGATTAAACTCATTGCGATCGTTACCACCGCCCTCGCCACGATGTCCCTCTTCACGGGCTGCGCCACCAGCGGCTACCAACAAGCCGACAAGACCGGCGCCGGCATCGCCCAGTTCCGCCAGGAAATCGCGAAGGCCAAACTGGCCGTGGATGACACGGTCAAGTCCCTCGGCCAGGTGGCCGTCACCGCCGACACGAACCCGCGCGACGCGTTCAAACAATTCTCCAAGAGTCTGGCGAATCTCGAGTCCACGGCGGCGGAAGCCAAGAAACGGGCCGCGGAGGTGAAGGCCCAAGGTCAGGCCTATTTCGCGAACTGGGAGAAGCAACTGGCGCAGTTAAAAAATCCGGAAATCAAGACCCTGGCGGTGCAGCAAAAAGCCAAACTGCAGGCCTCCTTCGACAGCATCCGGACGGCGGCGGCCCCGCTCAAAGCGCAATTCGATCCGTGGCTCTCCGACTTGCAGGACTTGCAGAAATATCTGAGCAACGACCTGACGATTTCGGGCGTGGATGCGGCCAAACCCCTGTTCGCCAAAACCCAGACGGAAGGTTTTGAGGTGCAGAAATCCATGGACGCGTTGGTGGCGGAGTTGAATACCGTCGCCGCCACCCTCACGCCGGCTCACGTCCCGGCCAAGTAGCGCGCCGATCCGGCGTGGACCCGGCGAGCATGAAACTAATTCCCACCGCCCTGTCGGGCCTGACCGAAGGCCGGCGAGGGACTGACCGCACGCGCCGATTAAACGACGGGCGGCTCGTCGCGAGCCTCCTCGGCGTCGGGCTCGTTGCCAGCGCTTGCTCCGTGGTCAGCCACGGCACGACGGCGACGAAATCGGTGATCGATTCGCTCGCGGGCAAGGCCGGTGACGCGGCGCGGACGAACGCCATGTCGACGCTACAAAGCGAGGTCATGCGCGCGGCCGACCAATACGTCGGGGCCGTCGCGCAAGCCTCCGATGCGCTGCGCAAACAAGTGGGGACCACGGAGGCCCGCGACGCCGCGCAACAATGGAAGCTTAACGAAGCCACGGTCGCGTATGTCAACGCCACGGACGAAAATCCTTTGGTCGGAGCCGTGGGCATGGTGGTCCTCTCGTCCTTGTCGCGGATGGTAGTGGAGGATTATTGGGTGGGCGAAAAATTTGGCGCCGCCGCCCGCCCCCTGCTGGAAACGCAGCGCCAGTTGGAGACCAATGCCTGGAGCCTGGTGCAAGGCGCGTTGACGCCAGATCAGCTGCAGGAACTTCGGGGACTGCTTGTCGCGGCCCGGGAACAACACCCTCACCTGCGTTACGTCTCGGCGGTTCGACTGCCCGAACTGATGACGTCGCTGGGCAAGGTGCCATCGCTGCAAGAAATCCCGAAGCCCGGCAGCCTGTTCGGCCTGCTCTACATCAATCCGTTGGCCGGACTGGATCCGACCACCCAGGCGATCCAGCAAACCCGCCAACTGGCGCAACGCATGATGTATTACGTCCAGCGTGCGCCCATGCTGCTGAGCTGGCAGGTGGAATTGACGACCTATCAACTGGCGGCCCAACCGGAGGCCCGCCAGGTGTTGACGGATGTGGACGACGTGGCCCAAGCCACCAAGGTCTTCGCGAAAACGGCGGCGGATTTGCCCGCGCTCGTCAATGAACAACGCGAGGCGGCCATCAATCAACTCTTCGCCGGCTTCGCCACGGAGCGCACCAATCTCCTTGCGACGCTAAACGCCCAGGAAGCCCAACTGCGCGAACTCCTGCCGCAGGTGCAGCAAACCCTCATCGCCGGGGGCGGCATGGCCAATTCGGTCAACGCTGCCTTGAAATCGCTCGACGCTTTTGTTCACTACGTTTCTCCGCCGGACACCAACGCCGCGCCGTCACCGCCAGACACGAACAGCGCGCCCTTCAACATTCTGGACTACGGCACGGCCGCGAGCCAGATCGGGTCCGCGGCGGAGAAACTCAACACGTTGCTCGTCTCCATGAACCAAAGCCTGCCGGTCGTCACCCAGCTCAGCCAGCAAGCCGCCGTGGACGGCAAGGCGGTGGTGAATCACGCCTTCCGTTTAGGCCTGGTGCTGATCGCGGTTTTGGGATTCGTGGCGCTGCTGGTGGGGTTGACCTTTCGTCGCCTCGGCGGCGGCCGGTCGCCGACAATCGGCTTGCACTCAGTTGGGGATCGGGACAATTTACGCGCGACGGAATCGAAAATAATTCAATAGCCAACCACCATACGATTATGATCCGAGCCAAAAACCTCTTCAGCCTTTTCAGTCTGGCCGCCCTGATAACCCTCGCGACCGGCTGTTCGACCACCAAACAGACGGAAAGCCTGCTCTCGGCGGCGGGCTTTCAGATCATGCCGGCGACGACCCCCGAACAGAAAGCCCATCTCAAAACCCTTCCCGCGGGCAAGGTCACGACCGTGCAACGAGCCGGCAAGACTTATTTTGTTTATCCGGATGCAGCCAAGCAGGTGGCCTACGTAGGCCAGCAGCCGCAATATCAGGAATACCAGAAGCTCCGGTTGCAGAAGCAAATGGCCGAGGACCAACTGCAGGCGGCGGAATTAAATTCCGAACCCGGTTGGAATGCGTGGGGCGTCTGGCCCGGCGCGATGGTGGTGCCCATGCGGCGCTGAATCCGTCGACCGCCGGCCCGGTGTCGCACGGTGTGAGCTTGCCTGGGGCAGCGGCAGCGCCTGACCGTGGAGCCGGACGCGGAGCGCGGGTGGAGCTTTCCGCCCGCCGACCACAGGATCCGAAAAAAGCACCCGAACAAACCCTGATCGCCACAGCTCCACTTGGCATCAATAGATCAATTCCGGAGCCTGGCAACCGAGCACCAAGCCATGATCATACGGCTCAAGCTGTCGCCGGCGCGGCCAACCGAGTTGGGCAGCTTCAACGCGGAGCGATGAAATTGAGAATCAACCGGGCGACGGCGTGTTGCCGGGCAGTTGCTGTTTCCGAAATAAGCCGAACCTTAGAACGCCACAAGAACCCGATCATGCAAGCCCTAAAACCACTCTGCTCGTCCGTCGGCGCGCTCAGCATCAGCCTCGCCGCAATTGTCCTTACTGGATGCGCCTCGAAGAACGATGCGGTGACGCAAGCCGAACAAATGGAAAAAGTCCAACCCGGCATTGCCGAAACCAAAGGCCTCGCCGAAGCCGGCTTCATTTACGGTCTGCCGCTCGTGATGAACTATGCGGTGATGTACGAGTTCTGCGTGGACACGAACTCCGGACAATACAAGGCCCCATTCAATCAGATCTACAACGAGGCCCGCGTCTTCACCCCCAGGGACACGGCGGTCGTCACCCCCAACAGCGATACGCCTTACTCGATGCTCTGGCTGGACCTGCGCGCCGAACCCATGGTGATCTCGGTCCCCGCTGTCGACAAAGCACGCTATTACTCGGTGCAACTCTGCGATGGCAATACCTTCAACTACGGTTACATCGGGAGTCGCGCGACGGGCTCCGAAGCCGGCGACTACCTGGTGGTGGGCCCCGACTGGAAAGGCGCAACGCCGGTCGGGATCAAACAGGTGTTCCGTTCGTCCACGCAGTTCTCGCTGACGATCTTTCGCACCCAGCTTTTCAAGGCAGAGGACATGCCCAACGTGGTCAAGGTCCAGGCCGGCTACCAAGCGCAACCGCTTTCGGCTTTTCTGAAACAGCCGGCCCCACCCCCCGCGCCCGTTATCAACTTCCCGAAGATCAACAAGGAAATGGTGAAGACGGGTTTCTTCGACTACCTCGACTTCGCATTGCAGTTCGCCCCGGCTGGACCGCAAGAGAAGGCCATCCGCGCGAAGCTCGCGCGCATCGGCGTCGGCCCCGGCAAGAAATTTGCCTTCAAGAATCTTTCCCTCGAGCACAAGCTCGAAGTGGGTTTCGGCATGAAGAACGGCGAGGCGAAAGTCGAGCAAGCGGTCCGCAACCTCGGCCAGCCGATCAACGGGTGGAACGTGAGCTCCGCGCAGGGCGATCGGGCCTTTTACCATGGCAACTGGCTCCTGCGGTCCGCCGCCGCCAAGGCCGGCATCTATGGCAACGACGCCGTCGAAGCGACGTACCCCATGACCCGAGTCGACCTCACGGGTCAGCCGCTCGACGGCAGCAAACACAACTACACGCTCACCTTCCCCGCGGGACAGCTTCCGCCCGTCAATGCCTTCTGGTCGGTGACGATGTACGATGGCAAGAGCCAGCTCCTGATCGAGAACCCCATCAACCGTTACCTTATCAATTCGCCCATGCTCCCGGGCATGAAAATGAATGTGGACGGCTCGCTCACGCTTTACCTCCAGAAAGCATCGCCGGGAGCGGACAAGGAATCGAACTGGCTGCCGGCGCCCAACGATCTGATCTACCTGGTCATGCGCCTCTACTGGCCGAAGGCAACGCCGCCTTCGATTCTCCCGCCCGGCACCGGCACCTGGCAGCCACCCGGCGTGGTGCAGGTCAATTGACCTTGACCGATGTCGCCACGATTGAAACCGGCGACCGCTCGGTTCAGGGCGGCGCTTAATTTCATGTGTCCCAGGTTACCCCCGGAAGGCGGCGAACGGAATCCGGCCCTTGATTTTTCGCCGCTGTTCCGGATGCTGGAAAATATTCGTTGATTCCAAATTGAAACCCTGTGACTGCGCATCGCTTATGAACTCGGCCCGATCGATATTGCGAACTCTCGTCCTCGGCTTCCTCGCGGCGGCAATTTTGAACACTCCCGCTGCCGACCAAAGCCCAACCAACACCGCCGCCGGCGAGGTATTGCTGACCGGCAGTTTGGGTCGCCTCGTCCAAGTGCCGACCAATGAGGTGCCAGCGGGATTGCTGCCGCCCGCCGACATGGGGTTGAACGCGCAGATCCCCAACCCCGCACGCGGCACCAAGCTTCCGGAAGCGGTGCTGCAGCGCTTGCACGAAAACCGGGCGAGTCAGGACACTTTTGAATTCTTCCCCGCGGCCCAGTCGCACCTCCGGTCGTATCTGGCCGCCCAGGATGAATACGGCAATACGGCCTTTCGCCCCAATCCGCTGATTCCTTCGACCCCATTGGATGCTCTGGTGCAGCAGGGAAAATATTGGTTGTCCGCCTACGGGCTACGTTACTCGCTGGCGCAAACAGCCACCTTCGTCAACCTGACCGACGTCATGCAGGGCGACAATGTGCTGGGCTTCTACACGTTTGACCTCGCCCTAAAATGGACCGTGTTCAGTGCGGCGGATTCCAGCACCGCGGGCTGGATCAGTGCCCAGATCGAAGCCAAGACCGGCCTCGGGGTTGGGGG
>JANXWY010000359.1 GCA_025350905.1 Verrucomicrobiota bacterium
CTGGGGGGCTGGCTGGGGGGGCTGTTCGCCATGCTGATCTTGCGCCAAAAGACCTCCAAGCAGTCGTTCCAGCTCAAATATGCCGGCAGCTTTCTGGTTTGGCTCGGACTACTTTACGCTTGGTTTGCCCGTCGGTGACGATCGTCGCCCCCATGCGCTCCTGGTTTAATTTTCTGATTCCGCCCGCACCGGGCGATGCGCTGGTGGTGGCAGGCAAACGCGTTCCGTTGCTGCTGATCCGCAATCCTTGGGCACGGCGTTATGTGCTGCGGCTCCGCCCCGATGGCACGGCGCGGGTGACCATTCCGCGCGGCGGCTCTGTTTCCGAAGCGCGGCGTTTCGTCCAGCGGAATCTGGCCTGGCTCGAGGCGCAACTGCACCGCCCCGCCGCCCCGCCGCCGGCACCAATGGAATGGCGGCCGGGCTCGGAAATATTATTCCGCGGCGAACTAACCCGACTGGAAGCGGCGGCCCATGGCGAGCCGACGGTTTGCTTCGGCCCGGAAAAGTTGACCGGGATAAATCTTGCGGCAGACCTGCGGCCAGTTATCGAAGGACATTTGCGCCGGTTGGCAGAACGCGAACTGCCGCCGCGCGTGCTGGAATTCGCGGCCGGCCATCAACTGGCGGTGCGCCGCGTGACCGTACGCAATCAGCGCTCGCGTTGGGGTTCTTGTTCCCGGCGCGGAACGATCTCGCTCAACTGGCGGCTCGTCCAGACCCCGCCGTTCGTCTGCGATTACATAATTCTCCATGAATTGATGCATCTTCGGGAGATGAACCATTCGCCACGATTCTGGCGCCAGGTGGAAATGGTTTGCCCGGATTATCGCGCGGCCGAGCAATGGCTCAAATTGCACTCCCAGTTGTTGCGGCCGTGATCCTGGTGCCGCCCGCTGACGGTGAGCGAAATGGGCCGGCAGGCTTCAGTTCTTAATCCTAATCTTCATCGTAATCTTAATCTCCCTCTCCGCAGCGCAGCGGCGAGCCTTACCGAGCAGATCAAGAGTAAGATTACGATTAAGATTAAGTCCAAATCAGATCTGACGGTCGCGTCCAGATGCTTGCCCGCGACATCAGGGTTGCTTTAGCCGTCAATCTGTTCCTTTATTCCCGCGTGCCGATGGGTCAAAGCCTGTTATCCGATGAGCCAGAACATCCTTGAAGCGCCCGGTTGGTTCCAGCGGGCCGTATCCACTCCACGCGAAGATCGAATCGTGCCGGTGGCGGGTTGTCCGATTCATTATCTCCGCTGGGGCAACCCGGCCAAGCCGGGCGTGCTGTTGGTGGCGGGCAGCGGTGCGCATGCCCATTGGTGGGATTTCATTGCGCCGTACTTCACCGATCACAATTGCGTCGCGGCGATTGACCTGAGCGGCATGGGCGACAGTGGTCATCGTCCGAGTTACTCCTCCGAAAATTTTGCCCAGGAATTGATCAGTGTCTGCGCGGATGCCGGTTTCAAGAACGACACGGTCATCATCGGACACAGTTTCGGCGGTTTTGTGACGCTGAAAACGGGACTGGTTTTTGGCCGTCAGCTCACCGGGGTGGTGTTGGTGGACGCGCCCGTCCGGCCGCCGGACTACGAATGGGAACGCGACCCCAAATATTCCCCGATCCAACCGAAGAAGATTTATCCCGACTTCGAAACTGCGCTCGCGCGCTTCCGCCTCGTGCCGGCGCAGTCGTGCGAGAATGCATTTATTTTGGATTATATTGCCCGCCATTCCCTGCGTCAGGTGGCGGGCGGCTGGAGTTGGAAATTTGACGACCGGCTGTTTCAGGATTTCAAGATTGGTAACATGTCCGAGGACCTATCCAACCTGGTGTGTCGGGTCGGCGTGATCTACGGCGAAAACAGTCAGTTATTCTCGCAGGCGGTCGTGGATTACATGTTCCAGGTGCTGGACCGGAGTGTGCCCTTTGCCGCCATCCCGGAAGCGAACCACCATTTGCTGCTCGACCAGCCGCTGGCCTTTATCGCGGCGCTGCGAACCTTGCTAGCCGAGTGGCGGCATTCCAAACCGCAACGCGGGGCCCGACCGGGTTAACCCCGTTTTCAATCGCAATTCATGAGCACGCAGACATTGACTGGTTTAGCTCTCGCCGTGATTGGTCTGGTATCCGCCGCGCTCGTGTCAGCGGCGGGAGAATTCAAGGTCGGCGTCGGTAAGGTCGTCATCACGCCAACACAAGACATGTGGTTGGCGGGCTACGCCGCCCGCAGCAAGCCGTCGGAAGGCAAGCTCCATGATCTCTATGCCAAGGCGCTGGCGATCGAAGACGAAACCGGCGCCCGCACGGTCTTGGTGACGAGCGACCTGATCGGGGTGCCCGCCGCCCTCGTCAATGAAGTGGCGCGGCGGGCGCGGGAGAAATTCGAGTTGCCGCGCGAACGACTCATGGTCACGGTTTCGCACACCCACTCCGGACCCGTGCTCCAGGATCGTTTGCAACACATGTATGGCCTGGATGAAACGCAAACGCGTTTGCTGGTGGAGTATTCCAAGACCTTGCCTACACTTTTCCTCCAAGCCATTGAAGGCGCTTTGAAGGACCTGCAGCCGGGCCGGGTGGAATGGGGCGTCGGGCGGGCGGGCTTTGCGGTGAATCGCCGGCAATACACGCTCGGCGGCGTCATCAATGCATCGAATCCCATCGGACCGGTGGACCATGATGTTCCCGTGCTGAAAGTCTCGCGTCCGGACGGTTCGATCAAAGCGGTGGTGCATGGTTATGCCTGCCACAACACCACCCTGAATCTGCAAAAATTTTCCGGTGATTATGCCGGGTTCGCCCAAGCGTACCTCGAAGCGAAACTGCCCGGCGCCACCGCATTGTTTGTTTGCGGCTGCGGCGGTGACGCCAACCCGCTCCCCCGCGGCACCGTGGAGCTGGCGCAGAAGTACGGCGCGGAACTGGCCGAAGCGGTCCTGGCGGTGGTGAAGCAGCCCTTGACCGAACTCATGGGGCCGATCCGCGTCGCGTTCAAGGAGGTTTCTCTGGGTCTGAGTCCGCCGCCCACGCGCACTGAAGTTGAGAAACAGCTGCTGGATCTCAACATTTATATTCAGCGTCGTGCCAAGGTGCTCCTCAAGACGCTGGACGAGAAAGGCGAGTTGCCAACGACTTATCCCTATCCGGTCCAAGTCTGGCAGTTTGCGGACGGGATGCAGATGATCGCCCTGGGTGGTGAAGTGGTCGTGGATTACTCCTTACGGCTGAAATACGAGCTGGGCCGGGAACGAACGTGGGTGATCGGGTATGCCAACGACGTGTGCGCGTACATCCCTTCGCTCCGGGTTTTGCGCGAAGGCGGCTACGAAGGGGCCGAGTCGATGATCTATTACGGACATCATGGACCGTGGGCGCCGACGATTGAGGAAAATATCCTTCGCACCGTCCATGAGCTGGCAGGCCCCGCGAAGAAATAGTTTTTTACCCCGCGACGACGCAATCAGATCCAAATCGTCGATACGCTGACCCCAACGCGCTGGGCGGCACCGCTGCTTGCCGCAGTGCGGTTGAGTCGCCGGCTCGATGCGGGGACTTGGGGAAATACTTGCGACTTTGAAAAGACGGGCTTGGTTGCGCTAATCCGGGCTCGTGCCGTTGTCGCCCGTCCAGTTCACCTCTGGGTGCGGCTGGTTGTCATTGTTCCAGCGGCGACGCCATTTATCGTCCTTGGGGTTCACGACATCGCTACGCCGCGCCGACTCGGCGTGACCATCGGCAAACATCAGCACACAGCGGCCATTATGTCGTTTGGCCGGCCACTGGTCACTCTCTTTAGGATCAATATTCCCATCCCACGAACGGTCCGACTTGCTGTCGGCGAGCACGATCATGTCGGCGGGCGCTTTGACGCGACTCTCCGGCATTTCGGGTTGCGTCGGCGGGTTGATATCGCCCCCGAGACCCAGTTGGGCCGCGAGATTCGGGGTGACTGGGCCGATGCCCCAGTCATTGTAACCGTAGCTGAATCCGACGCCATTGCCCGAGGCGGTCAGGAAATCGAGCCTCCCATTGAGCGACTTGTTCACATTGGTGTTCCACTGAAACTCCGGTTTATTGGCCGGACACCAGAAGGAGGCCCGGTTGGTGCCCATCTGCGTGAACAGCCGGAGCGGCCAGACATAATTGAATTCCGGAACTTTGATGCAGCCGGGATATTTTTGATATTCGTTCACATACATTACGGTGGCGATTCCGATTTGGCGCAGGTTATTGAGGCAGGCGGTCTGTTGCGCCTTGGCCTTGGCTTTGGCCAGGGCCGGCAACAGCATCGCAGCCAGGATGGCGATGATGGCGATCACCACCAGCAATTCGATGAGGGTAAAGGCTGGCTGAAACCGTTTCCAAGCTGGGGATTTTTTCGCGGGCTGGTTCATTGGGTGCTGCCTGAAAATGTCGTCCTTGCTTCAAAATATCAATGCCATTCTTTCTTAACTTGGTTTCTGGCCGAACACTCCTGTTCTTAGAATTGGGGCTGCGCGCTGAATGGCGGCTTCGACCGAACCGCAGCAATGGTTCGCCTGTTCCCCGGCCGTCCACAAAATTGCCGCACTCGCCAAAGCCGCGATTTGGATCCGAGGCGATGGCAATTTACGACGCTACACTTCAAACCCCTGCTCGCGAAATCGCTGCAATTTATAGGTCAAAGCGCGGCGGCTGATGCCCAGGGCCTTGGCCGTCTCCGTGCGGTTTTGCTGATGGTCCCGCAATCCCTGCAAGATCGCCTGTCGCTCAATCTCCTCCAGTCGCACGGCATCCGGCATTTCCGCCGGGGCCGGAGTTTCCACGGCCGCCCGCAACCGCGCGGGCAAATGCTCCGGCAAAATCAATTCGCCGCGCGACAACAAGGCGGCCCGTTCCATCGCATTGCGCAATTCGCGCACATTCCCCGGCCACGCGTAACGCGCCAGCCCGGCAGCGACCGCTGATGAAAATCGCGCCTTCCCTTGCGTGAACTCGGTGAGGAAAAGATTCGCCAGCGGCAAGACATCCTCCGGCCGTTCCCGCAACGCCGGCAGATTCAATTCCACGACGTTGAGCCGGTAGAACAAATCCTCGCGAAAACTGCCGGCCTTGACCTGTTCCTCCAGATTTTTGTTCGTGGCGGCCAGAATGCGCGCATTGGACTGCCACTCGCGGTTGGAGCCGACACGATTGAAGCACCCGTTTTGCGTGACCCGGAGCAGTTTCGACTGCAACGGCGGCGACATGTCCCCGATCTCATCCAGAAAGATGGTTCCGCCGTTGGCTTCCTCAAAGCGTCCGATCCGTTGCGCCACCGCGCTCGTAAACGCGCCTTTCTCGTGCCCGAACAATTCCGTCTCCAGCAGGTTTTCCGGGATGGCAGCGCAATTCACTTTCACCAGCGGCCCGCTTGCCCGCGCGCTCCAGCCATGAATCACATCCGCCAAAACTTCCTTGCCCACGCCGCTTTCGCCCGTGATCAACACCCGGCTCTCCGACGGCGCAATCAGGGACGCATCATGAAACACCGCCTGCATCAGCGGGCTGTGGGCGATGACGTGGGCGGGCAGCGGCCGTTCCGCGTCCGAATTGACCGGTGCCGAATGGGTCACCCCGGTCGCGCGTTGCACCGTCGCGAGCAACTCATCGAGATCAATCGGCTTGGCGAGATAATTCACCGCGCCGTCGCGCATCGCCCCCACCGCCTCGCGGATATCCGCGTAGGCCGTGACGAGCAGCACCGGCAAGACGGCATGTTCCTCCCGCGCCCGGCGCAAGGTTTCCAAACCCGAAAGGCCCGGCATCCGCACATCCGAAATCATCATGCTGAACTCGGCGGTTCGCAGCGTTTTCAACGCGAGTTCCCCGGAGTCCACAGTCACCGTGTCGAAGCCCTGACTCTTGAGAAACGAAGTGAGGAGACTACGCTGCCCGGCGTCGTCATCCACAATCAGGATGCGCGGAGACTTCGGAGAAGGTTGGCGGGGTTCGGGCGGCACGATGCAACTCTAACAATTTCGTGCCGCACGGATCAAGTGCAGCCAAACGCAGACACGAGGCGTGTGCGGTTGGCTATGCAAGCGCCGGGATGTGTGGAGCGTTAGAAATGCACTTTCTGAAGCCCCGAACGTTCAGTTCACCGATGTCGTCTCCTCAGTCGCCCCGAATTGCCTAGCGCTGTGTGGAGCCATCGTTCGATGCAGCGCTTGGGGTTTTCCGCTTGTCAATCTCCTGCCGGAGACCGGTCAACCGATCGTCCAAATACCTGCACAAACCACCGTGGACGTCCTCGGTAGAATTGTGCTCATTGAATAGGGAGAAACTTCGCGTCAGCGAGCAGACCTCCTGCCCAAATACCTCAAGCTCCTCTCCATGCAGTTGGTGGAAGGAAGTAATCTGGTACTCGGCGGTCCCTTCAAAATCACCACGAAGTCGCTCCCACGTCACGCCGTGCTTGGTCATGCAATCCTGAACCAAATCAAGAAGCGCCGCGTGCTTGGTTGCGCCGATCAACTGCAGAGCCTCCTTTGTCTGCTGAATATTGCGACCTGTGAGGTTTTCGAGAAAACCAAGCATTCCATTTATGACGACCTCCGTATCACAGTCAATGAGAAGGACAGTTAGATGAAGCGGGTTCGCGAGATCCGGGTAATCCCTTTCGCAACGAACTTCTGAAAGCGGAGGCTGATAGATGTCCCCACCGAGTTCGTTGAGAATGCTGGCCGCGTTCATGGTGTGATTGCCCAACTAAGGTATCACCGCCCCATCATTCCCGGCATCGCCCCGCCCATCCGGCCCATCATCTTCTGGAATTTGCCCATCTTTTTCATCATTTGCTGCATCTGGGCGAACTTGTTCATCATCGTGTTCAACTCGGTCACGGTCACGCCGCTGCCCTTGGCCACGCGGATGCGGCGCTTGGCGTTCAAGATCTGCGGTGTCTGGCGCTCCTTGGGTGTCATGCCGCAAATCATCGCTTCCATGCGTTTGAATTCCTTTTCCTGCTTCCCGATGTCCGCCCCCTTCAAGGCTTCCGCGCCGCCGGGCAACATCTTCATTATGTTCTCCAGGGGGCCGAGTTTTTTCATCTGGCGCAATTGATCGAGAAAATCTTCGAGCGTAAATTGGCCTTTGCGCATTTTCTCTTCCATGCGCTTCATGTCGTCCTCGTCGACCGCCGCGGCCGCCTTTTCCACCAAGCTGACAACGTCGCCCATCCCCAGAATCCGCGACGCCATGCGTTCGGGGTGAAACGCCTCGAACTCGTCGAGTTTCTCCCCCATGCCTGCGAACTTGATGGGCTTGCCCGTTACGGCCTTCAGGCTGAGGGCCGCACCGCCGCGGGCATCGCCATCCAGCTTGGTGAGGATCGCCCCGGTGATTTGCAGCGCCGAATCAAAGTGGGTCGCGACGTTCACGGCTTCCTGCCCGGTGGCGGCGTCGAGCACGAGAAGAATTTCCTGCGGCTTCACCAGATCGCGCAGGTGCACGAGTTCCTGCACCAGCGGCTCGTCAATTTGCAGTCGGCCCGCCGTGTCGAATATGATCGTGTTGCGGTGATTCGCCTTCGCGAAGTCGAGGGCCTCCCGGGCAATGCGCAAGACGTCGGTTTCGCCGCGCTTCAAGAAAACGGGAATGTTCAGTTGTTTGCCGAGGGTTTCGAGCTGGTCCATCGCCGCTGGGCGATACACGTCCGCCGCCACGAGCAACGGCTGGCGACCCTGTTTGAGCAACAGGCCGGCCAGCTTCCCACTGGAAGTAGTCTTGCCCGCACCGTGGAGACCGACCAGCAGGATGCAACTGGGATTGCCGGTGACGTTCAGCGCGGCATTGGTCGAGCCGAGCAAGTCCACGAGTTCGTCATGGATGATTTTGACGATCTGCTGGCCGGGTTGGACGCTCTGAACGACTTCCGCTCCGAGGGCTTTGATCCGGACCCGCTCGATGAAATCGCGCGCCACCTTGAAATTTACGTCGGCTTCCAGCAGCGCCTGGCGGACTTCGCGGAGCGCCTCGCCGGCATTCGCCTCGGAAATTTTGCCGAGCCCGCGCAGATTGCGAAAGGCGTTCTGGAGTTTACCGCTTAAAGAGTCGAACATCGGAGCAAACTAGGGAAAGTCACGCCGGTTGACAAGGATTCGGCAGTGTGGCTTAATCTGCGGCCTTTGCGTGGTAGGTTACCCAAGTGGCCAACGGGGGCAGACTGTAAATCTGCTGGCTTACGCCTTCGATGGTTCGAATCCATCACCTACCACCACCTTCAAATCCCTGTAGTTACAGGCTCTGCGTGCGTTTGAGCGGTTTTTATTGTCCGTCGTCATTCTACCTCATTCCCACCCATTTCCACCAGATAAACGTCACTCGACGGCACTCAGGCGGCACTCAGACGGCACTCACGAGAACGACCGGAAGCACCAAGTCAGCCATTTGCCCTGCGGCACACGATTCGGACGCCCCACCATCACTCGCGGCACGCACCCATGAATCAGGGGGAGTCCGTAAGGTTGGGCTGTATTTGTCTGACCCTGCCTGATAAGAACATGCCTAAATATGGCATCCAGTTTCCACAAAGAGCGGAAAGCGTGGTTCCAAATCAAGCACCAGATCGTCGGAACGTATCTGTCTTTGTTTCTTGGCAAACTTGGGAAATTTGGTGATCGCGTTTATTACGTTGATGGCTTCGCAGGCCAAGGAAGACTGGAAGACGGTACCGAGGGATCAGCGTTAATCGCCGCAAAGCTCGCAGCCGAGCCACCACAGAAGAGCCGTCAGGGACTCTTGCACTGCATCAATGTCGAGGCTGACTCCGAGACATTCGAGAACCTGACGAAAGCAACTGCGCCGTATAATCATTGCGTCACCAACCTTCAAGGCACGTTCCAGGATAAGCTCCCTGAAATACTCAAACTAATCGGCAGCCAAACGGCATTTTTCTTTATCGACCCGTTCGGAACCCAGGGGGCTGAAATCTCAACTTTGAAAACATTGGGGAATCGCCAAGGGAAAACAGAAGCGTTAGTTCGATACGACGACACCCGCGTAAAGCGCTTAATCATGTGGTCGGCAAACAACCTCGATAACCTTGAAGAAAAGCATCGAAAGGTTGCTGTCGGCCTCTCGGCTCGCGTCAAACAACTCACTGATGAGGAAGCAGCAGAACAAGTACTACGCGAATCACTTCTTGGTTCGGATTCGGAAATGCGTGACCGGCTCATTGAGGGCTACGAAGCGGAGGTAAAGCGACAGACTTCCTTCACTTTTGGTTTGAACTATCCGATTCGGAATCCCGCCACCGGTGGTCATCGCTACTATTTGGTTCATTTCTGCAAGTTTGCTGACGGTTACACTCACATGGCAAACTTCATGGCAAAAGCGGAACGCACCTACCAAAAATTGCTCTCTGGAGATGCTGGACTGTTTGGAGGAACTCCGAAGCAGCAGACTTTCTTTCAGATCGATGAGCAGCTTGCAAAGCAAGCTGAAGCTGAGAAGGTGTCGGACATCACAATGGAAGTTCCTGCCATCATTTTGCACAAGCGATGGGAGAACAAGAGTGTTCAACTTCGCGACTTGCTGGGTGAAATCGTCAACAGTTTCAAATGGCGGACAACTCGCCACGAATGGATTAAGGCGTTGCGACAGTGCGAGGCAAATGGATGGCTAAGTTTGAGCGGGACTGAAGATGGCGACATGGTTCATTTTGCAGAGAAGATATGATTCTGGAACAGATTGAAAAACAGCCAGTAGATTTTTGGCACGCCCCCGCAGTCATTGCGGAAAATCACTTTGTTTACAAGAGTCTGTCAAATTGGGCGTTCAATGTTGCAGTTGGATGTTCCCATGCGTGCCGGTTTTGCTACGTGCCGAGCGCGGCAACGATCAAACAGGGGGCGAAGCTCGCGGAATACGGCGTGAACGACCCGGACGCCGAATGGGGTAATTATGTTTTGCTTAGGCCGTGGGACGAACAGAAGTTCCTTGCCTCACTGCGCTCCGCCGAGAACACACCCCGTAAAAAACTCAAACCCGACGGTAATCGTGCGGTGATTTATTGCAGCACGACCGACCCGTATCAGGTCATCCGCCATCCCGATCCCGCACGGCAACGCGAACTCGCCGCGCACTCCCGTTTCCTCGTCCGCCGTTCGCTAGAACTGATCCGCGATCAATCCACGCTCAATGTCCGCGTCCTCACGCGCAGCCCGCTGGCACGGGCGGACTTCGATTTGTTCAAGAGCTTCGGCAAACGCCTCGTGTTCGGCATGAGTTTGCCCACGTTGCGCAACGATCTGGCCAAGGTGTATGAGCCGAAAGCGCCAGCGCCATCTCAACGACTAGCAACATTGATAGCCGCTGTGGAAGCAGGTCTGCACGTCTATGTGGCGATGGCACCTACCTACCCAGAATGCGACGAAGCTGACCTGCGTGCGACGCTGGAAGCGGTAGGTGAACTGAAGCCCATCACTATTTTTCACGAACCCATCAACATTCGGGCCGAGAACGTGGCGCGAATCGAGGAACAAGCAGCGGAAACAGGCGTGCGCTTGCAGACGGAAGTCTTCGCGACGCGTGAAAGCTGGCAGGACTACGCAGTAAAAGCGTTGCACACCGTTTCTGAACTCGCGAAAGAACTTGGCATCAAGAAACATCTGCACCTGTGGCCGGATAAGTCGCTTGGCAGTCAGTCGCTGGTTGAGCGAATGAAGAAACCTCGCCAATACCAAGAGCGCCTCGACTACTGGTGGAATCGCATTAGCGAGTGGCCCAGATAAGCACCTGGTCGACCATTCTCTGACATGCCGAAAGGCCACAGTTGATTTGTATTGGGAGAAGCAAAAAATCGGTGGAATTCCATTTTGCAACTGCCCGCCGCCTGCCTCCTTCCTGCCGCCCTTCGTGTAAGCCGACACGCTCATGGAACGAGAAACTGGTGGTTGTCGGTAAACTGATCGGTGACGCCGCCGAAGCTTGTGCCGGAGTGGCAGCATCTGGTTCCTTGCGGCGTTCTCAAAAAAATTGCTAGTCTTCCCAAACCGCGAGTCGTTACGGGCCAGCGGTTTTTGCTCAAAACATGGCAAGCAGGCAGATTGGGGATTCGACATGAACGTCTTTCGATTACGCGATCAACTGGTTGGGCAATACAGCCACTACGTCAAGAGCTTCATCCAGATTCGCGACCAGCGCATCGGCGAGCCTCGTGTTTGGATTGATGATCTGATTCAGGTTGAACCCCGATGAAAGGCATCCGCAAATCGGCAACGAGCACGTCCAGCAGCCCAGGCAACCTGGGCGAGCTGAAGACGGAGTTTGGCTTTAAGGTCGGCGTCGGCGGTGCGCACACGGCCCGGACGATGATGCTGGCCGATCTCACAACGCTCTTGGTGGCTGCGCGAACGGGATCGAAACGGGAAGACTTCAATCGGCTGATCGTCGAAGAAAACGTGCTCGGTAAGCGCACCACCAGCAACCGCTGGCTGACCGCCCGGCACCTGGCCGATCTGTACGCCCTCGATCAAGATGCCACCGTCTTCCGGCTGCTCCGCTATTTCTGGAGCGCCGACCAGGCAGGCCGTCCGATGCTCGCTCTGCTTTGCGCCCAGGCGCGGGATGCCCTGCTCCGGCTGTCGGTCAAGAAAGTTCTGGAGACAAAACCAGGCGAGACGCTGACGAGCGAAGACTTTGTAAACTTTTTCAACCGCGAGCTGCCGGGCCGCTTCAGCGAGTCCATGACGCTCTCGCTGGCGCAGAATGTCGCCGCTTCGTGGGCACGAGCTGGTTTTTTCAAAGGCAGGACTCACAAAGTCCGCACCCGGCCCCTGGTCACGCCAGCGACCGCCGCTTACGCGCTCGCTCTCGGCTACGTGTGCGGCCTGCATGGCCAACTCCTGATTGAAAGTGATTGGGCGCGACTTCTCGATGTGCCGCGTGACCAAGTGATCCGGCTGGCCCAGGAAGCAGCGAAGCGCGGTTGGTTGGACTTCAAAGGCGCGGGCAACATTTTTGAAATCAACTTCCGCCAGCTCTTAACCCCGAAGGAAATCCAAGCGTCACATGAGCCAAATTGAACGCTTAATCCAGAACTACGATACCCGCGTCTCGCTCCCGTGGGAACGCAACCTCGCGGGGCCGCAGCGCGTTTGGTTTGCCGTTTACAACAAGGCTGAGGAGCGACGGCTCCGCAGACGGCTGGATGAGTTTGAGATTTCGACGAAGCGTACCAAGCACGGGTGGATCACGATTGATCTGACGGATGCCTTCGCCCAGTGGCTCTCGCATCATGAATACCGCGAAGGTTATTTTGAGACCCCGGAGCACCTGGAGGGAGAATCTCCCGTGGTGGACGATTTCAAAGAAGCGATGGTTCGGCAGGTGACCGACGTGTTGACCTCGCCGAAAGCGGACGAATTCACGGTCGTTGCCATCTACGGCGTAGCCAGCTTGTTCGGGTTCTTGAAGACCTCCGAGTTGGTGTCCCAAGTTGAATCCGCCATCCGTGGGCGGCTGCTGATATTTTTTCCCGGCGAGCACGAGAACAACACGTACCGGTTTTTGGATGCACGCGAGGGTTGGAATTACCTCGCCGTGCCAATCACGGCAGAAGAAGGAACAATCAAAACATGAACCTCGGCGAACTTTTCTCAACCAACCCCAAGAGCCTCCAACTGCTCAACAACGGCGTGGCGTTCGTGAAGGACGTGGTGACGCCAGAGGAATTGAAGACGCTGCGGTTCGAGCTGAAGACTTTCGTCTGCGAGGGGGAATACGCCAAAGGTTTGGAGAAAATCCTCCGCACGTTCCTCGGCAACCTGGATCACCCGGAGCAACCGGCAGCCTGGGTCAGCGGCTTTTACGGCTCTGGCAAATCGCACCTGGGAAAAATCCTGCGCTACCTCTGGAACGACTTCGAGTTTCCTGAAGACAAAGCCAGGGCGAGGGGGTTGACCAACCTGTCCGCCGAAGTCACCGACCTGCTGAAGGAACTGACCACGGCAGGAAAGCGCCTCGGTGGTCTGCACGCCGCGTCCGGCACCCTGCGCGGCGAGTTGGGCGATAACGTGCGGCTCTCGGTGCTTAACATTATCTTCAGGTCGGTCGGGCTGCCGCCGAAATATCCGGTCGCCCGGTTTGTGATGTGGCTTCGGGACAACGGGAAACTGGACGCGATTAAGGGTCGAGTTGAGAAAGCTGGTCGCGACTTCGCGAAGGAACTGAACAACCTGTGGGTATCACCGGTGCTGCACAAGGCCCTCGTGGATGAAGGTCTGAGCGCATCCACCAGCGACATCTCGAAGTCGCTCGCACAACAATTTCCCAACGTCAAGGACATCACCATCGACGAGATGCTCTCGGCCATGCGTGAAGCCCTTACGGTCAAGGGCCAGTTGCCCTGCACGCTGGTCGTGCTCGATGAAGTTCAACAGTTCATCGGCGACGACAGTGACCGCAGCCTGCAAATTCAGGAGGTCGTCGAAGCGTGCAGCAAACAACTCAACAGCCGGGTACTCATCGTCGCCACCGGTCAGTCCGCCCTGAGCGGCACGCCTCAACTTCAGAAACTCCGTGACCGCTTCCGTGTGGCGATCCAACTCAGCGACACCGACGTTGAGGCCGTCATCCGCAAGGTCATCACGGCGAAGAAGCCGGACAAAACCGCTGCGATTAAGAAAATCATTTCCGATCACGAAGGCGAAGTGACCCGGCACCTGAACGGCACGAAGATTGAGTATCGGTCGGAAGACGAGTCCGCTTACGTTCCCGATTATCCCCTGCTGCCGATCCGGCGACGGTTTTGGGAGCGCGTGCTCCGGGCTGTGGATGTGGCCGGTACGGCAGCTCAACTCCGCAACCAGCTCGGAATTGTTTACGAGTCGGTTCGCACTTACGCCGACCGCAGCGTCGAGACGGTCGTGGGCGGTGACTTCATTTACTGGGTCAAAGCCACTGATCTGCTTCAGACCGGGATTCTCCAGCCAAAAATTGATGAGATGATCCGCAAGCTGGATGACGGCAACGCGGACGGGAAGCTCAGCGCCCGGATTTGCGCCCTGGTCTTCCTCATCAACAAACTACCCCGTGAGGCCGGGGCCGATCTGGGCATCCGCGCCACGGCGGAGGTGATCGCCGATCTGCTGGTCGAAGACCTGAAAGGAGGTAGCGCCGAGTTACGGAAGAAAGTGCCCGAACTACTTCAGTCCCTCGTTCAGGCGGGTCAGCTCATGGTGGTGGACGAGGAATACCGGCTTCAAACGCCGGAGAGCGCCAGTTGGGACGCCGAGTTCAAAAAGAATTTCAACCGCATCGTCAACGACGACTCCCGCATCGCCAGCGAGCGAGCCGACCTGCTCCGGGCCGAGTGCGCCGATCTGAAGAACCTGAAAGTGATCCAGGGCAACAGCAAGGTCGCCCGAAAAGTCGAGCTGTTCACCGGAACCGAAACGCCGATTCCCACTGGCCAGGGCGTGCCGGTGTGGGTGCGCGATGGTTGGACGGTGGACGAAAAATCCATTGTGGCCGAGGCCCAGAAGGCTGGCACGGATAGCCCGCTCGTTTTTGTTTACATTCCTCGTCGGTCGGCGGACGACCTCAAGAAGTCCGTCGCCAACCTCAAAGCAGCCGAGGAAACCCTGAACATCAAGGGCACGCCCACCACGCCCGAAGGACTGGAGGCCCGCGCCGCCGTCGAGACACGCAAACACGTCGCCGAGACCAAGCTCAAGGCCATCGTCACTGAGATCGTCCACGGCACACGGGTCTTCATGGCCGGGGGAAACGAGATCGCCGGGATATTCATTCAGGATCGCGTAGAGCAAGCGGCCAAGAATGCGCTGACGCGGCTGTATCCGCAGTTCGACGTGGCAGATGATCCCCGATGGGAGAAGGTGGTGGAACGGGCGAAAAAGGGCGATAGCAATGCTCTGGAGGCGCTCGGTTTCAAAGGTGATCCTGACAAGCATTCCGTGTGTGCCGTGATCCTGGTTTTCGTCAACGCCGGGAAGAAGGGCAGTGAGATTCGTAAACAGTTTTCCTCCGGCCAATACGGCTGGCCCCAGGACGCGATTGACGGTGCCCTGGTGCTGCTGTCCGTGACCGGTCATCTGCGCGTGACCCAGAATGGCCAGTTGTTCGATCCACGCCAGCTCGACCACTCGAAGATCGGCATCTGCGATTTTCGTACTGAGCACGTCACCATCTCCGCCGCGCAGAAGCTGGCCATCCGCAAACTTTTTCAAGCCGCGCAGGTGGGCCGCAAACCGGGTGAGGAGGCGGCAGTTGCCCCTGAGTTCATCGTGAAAGTCATCGAGTTGGCCGAGTCCGCTGGCGGCGAGTCCCCGCGACCGGAAAAGCCCAACCTAACTCCGGTCAAGGAAATCAAAGCACTCACCGGCAACGAACAGTTGGTAAAGCTCTATGAGCAGCGCGATGTCCTCACGCAGAACCTGACCGATTGGGCCAAGACCGCCAAGTCCATTGAGGAAAGACTGCCTCGTTGGAACAGCCTGAACGATCTGGCCGGTCACGCCGCCAAGCTGTCGGAGGCCGAAGACGCCAGGCAGCAGGCGCAGACCATCGCGAACGAGCGCCAGCTTCTGGCCGATCCCGATCCGGTCTCGCCATTGTGCGACAAGCTCACCCAGGTTCTCCGGGAAAAGTTGACCGCGCATCATTCGTGTTACCAGCAACTCCATCAGGAGGGCATGGTTGCTTTGAAGCAGTCGGACGCCTGGTCGAAGCTCAATGACCAGCAACGCCAATCCATTCTGGATCAGAACGGCCTGACCACCGTGCCCGGCATCAAAGTCGGCACCGAAGCGGAGGTCATCACCAGCCTGGAGGCCATGAGCCTGGAGATGTGGCAGGCCCGATGCGATGCCCTGCCGCAGCGATTCCAAAAGGCACAGCGCGATGCCGCCAAGCTGATCGAACCCAAGGTGAGCTACCTGAAGCTGCCATCAGTGACCATCCGCAAATCTGAGGAAATTCAGCCTTGGCTGGAGAAGGTGAAAACGCAAATCGAAGATCGACTGAAGAATGGCCCGGTTGCCATCGAATAGGAGAAATCAAAATGATCCAACTAACGATCAAAGAGATGCTGTGGATGCTTGGCGGTGGTCTTGGCGTAATTGCCATCTTGGCCGCTTTGGTTCGTTTTCTAGCTTCCACCTGGATCAAGGCTAGGATCGAAGCATCCGTGAAGGCGGAATACGACAGAGTGCTCACGAACTACAAACACGAGTTGGACAAGAAACTGGAGGACTACCGAGACGAGATCAGGATTCGGGATCAAGCAGCAAAAATTGCCGACCTGCTTGCGTATGCCAGATGGAACCAAGGAACAAACGGGGAAAACTTCGACCGCAAAGCCTGGGAATTAAGCCTATGGCTGCCTACTGACATTTGCTGTCAGTTGACGGAGTGCCTCGCAAAAAAGCGAGACCTCGCCAGTGTGAAGCAACTCTTGATCGAAGTCAGGAAACTTCTGCTGAAGGACAAAGCCGGTGAACTGACCGCAGGGAACATACTCCATTCTGAGATTGTGGTGCCGGTTCCGAAGCCCTGAATATGCCCCCGCTCCAAACCAAACTTCGGAATCGCCTGGAAGCCGCCGTCAAGCAGGCGCGGCGGACGGCGGAGGCTGCGGCCAAGGTCGCTTTGGAACGGTTGCATGTCGGGAACGCTGAACCTGGCTCACATCTCAGCGCCGACGAACGCCAACTCCGCAATCGGCTCCGGGCGCACGGACGGCAGCTCGGTGATGGGCGCGATCCCAAGGGCGCACAGTCCATCAAGCGACTGATCCACGAGTGCGCCTATGAGCACTGGCACCGGATGCTCTTTGCCCGATTCCTGGCCGAGAATCATCTGCTCATTCACGAAAAGGAAGGGATGCCGGTCACGCTGGCGGAGTGTGATGAGCTGGCACCGGACGAAGGTGCGCCCGATGGCTGGACGCTGGCGGCACGCTACGCGGCCCGGATGCTGCCACAGATTTTCAGGCCGGACGATCCCGTGCTCCAGGTCGGCTTCGCGCCTGAGCACAAGCGGTCGCTGGAGAAGTTGGTCACCGAGCTGCCGGTCGAAGTTTACACCGCTGAGGACAGCCTGGGATGGGTCTATCAATTTTGGCAAGCGGAGCGCAAAGAACAGGTCGACGCTTCCGGCGACAAGATCACTGGCGAAACTCTGCCTGCCGTAACGCAGTTGTTCACCGAGCGCTACATGGTGCTGTTCCTCCTGCACAACACCATCGGCGCATGGTGGGCGGCAAGACTGAGGTCAGAAGGCAGAGTTCAGAAGTCAGAATGGGACAAGTGCCAGACCGAGGACGACTGCCGGAAGCTCGTGGCGCTGCCCGGCTACGAGTTCGCCTACCTTCGGTTCATCAAGGACGGCGACGGCGACTGGGTGCCTGCCGCTGGCGGGTTTCCCGGTTGGCCGAGGTCGCTGAAGGATTTCAAGCTGCTCGATCCCTGCTGCGGCAGCGGCCACTTCCTAGTCGCCGCTTTCGTGCTGTTGGTGCTGCTGCGGATGCAAGACGAAAAGCTGTCCGCCAGGGACGCCTGCGATGCGGTGCTCCGCCAGAACCTGCACGGACTTGAACTCGATCCGCGCTGCACTCAGATCGCCGCGTTCGCCCTGGCTCTGACGGCCTGGAAATTTACTGATGGCTTCCGGCCACTGCCGCCGTTAAACATCGCCTGCTCCGGCCTGGGCGTGAACGCACGAAAGGACGACTGGCTGGCGCTGGCCAACGGCGACACCCGGCTCCGCAGTGGACTGGAACAACTTTACGATCTGTTCCAGAAGGCACCCGAACTGGGCAGTCTCATCAACCCTCACCGACTCGCCCACGGTGATCTAGTAACGGCCAGCTTGACGGAAATCCAACCGCTGCTGAGCCAAGCGTTGCAATCCGAAAAGGCCAGGATGAACGTTGATCTGAACGAAATCGGCGTAGCTGCGACAGGCATGGCCCGCGCAGCAGAGTTCCTTTCGGAGAAGCATCACCTGGTTGCGACGAATGTGCCGTTCCTAGGCCGAGGCAAACAGGATGAAGTGCTGAGGACGTTCTCGGAGCAGTTCCATCCTCTGAGCAAGAATGAACTTTCAACCACATTCGTTGAAAGATGCGTGGCTCTCTGCCGAAGTGGGGGCGCGGCTGCGTTGGTCTCTCCGCAGAGCTGGCTATTCCTAACCTCCTACGGAAAGTTCAGGGCCGAGTTGCTTCGCAGCATGTGCTGGAACCTCGTTGTTCGACTCGGCCCAGCCGCATTTGAAGACATGAATTGGTGGGCGGCTACTACCCAATTGTTGGTGGTCAGCAACGAACCACCCTCGCCTGATAGACAGATGTTTGGAATAGACGTTTCGGCACCACGGCAGCCTTCAGAGAAGGCGAGACTGCTGCATGGGACGGCGATTCAGTCCGTGATCCAGGTTGCTCAACTAAGCAATCCTGATGCGAGAATCTCTCTCGGTGAATCAAGCGAAGGCGAGCTTCTCGAAAAATACGCTGACGCATACCAAGGAATTGGGACGAGTGATAACGCACAATTTTTGCTCTGCTACTGGGAAATCCCACACATCGGTTGCGATTGGCGATACGTTCAATGCGCCCCTGATCGCCCTGACTTTATCGGCGGCAGTAGCAACATTTTGATCTGGGAGGACGGACGGGGGCGATACTATAGACATGCAATGGCTCTCAAGTCGGTTGGGAGGCTTGG
This sequence comes from Verrucomicrobiota bacterium, assembly GCA_025350905.1. Taxonomy (GTDB): domain Bacteria; phylum Verrucomicrobiota; class Verrucomicrobiia; order Limisphaerales; family JADLHS01; genus JADLHS01. Next base: position 18,708 of record JANXWY010000359.1, read on the forward strand.
TGGATGGAAATCGGGTGGAGAGGCATGGGGCAAAGAAGGACTATCGGTAAAAGTCACAGGGAATCGGTATGTAAATCTTTATTTGGGAGACATGTTCGACACTACCGTAGCAGTCGTTATTCCGAGAGATGCCAAAAACTTGCCAGCAATTTACCAGTTCATCACGTCGAGTGAATACAAGGAGGCAATCGAAGCTATCGACCAGGGGGTTAGCATTACCGAGCACACCCTTTTGAAAGTGCCGTTTGAAATTTCCCGTTGGCAAGCTATTGCCGAGAAATCAGGTTCGCTACCTCCGAAATCTACAAGCGACCCGACGCAATGGTTATTCGCCGGGCATCCGGTTGACTCAACTCCGCCAGTGCAAGTGGGCGTAGCCCGATTGCTCGGCTATCACTGGCCACGCCAGACTGGTCAGACCGTCTCCGGTGCCGCGCCGGTGCCGGAAGACGGCCTGGAAAAGTTCGTGGATGAGGACGGCATCGTCTGCATCCCGTCCGTGCGGGGCGAACCGCCAGCGGCGGAGCGGCTACGCACCCTGCTGACAGCCGCCTACGGAAAGGCGTGGAGTCCGGGTAAGCTGGACGAGTTGTTGAGCGCCGTGAATTACGCCGGATCGAACTTGGAAGACTGGCTCCGCAACGGATTCTTCGATCAACACAGCAAGCTGTTCCAGCAGCGCCCGTTCATCTGGCAAATTTGGGATGGCCGCAAGGATGGCTTCAGCGCCCTTGTCAACTACCACAAACTCGACCACAAGCTGTTGGAGAAACTGACCTACACATACCTCGGCGAGTGGCTCAAGAAGCAGCAGGACGCCGTGGCTAACGAGGAAAGTGGTGCCGACGACCGTTTACTCAAAGCCCAACAGCTCCAAAATAAGCTCAAGCTGATCCTTGAAGGCGAAACTCCTTTTGACATTTTCGTCCGGTGGAAACCACTGGAGAAACAGCCCATCGGCTGGCACCCCGACCTGAACGACGGTGTGCGCCTGAACATCCGCCCGTTCATGGAAGCCGACGTGCTCCGCAAGCGCCCGAACATCAAGTGGGGCACAGACCGTGGCAAGAACCCACCCGGCTCCCCCTGGGGCGAAGAACGCGACAACGACCGCCACCTGACGCTGGAAGAAAAGCGAAAGGCGCGTGAAAAGTAATGCGTGGTGCGTGAATGGAATTGCCGCAGGTCAGAGGCCGTGAGGTAAAAAGAAACAGCTTTCTGAACGAACTGCGATGGTAAACAATCAAACCTCAAAAAGCGATGAGCGGGCCTGAGACCAAGCCAAAGGTGAAATATGCGCAGCCTCCGATTCAGGAGGCTATCTGCGAGGTTCATTTCGCGGCGGCAAGTCCGTTGTTGCCAGAGCAGATCGAACAGATCAAGCCGGTTTGGCAAAGCGGTTATCCAAATCAACAGTTGGTCACGGAGAAGACGCTCGAAGTTCACCTGGGCGTGGACAAAGTGGATACGCAATCCAAGAACGTCGGCCACAAGCTCATTGCGCGTTCCGCCGATGGAAAAAATCTCGTTCAGCTTGGCCCAAGATTTCTGGCCGTGAACCGGCTCAATCCCTACCCCGGCTGGGAGGAATCGTTCCGGGCGACCATTGAAAGTCGCACGCGGGAGGTCGTTGAAAAGTACGGTTTTGAGAGGATCGAACGAGTCGGTTTGCGCTACATCAACAAGATTGATTTTCCAGAAAAGCTGCTCCGTTGGGCGGACTGGTTCGCGGTTACGTTGCCCGTTCCCGGCGACCTTGGCCAAGTGGGCGGGTCTTTCCAGTTTCACTTCGAGCAGGAACTGTCTCCCGATTTTCGAGGGATCATCAACTTTTTGACTTTGCCGCAGCAGGCCGAAGCGGGGGCGTCGGTCATTTTAGACATTGATGTGATCTGGCGGGGAACCGAGCCTGGCAGCAAGGTTGGCGCGATTTTGGAGGCGGTACACACCCCGCACCACGATCTGTTCGAGAGCTATTTGCTCGACAAATGCCGCCAACTGTTTGAGATTCAGCCGTAGGCATCATGCAGACGACCATCATTCAACAAATCCCGCTGGCCTTTTTGGCGGTAGCCATGAATCCCAATCTGGCGAATCATCAGCCGATGACGACGTGCAGCGCGGCTTCGATGGAGTGGTGCGTGTCCAGTTGCACACCGACCCAGAGTTACGTGTTGCCCACCCTTGGCCGCGTCCGCCCCGCCGCTCGCGAACCCGCACTGCCTTTGATGGCGCTGGCTCAAGCCTTGTTGCCTGAGTCGCGCTCGATGGCAGACTGGGAACGCAAGGACGCCGACGAGTTTTTTTGGTCACAGTTCGCCTGATGGACTTGGAGGATGCAGCCCGGCAGAGCGGAGTGATCCCTCCCGAAAGAGTGGCTTCGCTGGTGTCGTGCCTGAACACCCCTGACTTCCGCTGGCTTTTGAACGGGCCAAATGCGACCCAGCCCAGGTTGCAAGGTGATCTGCTTTCCGATTTTCCCGTGGCTTTGGTTGACCACACCGGAACCCCACGATGTAAACAGTTTACCGTTTTGGTCTTGAACAATACCTGCGATCTGCAACCGCAACGCGCTGATTTCGTTACGGTGGCCCCCGTGCTGGATTTCCACGCCTTCTCGCAGCACGTTATTCAAAAGCGAGGGGAGATCAAGGCGACCAACTACCTGAAGGACATTATGGCGAACCGGGTGTTTGAAGTATTGTGGCTGCCTGCGTTCAGTTCCTTTTTTCAGGGAGCGGTTGTCTTCCTCGATAGAATCGGTGCCGTATCCAGCGCCATTTATGAATCGGCGCTCACAGGTGACCGCCGCCTGGCCTCCTTTTCCCAGAATGGCTTTTATTTCCTGCTAATCAAACTTACCAAACACCTTGCCAGAGCTGAGTCCGACGAAGTAATCCGTCAAAATTGACCGTCTTTGTTTGTCCCGCAGCGCGAGAATCCGTTGCTGCGTTGTTGGTCGAGGATCGCTATTTTTCTCCGCATGACCGTCCTCGACGCCATCATCCAGTCGCTCACTCGCGCCGGTGAATACAACCGGGACGATCAGGTTGCGCCTGCGGTCATCTTGTGGCCAGACAAGGAGCGCCAGTGGGAGCCACTGTTGCCCATGTTGCGCGAGCGACTGCCGCACCTGCTCACGCTGGGATCGTATGTGGTGAATAGCAAAATCGGCCCGGCGATCTGGCTGCGGTGCATGATTGGTCGAAGCGCGACCTCCCCATTGTTGCCGGAAGCCAACTGGCCGGAGCAGATTGTTCCGATCATCTACCTGCCCGGCGTGAGCCGCCAGGAGTTGCGTGCGGTCACTGAATGTCCACCGGCGTTGATGCCACTCGCGGAGTTGCAGTATCGCGGGGCGTTTTGGTCGCAGGTGAGCCACAAGGACTGGACGGCGCTCGCGTTCCTGCAATCTTCGGACGGCGGTTTGGGTCTCGATGTGGCGCGGGACACTCCAACGTTGGAAGCGATGAAGACCGCGCTGGTGAAGCTGGCAGAGACTGACATCCAAGACCTGACCGGGCACCGTCTCGAAGCCTCGGACTTTCATGCGCTGCTGTCGCCCGATCCGGTGCGCGAGATTCTGGCGTGGATCAACGAGCCGCAGACGGTTCAGACCAAGATGAGCATGGAGCAGTGGGACGCCTTCTGCCATTCATGCAAAGACAAGTTCAAGTTTCACCCAGCCAAAGACGGGCCGCTGCGAGCGGCAGAACTGATGGGCGGTCGCCAAGATAACTGGAAGCACGTTTGGGATCGGTTCCGCGAAGCACCGAAACGCTATGCGAACCTGCCGGGCTGGCTGAGGAAGGCGAAGCCGCACGAAAACGATGATTTATTTTTGAAGGACAGCGATGAGGTTTGGCCGCAGTCCAACGAAGTCCAGGAAACCGCTCTCCGCAACGCGCTCAAAGCGTGCGATGGTAAACCCGCCCAAGTGGCCATCGAACGGGTCAAGGAGTTGGAGAAATTCCATGCGAAGCGCCGGGATTGGGTGTGGGTCGAAGTTGGCCTGGCCCCGCTGGCGGTCGCCCTCAAGCATCTCGCCATTTTGTCCGAGACCTGCGCCAAGCCCGTGGCGGGGGGTGCGCTGGACGATCTGGTTTCGGCCCACCTAAACGGCGGTTGGTGCGCGGATGCCGCTGTGCTTGACGCCTTGGGTGGCGTGGAGAAGAAAGACGATGTAGAAGCAGTGCAAGCGGTGATCCGGGCGGTCTATGCGCCGTGGCTGGAAGCCTGCGCTACAGCGTTTCAGAAACTGGCCAAGCCGAGCTGCGCCGCGATCCAATCGAAAGCGCCTGCGGACATTACCAACATCAGCAAGGGCACCGTGATTGTGTTTGCGGACGGCCTGCGCTTCGACCTGGCGCACAAGCTGAAACCGAAACTCGCGGAGCGCGGGCTTCAGTTTGAGTTGGGCTGGCGCTGGACGGCTCTGCCCGCCGTGACGCCCACGGCCAAACCTGCCGCGTCACCTATCACCGCCCTTTTCGCCGGGGATGAGACCTGCCAGGAGTTCAAACCAAAGGTGAAGGAGGCTGGGAAAGACCTGACCAGTGATCGCTTCAAGCAGTTACTCGATGAACGCGGGTGTCAGGTGCTGAGTGACAAAAAAGTTGGACAGCCGGATGGAGTCGCCTGGATCGAGTATGGCAACATCGACACCACGGGCCACAAGGAGGGTTGGAAGCTGGCCAAACGCCTTCAAGATGAGCTGAACGGACTGTGCGAGATCATCACCATGTTGCTGGAGGGTGGCTGGAAAAAAGTCAAAGTGGTCACCGATCACGGGTGGCTGTTGATGCCGGGTGGATTACCAAAGCTCGACCTGCCAAAATATCTGACCGAGACGCGATGGGGACGATGCGCTCACATCAAGGAAGGTGTCCAGAGCGATCTGCCCTCGGTGCCCTGGCACTGGGCCAGCACGGTGCATTTCGCGGTGCCGCCCGGTATCGGCGTGTTCAAGACGAGCCTGGAATACTCGCACGGCGGGTTGAGCTTGCAGGAGTGTCTGGTGCCGGAGCTGACGATCAGCTCCGCTGCGCCGGTCGTGACCGAGGTTGCCATCTCATCTGCCAAATGGGTCGGGCTGCGCTGTCGCATCCAGGCCAGCGCATCGGCGTCGGGGCTGCTGGCAGACATCCGGGAGATGATCGGCGACAAGGCCAGCTCGGTCGTCAGCAAGCCCAAAGAAATTGAAGCAGACGGTCAGACTTCGCTTCTGGTTTCGGATGATCGCAACGCTGGAAAGAAAGCAACGGTCGTTTTGGTGGATGCCAGCGACAATGTGGTTGCTAAATTTCCAACCGTGATTGGAGAATGATTTATGGAACTTGATGCTATCGACAAACTCGCGGCCAAAGCCTTCGAGGGCTACATCGTGCGAAAGGATTTGGTCAGGAAGTTCAAAGGCCAGTACCCGGTGCCGACGTACGTCGCCGAGTTTTTGCTCGGACGATACTGTTCCTCGATTGACGAAAAAGAAATTGAGGAGGGCTTGCGGATCGTGCAACGCCAGTTGGCCGACCGCACGGTGCGCCCCGGCGAGGAGGAGTATTTCAAGTCCAAGGCGCGGGAGAGCGGTTCCATCCGCATCATCGACATCATCACGGCCCGGCTGGACGCCAAGACCGATTCCTACGTTGTTGAGTTGCCCAGCTTGCGCCTACGCGATGTGCGAATCACACCAGCCCTTGTTCAGCAGCACGACCGGATGCTGACGGGCGGTTTCTACGCCGAGATCGAGCTGGTGTATGACGCGACCATCGCGCAGGAACAATCCGGTCGGCCTTTCGGAGTCGAGAGCATCCGGGAAATTCAGCTCTCCAAGCGGGATGTCCTCGACGCACTCAATCGTGGGCGCGAGTTGTTCAATCTGGAAGAATGGAAAAGGTTGTTGATCCGCAGCATTGGCCTCGAACCCGACGCCCTAACGCCGCGCAACCAGGATGTCGTTTTGCTGCGGATGGTTCCTTACCTGGAACGCAACTACAACCTCGTGGAATTGGGGCCGCGTGGTACCGGCAAGAGTCATCTTTTCCAGCAGGTCTCGCCCTACGCTCATTTGGTGTCGGGCGGAAAGACCACCGTGGCCCGGATGTTCGTGAACATGGCCAACGGACAGCGCGGTCTGGTCTGTCAGTATGACGTGGTGTGCTTCGATGAAATCTCCGGTGTCTCATTCGATCAGAAGGACGGTGTGAATATCATGAAGGGCTACATGGAGTCGGGTGAGTTCAGCCGAGGCAAGGAGAGCATTCGTGCCGATGGCGGCATCGTGATGGTCGGCAATTTTGATGTAGATGTTCAGCACCAGCAGAAGATCGGTCACCTGTTCGGGCCACTACCACCGGAGATGCGCGACGACACGGCGTTTCAGGATCGTATTCATTCGTACCTGCCGGGCTGGGACGTGCCCAAGGTGTCAGCGCAGCTATTCACCAATCACTTCGGCCTCGTCAGCGATTTCCTGTCGGAGTGCTGGACTCATCTTCGTAAACAAAGCCGACTAAACACGCTCCAGGGCCGTGTCTTTTTCGGCGGGGCACTGAGTGGGCGCGATACCACGGCAGTTCAAAAGACGATCAGCGGGTTGCTCAAGTTGATGTATCCCAATCCCGAAACGCCGATCTCCGACGAGGCGATGGAGTGGGCGGTGCGGCTGGCGCTGGAATGCCGCCGTCGCGTGAAGGAGCAGCAGAAGCGGATCGGGTCGGCGGAGTTCAGGAACACACACTTCAGTTACACCTTGGGACAGGACGGCGTGGAGAAGTTCGTCGTGACGCCGGAACTCCAGAGCGAAGACAGTATCAGTTCCGATCCGCTGCCGCCCGGCCAGATATGGGCCATCAGCCCGGGTGGGCTGGATGAAAATCCTGGACTATTCCGTATCGAGGTCACGGAAGGCCCAGGATCGGGCGTGAAGATTCTGAACCGGCCAGCCCCGGCCCCGTTCTCGGAGAGCGTACGTTACGCCGAGCAAAACCTGTATGCACGCGCCAAGCTGTTGACCGGCGACCGCGATCCGCGTGAGCACGAATTTTCTGTCCAGCTCCGTGCCTTCGACGCGGCAAAGAACGGGAACGCTACGGGCTTGGCGGTCTTGGTCGCCTTGTGCAGCGCACTGCTCCAAAAAAGCATCAGAGGCGGTTTGGCGGTAATCGGCAATCTAAACCTTGGCGGTTCCATTGATCCCGTTCACAACGCAGTCAGCGTAGCGGAGTTGGCTGTCGAAAAAGGCGCGACGACGCTGCTGGTGCCGGTGTCAGCCCGAAAGCAGCTCAACGATCTGCCCGACGACCTCATCACCAGAATAAATATCCTCTACTATACCGATGCCCGCGAGGCGCTGCTGAAGGCGATAGTGGAGTGACTTGTTAAGCAGATGACACTCGTAGTCGCTCATAAGATTGATGAAAAGTTGGTCGTGATAACCGATGGCGCAGGGAACTCCGGCTCGAAATGTGGCTCATTCCCACGCCACGGCGCAATCGTCGCGGGGTGGGGGGAATATGATCTTTCTCCAAACGCTTTGTGCTTTCCTCCCAGCATGTTGCCAACTGAGCAACAGCACTCAGCTCAGGCAAATTACATAGGAGATGCGCTTCCCGACCTGAAGGAAGGCAAAGACAAATTCGTCGCCGTGTTTAAGCAAGAATTAAACAAGGCTGCGAACGTTCACAATGGGGGGCGGGGGGCGGCGGGTCTCCTGCTCGCGTTCGCCTGCGACTCCAGCTTCGAGGCTATTGTTTACGACGCCAATTCGGGCAAGGGCAGTTGGCAGCGGCGTCCCGGAGTGCTCGACTGGCCTGCTTTCTTTGGCCAGGCACACGAGGTCAATGACATGCTGAAGGCTACCGGCGTCATGTCTCCCACGGAGTTTATCGGGGCCGTCACATCAATCGAGGACTTCGCCGGAAGGATAAAGGAACTGATCGCACGAACGTCGGAGCACATGGCTGCCAAACATCTCGTGAGGAGTATCGGGCTACCCGCTTGGTTGCTCGTTCTTTCCAACGACGGATTGGTCAGCACGCCGAAACAAATAGCATAAGGAGATGACCAGCAAGGCCGGACTCACAGAAGCCCTGAACTATCTTCTCAACCAACGCAGGAAAGAACCTTGAGCAACGATGACACCAGAAGATTTCCAGAAAGTATTCCCGTTCGTCCGTGATTGGATTTCCCAGACACTGGCTGCCCACGCTCCGAAGGCGAAGTCAGTGGCATCGTTCAATTTCCCCAGATTGTCTCGCTACTACAGCAACGACCTGCTGGCGCGGGCGAAAGTCGTGTTCGTGGACAGGTGCCCGGTGCCGCCGCCGTCCAGCATTGGGCTGGGTCAGTTCGCCGACTTCGAGAACATGAACGCGAGCGGCATCACCTACCTCGATACCTACTTCGTCCTCTGGCACGAGGCAGAGCGCGAGTCGCTGCATTTCCACGAACTGGTTCATGTGGTTCAGTGGCAACTCCTCGGCGCGGAACACTTCCTGGCGTTGTATGCGGACGGGTTTGAGAAACACGGCTACCGCAACAGCCCCCTCGAAGTCATGGCCTACGATCACGAAGCTCGGTTCAATTCCAACGCGCCGCCGTATTCGGTCGAGGCGGAAGTTCGGCAGCAACTGCAACAGTTGTGAACCAATCTTGCGTCGCGCTCGTCGTCTGCTTTCTTGCGCTCCATTCCCAAAACGCATTTCCTGTCGGTGACGTGTGGTGCAATCTGCGGCAACCGGCCTTCAGCTTGAAGCGTCGAACATCTTCTTCGCCTGTTCATATTCCACCGCCAAATCGAAGCCGATGTCCGTGCCGGGAGCCATGCGCTGCATCGCGACATAGAGGAAACACACCATCGCCAACCCGGAGAATTCGCCGTCCAGCCCCTTGACTTGGTAACGCCTGTCCGGGTTATGAATCGCGAATCCTTTTTGGCCTTCCATCGCCAGTGCGAGGGTCAATTTCTGGAGATCGACAGGCGACATGGAAGCGAAGCGTTTCATCGCAGCCAAACAGTAATGCACCGCGTCCTGTCTTGGAATTACCTGCCGCACCCGCTCGAAGCCGGATTGAGCCAGTTGGTTGCTGCCCGCACGCGCTTTTTCCGCCAGATCATTGTGCGGGCTGATCCGAATGGCGGTGGCGTAGGCGTCTTCGGATTCTTGAGTGCGCCCCGCAAG
>JANXWY010000368.1 GCA_025350905.1 Verrucomicrobiota bacterium
TCGATGGGCGGAATCTGTTCGACGCGGCCGAGATGGAGAAACTCGGCTGGATTTACAAGAGCGTCGGGCGGTGAGCCAAAAGTTCAAAGCCGGGAGTCGAGCGTCGCGGGCTGTGGCTGGTTCTCGCCCCGGGGTGCTGGTTCCGCGACCAGCCGTGGAAGTCGCCGCCGGCGTGATCTTCCGCTCCGGTCAGCTCCTCATCACCCAACGGCATGCGGACGCGCACCTGGGCGGCTTGTGGGAATTTCCCGGTGGCAAGCGCGAACCGGGCGAAACGTTCGCGCAATGTCTGACCCGCGAGTTGCGCGAGGAACTGGGCGTCGAAGTCGACGTCGGCGAATTGTTCGACAGCGTGACCCATGCGTATGCTGACAAGACGGTTCGCCTGGAATTTTTTCTTTGTCGGTTGTCTGCCGGCGAACCGCAACCACTCGACTGCGCGGCGTTGAAATGGGTGGGGCGGGAGGAATTGGCCGCCTACACTTTCCCCGCCGCCGATGCGCAATTGATAAATCGGCTCGCCGCCGAACCGGGCCGGTGGTTGTAGGGTGGGGGCGGGGTGGGCGGTTTGCTGTTTTGCCGCTTGACCCGAAGCGGCGGCGAACGCAATTTTGATCGCGCCAGCCCGACTTTCACAGTCCCCGATCATGAAAACCAATACTGGCTCCGACCCGGACGGCAGCGACGCCGGTCGCGAACTTCCCACCGCCTCGCGGCCCGCGGAGCGGGCCGCCGCGGGCGACCGCCGCGAGGCCTATCCGTACCGCTTTCCACGCGATGGCCGGCAACTGGGGGGACACTTTTCCGTTCAAGAAAATGCCCGCCGCCTGTTGCGGTTCTTTTATTTTGAACGCCGGCTGGCCCAGGCGCTGGGAGCGTGGACGTTGAGCATTCCCGAGTTTGAAGTGAAGCTGGAAACCGGCCGGCACATTTTCTATCACGCCGACGCGGCCCGGCTGTTGCGCGAGCGATTGAGCGAACAGGAAATGCGCCCGAAAGCGATTGATGAATTTCGCGACGCCGAGATCGACCAGTTGATTGACGAACTTCTCAGCGCCGCTGATACCCCCGAACTGCTCGTCGGCATCCATCAGGTCCTCGGTAAAGCCCTCGAAACCACCTACCGGCATCACATTGATAACACCGATCCGGTCACCGATGTGCCCACCATCCGCGTGTTGAAACGCATCCTGAGCGATTACGAACCCATGCGCGAATGGGCCGAGCTGGCGATCGCGGCCTACCTCGAGGGTGGGATCGCGGAAAGTCGGCTCGCGGCCTGGCGCTGGCATTTGCAAAAATTGTTGGCCAGCCTCGGCGGGGTGACGGGCGCGGCGCCGCGAAACTCCGCCCCCAGTCCGTTGCGCACCGCGACGAAACCGTTTCAACGCGGCACGGTGCCGCAGCGCGATGTTCGCTTCGCGACGTTCAAAAACACCGGCGACTACGACACCGCCGACGGTCAGGCGCGTTTCCCCAAGGATTCGTATGAAAGTCTCCGGCTGCGTTTCATCCGGACGCAACGCGATGAAGTGGACGCCATCGAGGCGTTCGGCACCTTCCTCTGGGACATCCGGTTCCTGGATTTTCAGGCCGAATACGATCTGGCGCGCGTCACCTGGGATGAAGCGCGGCACACGGAGATCGGCCACCGCGCCTTGTTGGCCGCCGGCTACGATCCATTTGAATTGCGCAATCGCCTGACCGGCTCGACCTGTCGCGGCCCGATGGAGCCGGCGTACGCGATGGCGGAAATAAATCTATTCGGCGAAGTGGGGGTGCTTAAAACCATCAATGGCCTCATTGACACCGCCCGCGAGAAGGAGGATTCGCTCCTGGTCCACATTGCCGACTTCATCCGCTCGGATGAACGCACGCATGTGCGCAAGGGCCAGCACATCTTGAAGTGCATGACCACGCTCGGCGCGCCCGAACTGGAGTTGAAGACGCGCGAATTATTCACGGAATGTCTCGTCAGCCTCGGGGCCGTGAAGTCGGACATGGATTTGTTCATCGTGTCGCGCGAGGATATTGAACGGCTGGTGGGGGAATAGGCTGCCCTCAAGCAGTAGCGGAACGCCAGGGTGGGCCCCGCACGGAGCAGCATAAAACCCTTCGCGAGTGAACTCCTGCGAATCAAAAATTATCCGTGCTGCGGTCCGTCAAAGCTCTGGCTTTTCGGAAGCGGGTGATGATGGCTGCTGGGTCTTGTCGTTCTCGCCCTGTTTCCCGAGACTGCGGAGCATTAAGATCCAGTAAACCGGCGCGAAGAGCAGGTATTCGTAAAGGCTGAAAAGAAGCTAACCAAAAACCGTAAATGGCGACCGCCTAAATTCACCACTGGTTCCGATTCGCAACCCATGTCCGAGCGAAAACAAATACGGGTAAGGAAGCCAGTTGGTGTATTGGCCGACTGCGGCCCCGCAGCTCGGGCAAAAGTCAGTCGCAGCGCCGTGAGCCGTGAGACAACGGTGGCACAGCGGAGTGGCCGCTTCCGTTTCGATTTCCGCCGCAATAATTCGGTTCCACGGATCCGGCGACACAGGTTCCCTGACCATGCGCTTGAGAAACGCCCAGACGCCGAAACCGGCCAAAGCCGTGGTTGCCAGAATCCCAACCAGCAGTTCTGGGTCGCTACCGCCGAGGCTTGATGGAGTGCCAAGCATCATTGCATCATTCGCGCGCTGAATTGGCAGCCGCACGCAACACGAAGCCGAGCCTACTCCCAGAAAAGTTGCCTACAAGACATTTATCAATGCGCCCCGTATTTGGAAATGCCGGTCGCCGCCGATCGACTTTTTCCATCAATGAAAATTTCACATTGATGTGGCCTTGGTTAGCGGCAATAGGGGGCTAACACGGAACCATTAGTCGTCGCTCCCCGCTGTTTCTACCACCACGTAAAGGACGGATCCGGGGCGGGGCCGGAGTAGTTCCACTGCGAAGTATTTGTGGGGAATTGAAAAAACGCGGTGTGTCCGTCCCCGAACAAAACATTGAACCGGTATTGGCCCTTGTAGTTGTGCCACTGGCTCCACGGATCGTTCTTGTCCCGGTCCGCCCACCAGGGCCAGTCGCCGGAGACGAGTTTGTTCGACGGACTCCGGGCGATCTCAGCCGTTTTCATCGGCGTGGCCTGGGCGATGCCCGTCCCCGGTCGGGAATCACCGGTCACGTGTTTGATGCGCAGCGTTTCCAACGCCCACACCGTCAGGTAACTGTTGCCCCAGGCGTCGAAACAACTATTGATGTTTTTCGGAAACGAGCTCTTCCAAAGTGAATCGCCTTTGTCCGCCGGGCAATGCCACGCTTCAACGGAGGGCACATACTTGTTCATGGGTCGTCGGGTCATGGGAACGGTGCCGCCGTGGAGGGTCATGACTCCGGTCTTGCCGCCCATGGTCGCCCAATCTTCATAAACGGGATACAGGTCCCGATTGTCATCCGCGTACAGGTGCAGGCCAATGGCCATTTGGTGGAGATTACTGTTGCAGCGAATCGTGAGCGCTTTTGCTTTCGCCTTGCTGAGTGCGGGCAAAAGCATCGCCGCCAGGATCGCAATGATGGCGATGACGACGAGCAATTCAATGAGCGTAAACGCCCAGTGGTGCGGCCGGGCCGCGCGATCATTAGCTGCAAAGTCCATAAAGTTTCGGGCTCGAACGAACCGGTGATGCCCTTCCAGTAGCAAGCGACCTCAGTTAAGTCAATCAAGCGTTCGTAAAGCCATCGACTTCCCAGGCGGAACCTGGCCTTCGAAATTCAACGCCCGTCATGCGCGTTCCGTTCTCGCGGTTATGACTTTACGGCTTGGCGTCTGGGCGCCTGGGCGTGGAATTCCGACCGCAGGGCTACGGCGGAGAACCAATGCAGGCACACCAAGCTTGCTGGCGCCGCACGCGCCTGTTATCAAACGGCGACTGGCGATGGACCCCCTTACTTCCGAACCGCAGACCGCGATCTCGCGGCGGCCGATCTTTCACGTCCGTGGCCTGACGAAAGTTTATGGCATGGGCGAGGCGGAGGTCCATGCGCTGGCGGGCGTGGATCTGGATCTTTACGCGGGCGAACTCGCCGTCCTGCTCGGCCCCTCGGGCAGCGGCAAGACGACGTTGCTCAACAATCTGGGCGGTTTGGACGTCCCGACGGCCGGCGAATTGCGCTACCGCGACTTTGATCTCACCACGGCGACGGAAGCCGACCTCACGCGCTACCGGCGGGACTCGGTGGGATTTGTTTTCCAGTTTTACAATTTGATCCCCAGCTTGACGGCGCGCGAAAACGTGGCGCTCATCACCGAGATTGCGCGCGACCCGATGCCGCCGGAAACCGCGTTGCAGATGGTCAATCTCGGCGCACGGCTTGATCACTTTCCCGCCCAGTTGTCCGGCGGCGAACAACAGCGCGTGGCCATCGCACGGGCCATCGCCAAGCGCCCCGAGATTCTGCTCTGTGACGAACCGACGGGCGCGCTGGACGTGCGCACCGGCATCGTGGTGCTGGAGGCCATCGAGCGCGTGAATCGCGAATTGGGCACCCTCACGGTTATCATCACCCACAACGCCGTGATGGCGGGCATGGCGGATCGAGTCATCCATTTTTCCGATGGCCGCGTGCATCACGAGCATCGCAATGCCACTCGCGACCCGGCGAGCAGCCTGAACTGGTGATGCTGCCCAACCTCGATCGCAAACTGCTGCGCGACCTGACCCGGATGAAAGGGCAGGTGGTCGCCGTCGCGCTCGTCATGGCGTGCGGACTGGCGATGCTGGTCATGGCGCGGAGCCTGATCTTTTCGTTGGAAAGCACCCGCCAGGAATATTACGAGGCGCAGCGCTTCGCCGAAGTGTTTGCGCATCTAAAACGCGCGCCAAATGCGCTGGCAGCACGTTTGGCGGAGGTGCCCGGCGTCGCGACGGCGCAGGCGGGAATTTCGGTGCAAGTGACCCTCGATCTGGTCGGCCTGGACGAACCCGCGAGCGGCCAGGTGCATTCGCTCCCGGATTTTGGTCCGCCTGAGTTGAACCGGCTCTTCTTGCGCACGGGCACCTGGCTGCCGCCGGGCAGCCGCGGCGAAGTGCTCGTCAGCGAGACCTTCGCGGAGGCCAACCAGCTGCATCCCGGCGACCAGCTCGCGCTCTTGCTCAATGGCCGTCGCAAGGAGTATCGCATCGCCGGATTGGTGTTGTCGCCGGAGATTATTTTTGAGGCGCGCCCCGGCGCATCGCTGCCGGACAATCGCACCTACGGCACGTTTTGGATGCCGTACAAGGAGATCGCCACGGCGTTCGACCTCTATGGCGCCTTCAACGATCTGACCCTCACCCTCGCGCCCGGCGCGCAACTGCCAGCGGTGATCGCGGAACTGGATCGGCAGTTGGAACCGTATGGCGGGCTCGGCGCGTACGGGCGGGCGGATCATCCGTCGCACATCCGGGTCTCGGACGAAATTCGCATCCTGCGAACGCTCTCGATCGGCTTTCCCCTGGTCTTTCTGAGCGTCGCGGCGTTCATGACCAACGCGGTGTTGTCGCGCTTGCTGACCCTGCAGCGCGAGCAGATCGCCATTCTCAAAGCGTTTGGTTTTGGGAACCGCCAGATCGCGCTGCACTACCTCAAGTTTGCCTTCGTGATCGTGGCGGCGGGCACGGCGATCGGTGCGGTGGCTGGAGTGTTGTTGGGGCATCGGCTGGTCGTGATGTACCATTTGTTTTTTCGCTTTCCCAACTTGCATTTTCGGTTCGATCGCTCGGCTCTCGGGCTGGCGCTGGCGGTGGGCGCCGGCGCGGCGTTGCTCGGCGTCTTCCACTCCGTGCGCCGGGCGGCGCGGCTGCCGCCGGCGGAGGCGATGCGCCCCGAGCCTCCGGCCAATTTCCGCCCCGCCCTGATCGAACGGACCGGCATCGGCCAGCTATTTTCCCATTCCTTCCGCATTGCGGTGCGCAATCTCGAACGGCGTCCCGTCCAGGCGCTGTTCACCGTGGCGGGGCTGGCGTTGGCGACAGGGATTTTGATCGTGCCCAATTGTTTTCGCGACAGCGTGGGCGAACTGCTCGGGTTTCAATGGGACGTCGTGCAACGGCAGGATATGAACCTCGGCCTCGTCGAACCGGCCAGCCTGCAAGTGCGGGATCTCCTGCGGCAATTGCCAGGCGTGCTCGCGGTCGAGCCGTTTCGCGGCGCCGCAGCGCGGATCCGCTTCGGGCATCGCAGCCGACAGATCGGGGTTCAAGGCATGCCGGCGGACACCCAGCACAGTCGCGTGGTGGACGCCCACTATCGCGAGATCGTGCTGCCGCCGGAGGGCCTCGTGATTTCCGCCAAGCTGGCCGAAGTCTTGGCGGCGCAGGTGGGCGACGAACTCACGGTGGAGTTTCTCGAGGGGCGCCGGCCCTTGCGCGTCGTGCCGCTCGTGGCGGTTTCGGAAGACCTCACGGGCATCGCCGCCCACATGGAGCTGGCGGCGTTGAACCGGCTGCTGGGCGACGGCGACGTGATGAATGGCGCGAGCCTGACGATTGACATGGCGCACCGCGGAGCGTTCCTGCACGCGCTGAAGCAAATCCCGCGCGTGAGCTGGGTGGGGATCAAGGAATCCTTGCGGGAAAATTTCCGGCGGACCACGGCGGCGAGCATCAATCTCATTCAAAGCATTTATCTGATGTTTGCCATCGTCGTGGCGTTTGGGGTGGTGTACAACAACGCCCGGATTTCGCTGGCCGAGCGCGCGCGCGAACTCGCCACCTTGCGGGTGATCGGGTTTTCGGAACGCGAAGTCGGGGCGGTCTTGATCACCGAACTGACGATTCTGGCGCTGATCGCGCTGCCGCTGGGGCTGCTGTTGGGTACGGGCTTCGCCCAAGGGATCGTGAGCGCGGTGAACACGGAAACGGTGCGGCTGCCGGTGATTTTCACGCTGCACAATTATGCCTTTGCCACGCTGGTCGTAACGGCCGCCTCGACGATTTCGGCGCTGCTTGTTTTGCGGCGATTGAAACAACTTAATCTGGTCAGCGCCTTGAAAGCACCGGAGTGAATCGCGCAACTTTAACATCCTTGGGCCGGCGCACGGCGCCGTCCGGCGGCGCAACGCCGACGAAGGGCCGGCGGTACGGCTTGCAAATGGTTTCCCGCCCGGACCCGCCAGAGTTGTCGCCGCGAAAACCCTCTGCCGCGGTCGTCCGGCACGCGTATGCTTTTGCTGCCGCCGCTCGCGAGGTGAAAAAATTTCCATGACCCCGAATCAACCATCGCCTGCGCGCGCCACCCCGCCCGCGCGGCGCAACCAACAAAACCGATTCAAACGCTGGCTGCCGTGGCTCGGAGCCGGTTTGCTAGTCGCACTGATCGTCCTTGGCTTTATCCCGCGGCCCATTCCCGTGGAGACGACCCGCGTCACCCAAGGTCAGTTGCGCGCCACCGTGAACGAGGAAGGCAAGACTCGCATCCAGCAACGCTACGTCGTGTCCGCGCCGGTGGCCGGACACCTGCGGCGGATTCCCTTCAAAGCGGGGGCGGACGTCGTCGCCGGCAAAACAGTGGTGGCGGTGATTGATCCGGTTTCCCCGGCCATGCTGGATGCCCGCAACCGCGCGCTGGCGGAGGCCCGCCGCGACACGGCGGCGGCAAATCTCGACAAAGCCAGGGAAGCGCAACGCTTCGCCGCGAGTGAATTGCGGCGGCTCGAAAAACTGTTGGCAGAAAAATCGGCTTCACAACAGGAACTGGAAAACGCCCAGTGGCGCGAGACTTCGGCCGCGAAGGATTTGATCACCGCCGAAAGCGCGCTGCGCGAGGCGGAGACCGAGTTGAAGGAATTCGCCGTCAGCGATGGGTCCGCGACCAGCGGGAGCCGCGCCCCGGTCGCCGTCACCTCGCCGACTAGCGGTCGGGTGTTGCACGTGTTCGAAGCCAGCTCGCGAGTCGTCCCCGCGGGCTTGCCGTTGCTGGACCTCGGCGATCCCGCCGACCTGGAGGCGGTCATCGAAGTGCTTTCGCGCGACGGCGCGGCGATTTTGCCGGGCGCGAAAGTGGAGTTGGAACAATGGGGCGGTGGCGAAGCCCTGGCGGCGCGGGTGCGCTTGGTGGAGCCGGCGGCGTTTCTAAAAGTTTCCGCGCTCGGGGTGGAGGAACAGCGGGTGAATGTAGTGGTGGATATCGTCACGCCCTATGAACAGCGGCGCAATCTGGGCGACAATTTTCGGGTCGAGGCCCGGATCGTGGTGTGGGAAGCGGACCACGCGCTCAAAGTCCCGGCGGGCGCGTTGTTCCGGCGGGGACAAAACTGGGCGGCCTTCGTGCTCATCGGTGGTCGCGCGGAATTGCGGCGAGTGACCGTGGGGCGAAGCAGCGGCAGCGAAATGCAAATTCTCGATGGCCTAAAGGCGGGTGAAGAAGTGATCCTGTACCCCGGCGACCGCGTCAAAGCCGGGCAGCGGGTGAAGCCGATCCAGATCGCGCAATAATTTTGCCGCGGTGGTCAATTGCGACCGTCTAGCCAATCTCCATCCGACCATCCGCCTGTCGAGCTGAGGCAGAGCAACGCGCCCCCGTTAAACTTAATGACCGAACGATGGCGTTGGCCGCGAGCTTGGCCGAATGACTGCGGCGAAGGATGACGGTGGCCCGGCGGGATCGGTCGGTCTGGTAATTTCTCCGAGCGACTTTATGGAAAACGGGTCAAAGGAGGACGTGCGAAGATTTTTAGACAAGAACCATCGCGAGTGGCGCTTTGAGGGGTGTGAGGCTTGAAGCGAACCAGGATGCAATCCATGGGGACACCAGCAGACTGGCGACAGTGGTTGAATGACCACACTCCGAAGTTCCTGCTGTTCGCCCGCCAGAAAGCTCGGCTGGAGGCGGATGCACAAGACTTGGTGCAGGAGGCGGTGGTGGAAGCCATGGGGCGCGGGGATGGTGCGACCCCGCCGCCGGTGGCGCTCGTAATGGCGACGATTCATCGCCGGGCGATCGATCTCGCGCGCCGCGAAGACCGTCGTGCGGTTCGGGAGTTGAAGGTGCAGGCAGGGGCGCAGGAAGCTTGGTTTGACCACGAGGTCGAACAGCGCGAGCACAATCTAGTACTACAAACCGCCATGAGTCAGTTGCCAGAAATTTATCGGGAAGTCGTGACGCTCAAAGTATGGGGCGAGCTGACGTTTTCCGAGATCGCGGACGCGCTCGGCATCCCGGCCAATACGGCGGCTTCCCGTTATCGCTACGGCCTTGAAGAATTGCGCAAGATGACCCGGGAGGTGCTGGCATGAATAATCACGAGCCGGAATTGATGGAAGTTGAATTGCGACGGTGCAAACCCGCCCGGCCGCCGCGGGAGCTGATGGAGCGATTGTTGGCCGTGGG
Source organism: Verrucomicrobiota bacterium (assembly GCA_025350905.1). GTDB lineage: Bacteria > Verrucomicrobiota > Verrucomicrobiia > Limisphaerales > JADLHS01 > JADLHS01. The sequence continues at coordinate 9,361 of JANXWY010000368.1, forward strand.
ACCCGCCCTGCCCGCGGCTCGTGTGCAATCGCGACCGCCGTCGATGAACCTCTCGGAATGGTGGCGGGCTTGGCGACGTTGGCTGGCGCCCATTTCGGCATTTGCGCTCGTGGCGGTGGTCAGCCTGCGCCAATTTCCCTGGGTCGTCACCCCCCCGGTGATCGGGGGCAACGCGGATAATGTTCAGATCAGCCACACCCTGGTGTCGTCCTACGATGCCGTGGGGGAATTGCCCGGCGGCGCACCGGTGCGCTTCCGGGTCCGCGAGTGGGCCGACTCGACCGTGTTGCGCGACGCGGCCCGCGGGCTCGTTGTGGCTCAAAGTAAACCTCGCATGGAGGTCGTGCCGGTTGAATTTGAAACTTATTAGCCAACTCAAACCCCAAAAATAATATGAGAAAACAAATACACCACCCGCGAGTGCTCGCGCTGCTGTTCAGCGGATTGACCCTGGCCAGCCTCGGCGGCCTGCGGGCGGAGGAACTCAAAGTCGTCCGCCCAGTTGCGGTGGCGGGCGCCGCCGCGGACATGGATTCCGGTGGCAGCGAAAAGAAAAAATCGATTGTCATCAAGCGCATCGAAGCTCCGGGCGATGACGCGGAAGCGAAGGAGCGGACGTGGTTGGGAGTCGGGTTGGACGAACCGGACGAAGCCTTGGTATCGCAATTGGGTTTGAAGGATGGCGCCGGTCTCGTGGTGACCTACGTGGCCGAGGACAGTCCGGCGGCCAAGGCCGGTTTGCAAAAGAATGACGTGCTGCTCGACCTGGATGGGCAAACGCTGGTCGTACCGGCGCAGTTGCAGAAAATGGTTCAGGCGCGTAAGGAAGGCGCCCAGGTCGCCCTCAAATTCCTGCGCGGGGGCCAGCCGAAAAGTGTTACGGCCACCCTGGGCAAAACCAAAGCGGGCGCCATGATGGCGGACGGCGAAAATACTTTCGTCTGGCATGCTGGCAATCCCGGGGGCATGACCATCGCGGGTGGCCCCGGCGCGCCGCATGCCGATCATATGATAATCCTGAAAAAGGCGCTGGAGGACGCCAAGATTGACCAGAAGCACCTGCAAATTGAAATCCGCCGCAGTGTGGATGAGGCCCGCAAGACGATCGACGAAGCCCTGCGATCCACGAGTAATCAGGATTCACTTCGGCAGGCGAAGAAGGAGCTTGAGGCGTTGGCGAAAGCGGGCGTGTTGCTGCCGAACGACGCCCGGGTATCGGTGCGGAGCACGGACAAGTCATCCAAGAGCCTGGTGACGACGGATGACTCCGGTACGATCGTGCTAGTGGGCAATCCGAAGCTGCGCCTCACGGCGCACGACAAGGACGGCAAATTGCTCTTCGATGGCGAAGTGGAAACGAAGGAACAATGCGAAAAGGTTCCGGCCGACTTGTGGAAGAAGGTTGAGCCAATGATAGAAAAACTTTCCGCCGGCAGCGAAGAGTGAGGCTCAGCCCTGGTGGAGCAACGCGAGACCGAGGGTGGGTGGCCGCATTTTTTTTCGGACAGGAATCTGGTTGTGCTTCCGTCCCGGCAGGGTGAATCCTCCGAGCCACGGCGTTGAGGCGCGGGGCGTACGGGTCGCCGTCCGAGCGCAGACGCCCAGCCACGATCGGCCGCGAAGAGAGCGGCCGCCGTGAAGGCCAAAGCGCATCCTGCCGCCCCAATTTGGATCCCTGCGCTGACCGCACTCAATCGAGTCTGGGTGCGACTGGAAGTGGCGGTCAGTGTGGTAGAACGGCTCGCGCTGCGAGCCGTCGTG
>JANXWY010000378.1 GCA_025350905.1 Verrucomicrobiota bacterium
ATTGCGGCTCGTGGTCGGGCTCCAACGAGAGCGCCAGATCAATCCGGTGCGCCAGCAAGGCGCTGACCATGCCACGCGTATCCCCCGGCTCGAGGCTGATGGCGTGTTCCGGAAAACTCTCTTTGAACTCGCGCAGCACCGGCGGAATGATGTGCTGACACGCCGTGGTGCTCGCACCCAGTCGTAGGCGACCCCGCCCCCACTTGCCTAGTTTGCCGAGGGAGCCGCGCGCCGATTCCATCTCGGCGAGAATTTTTTGCACGTGCTGCAACAGCTGTTCGCCCGCCTGCGTCAGCACTACTTTCTTGCCCAGTCTGTCAAAAAGGCGACACCCCACCGCCTCCTCCAACGCTTTGATCGAGTGGCTCACCGCGGATTGCGAGAGATGCAATGCCCGCGCCGCGCCCGTGAAACTGGCAAGGCGGGCCAACTGCGAGAAGGCCAGGAGCTGCCGGCTGTCGAGGGGTTGGTTCACTGATGAATTCAATTCATGCATACGACAAAAACAATCCGGCGCACGAATCAAGCCAGCCGCGGACGATGGCACCGGGAACGCATACCGGACGGGCATGGTGCGAAATTTACGCTCGAGTCCGGCGCGGCCCGCACGGCGACAGGTCACGCCGTTGCGGGTTGGCTTCGTACCGTTGTGCGACTGCGCGCCGCTGGTGGTGGCGCACGAACAGGGATTTTTCCACCGTTACGGATTGCAAGTCGAACTGGTGCGCGAAATGGGCTGGGCGACAGTGCGCGAAAAAGTCGTTCACGGCCAACTGGACGCCGCTCACGCGCTCGCCGCCATGCCGTTCGCCGCGACCCTGGGCATTGGAACCGTCGCCACTCCCTGTCTGACCGGACTGGTGCTTAACCTGCAAGGCAACGCCATCACGCTCGCCAAATCCTTCTGGCAGGCGGGCGTGCGGGACGCGCAAACTTTTGGCGCGGAAATTCGCCGCCGGAAGCCGAATGCGCCGCTCGTTTTCGGGATCGTGTCTACGGTTTCATCGCATCGCCATCTGCTGGAACTCTGGTTGCGGTCGGCCGGTTTGAAGCCCGAAACGGATTACCGGTTGGTGGTGGTGCCGCCGCCGCAGATGCCCGCCCATTTGAAGGCCGGCCACCTCGCGGGCTTCTGCGTCGGCGAACCGTGGAATTCCGTGGCGATCGAAGCCGGCCTGGGCTGGTGTGCCGCGACGAGCGCCGAGCTCGCGCCGGAACATCCGGAAAAGGTATTGCTGGTCCGGGAACGTTTCGCGACCGATCGGCCCGCGGAGCATTTGCGGTTGATCGCCGCGTTGCGCGCCGCTTGCGCTGCCTGCGCCGACCCGGAGACGCACGATGATCTGGCGGATCTGCTCGCCGACCGGCGTTACGTGAATGCGCCAGCCGCGCTCATCCGGCGCAGTTTGAGTGGGCACTTTTTTCCCGCCCAAGGCGAGACGATGCTCCCCGCTCCGTTCACCGTGTTCCACGGCCAAACCACCAACGTCCCGACCGCCGCGCGCGGCGCATGGGTGTTACGCCATTTGATTCCCGACGCGGCCCGGCTGCCGTCGCAGCGGTTTCACGGGCTCGTGCGCCAGGTATTTCGCCCGGAAATTTTTGAATCCGCCGAAAAGCTCAACCCGCACTCCCTGGAATTAAATGACCGCGAATCCGAAAATGAAACAAACTGTGTCCCGGCCTGAATTCACCCGTCGCCAGTTCCTCGGTCGGTCCGCCACCGGCCTGACCCTGGGCGCGCTGCTGGCCGGCCTGCCCAAAGGCTGGCAGGGCACGGCCTACGCCAGCGACGCGCCGGAAACGTCCCAGCTGCGCTTCGGGATCATTGCGCTCACGGACTGTTCGCCCATTGTCATCGCGCACGAAAAGGGGCTGTTCAAGAAATACGGCATCGAGTCCACGGTCGCCAAGGGCGCGAACTGGGCCGCCATCCGCGATTCGCTTTCCAGCGGCGACAACCAGGCGACGCACATGCTGCTCGGCATGCCCATCGCCTCGACGATGGGCCTGGCTGGTGCGCCGAAGAAGCCCATGGTCATTCCGTGGATTCTCAACCGCAACGGCCAGGCCATCACACTCAAGGCCGAGTGGATGGGCAAGGTGAAGGCGGATCCCAAGGCGCTCGTGCCCTTCGTGCAACAAGCCAAGAAACTCGGCGAACCGCTGACGTTCGCCATGACGTTCCCGCCCGGCACCCACGCGCTGTGGATGCGGTATTACCTCGCCGCGGGCGGCGTCAACCCGGACAAGGATATTTCGCTCATCACGATTCCTCCGCCGCAGATGGTGGCCAACATGAAGATCGGCAAGATGGACGGCTTTTGCGTGGGCGAACCGTGGAACGCCCGGGCCATTGCCGATAAAATCGGTTTTACGTCCGTCGCCACTCAGGACATTTGGCCGGATCACCCGGAAAAAGTCTGCGCCTTCACCGCCGAGTTTGCCGCGAAGAATCCCAAATCCGTGAAGGCCGTGCTCAAAGCGCTGAACGAAGCGAGCCTCTGGCTCGACGACTTGAAGAACCGACCCGAACAGGCCGAAATCGTCAGTCGCCCCACTTACATCAACTGCCCGAAGGAACTCATCCTCGGCCGGTTGCTCGGCGATTACGACTACGGCGACGGACGCACCCGGAAGGATCCGAACTACATGATTTTCAGCGAACGCAATTGCAATTATCCACAGCCGAAGTTTGCGCAATGGTGGCTCACGCAATTCCGCCGGTGGGGCATGGTCACCGGAACGCCCGATTACGCCGGCGTCGTTCAACAGGTGATGCGCGGCGATCTCTACGAGGAGGCGATGAAGGAGATTGGCTACGCGCACGGCGGCTTGAACAACGCGAAGGAAACCTTGTTTGACGGGGTGACGTTTGATCCGACCGGCGACCTTGAGGCCTACGCCAAAGGATTCGCCGTGAACAGTGTGAAGGGTTGAGCGCCGGCGCACAAAAATCGATCATGAAGAAATTCAAACTCGACTGGCTCGTCCTGCCGCTCATCGGCATCGGGGTGGTGTTGTTGCTTTGGCAGATCTCCGCCGCGACGTGGGCGAAGGAACTGCCGTCGCCGCTCAAGACCTGGCAGGTCAGCCGGCCCTACCTCGCCGAGCCGTTTGCCAAGCGCGGCGAAATGGATCAAGGCATCCTGCGGTTCAGCTGGTACTCGCTCATCTTGGTGGCCAAAGGTTACGCGCTGGCGCTGCTCATCGGTACGCCCATCGGGTTCCTGCTCGGACTTTCCAAGACGTTTGCGAAGATTTTTGACCCGATCATCCAGATTCTGCGCCCGGTCTCGCCGCTGGCCTGGTTGCCGTTGGGCTTGGTCTTATTTGTTGGCGCGGGCCGGCAGGCGTCCGAACTCGGGGCGTTGTTCACCATCGCCGTCTGTTCAATGTGGCCGACCGTGTTAAACACTTCCGTCGGGGTCCGCGCGATTCCACAGGACTATCTCAACGTGGCTAAAGTCCTCAAACTTTCGCGCCGCAAGACCCTTTTCAAAGTGCTGATTCCCGCGACCCTGCCGTACATGTTCACCGGCTTCCGCTTGAGCCTCGGCATCGCCTGGCTCGTGATTGTCGCCGCCGAAATGCTCACGGGCCGTCCCGGCGTGGGCGGTTTTCTGTGGCAGGAATACAACGCTCTGATCTACGAGCACATTATTCTTTGCATCATTACGATTGGGGTGATCGGGTTCATTCTCGACCGGCTGATGAGCGTGGTGGAGCGGCGGTTCAAGACGGCATGAATGGCTCACGCAAAGAACGCGAAGGACGCAAAGCAGGAACTCAACTTCTCACCGAAGCCGCCAATGCCTGCTTCGGGCAGACCGTTCACGATTCGCTCGATACCATCCTTGAGCCGGACTTCGCCGAAGTTGATGAGCAGGCCGAGCCGACGGCCGCTCAGTCGCAGCTGCGTCAGCACTTGTTTGCTGTGAACTCGCGCGAGTTGCTCCAGCGATTTGAGTTCGACGACGACCTTGTCCTCAACCAGCAAATCGGCGCGGAAGCCCTCGTCGAACGCGAGTTCGTCATAGCGGATGGGGATCGGGACCTGCCGCTGCACCCGCAGGCCTTGCTTCACCAGCTCGTATGCCAGGGTCACTTCGTAAACAGTTTCCAACAATCCCGGCCCGGTCTTGGTATGCACTTTGAAAGCGGCATCGAGAATGATTTTGGAAATTTGATTTTCCGTGAGGGAAGTGGAGCGGTTGGTATTCATAGGTACACAGGATGTGCCGCCGGTATTGCCGGTTCAAGTCCGGCCTCGCAGCAAATGTGCAAAGGCCGCGAAAGGTCCAAAACAATTCCCCTGCCCAGCTGCGCGGGAGGAATTTCTTGTTTCGCTTTGCGTCCTTCGCGCGCTTGGCGTGAGGTTTCTTAAGTATGGCTTTCCTCGAACTCAAGAATGTCAGCAAAGGCTTTGGCCGGACCGCCGTGCTCCAGGATATCAACTTGAGCCTCGAGCGCGGCGAGTTCGTTGCGATTGTCGGGTATTCCGGCGCAGGCAAAACCACCCTCATCTCGCTCATCGCGGGTTTGATCCAGCCCGATACCGGCACGCTCACTTTGAACGATCTCGAAATCACCGAACCCGGACCGGATCGCGGCGTGGTGTTTCAAAACTATTCGCTCCTGCCATGGCTCTCGGTTTACGAGAATATTTTCCTCGCCGTGGATCAGGTCTTCCCGAACTGGACACCGGCCAAAAAGCAGCAGCACGTCGCGAAATACGTCGACCTGGTCAGCCTGACACCGGCCCGCGACAAAAAGCCCGGCGAACTTTCTGGTGGCATGCGCCAAAGGGTTTCGGTGGCGCGCGCGCTGGCGATGGAGCCGCAGATTCTGCTCCTGGATGAACCGTTGAGCGCACTGGACGCGCTCACCCGCGCCACCCTGCAGGACGAGATCGAACGAATTTGGGAGCAGGACAAGCGGACCGTCGTGCTCATCACCAACGACGTGGATGAAGGCATTCTGCTTGCCGACCGCATCATCCCGTTGAGTGCGGGCCCGAACGCCACCCTGGGACCGTCGTTTAAAGTGGACCTCGCCCGGCCGCGCAACCGCAAGGCAATCAATCACGAGCCGCGCTACAAGGAAATCCGCCGGGACGTGATCGACTATCTGCTCGGCGCCGGCGGCAAGAAACACACCGCCCTTACGAAGAAGTTGATTCTCCCCGATCTTCAGCCGGAAGATTTGTCCCTGCCGCGCACCCTCAACGGGAGTCCGCGCCGACCCGTCCGCCGGCAGGAACTGAAACAGGAAACGGTGGAGGTGGACGTATGAGCGAATATCTCGTCATCGATCAGCTCACGAAAATTTATCCGACGCCGAAAGGCCCGGCCGTGATCGTCAGGGACTTCAATCTCCGCATCAAGCAGGGCGAGTTTGTTTGTCTCATCGGCCACTCCGGTTGCGGCAAATCCACCGTGCTCTCCATGGTCGCGGGCTTAAGTGACGTCACGGCCGGCGGCATCATTCTCGCCGGCAAGGAGCTCGTGGGACCGGGGCCGGATCGTGGCGTCGTCTTCCAATCTCCGTGCCTGCTGCCTTGGATGACCGCGTTGGAAAACGTGCTGCTCGGCGTGGATCAGGTTTTTTACACCGCCCGCCCGGAGGAACGACTACAAATCGCTGAGTATTATCTGAGCGTGGTCGGCCTGTCGGAGGCGATGCTCAAGCGACCCGCCGAACTTTCGCAAGGCATGCGGCAGCGGGTCGGCATCGCTCGCGCCTTCGCCCTCGCGCCTAAAATGCTCCTGCTCGACGAACCCTTTGGTATGCTGGACTCGCTCACCCGAATGGAATTGCAACAGGTGCTCATCGAACTCTGGCGGAAGGACAAGAAGACCGCCCTGATGGTTACGCACGATGTGGACGAGGCACTGTTCCTCGCCGACCGGATCGTGTGCATGACGAACGGCCCGGAAGCGGAAGTCGGCGCCATTCTCGAAGTCGCTTTCCCGCGTCCGCGCGAACGCAAGGCCGTGCTCGAGCATCCTGAGTACTACCGGTTACGCGCACATCTCATTACGTTTCTCGAAGAACACGCGCACAAAAAATCGCCGCCGGCCCAGCCGGGTGCCGGCTCACATCCGGCCCCACCCACTCTCACGCCCGCCCCCAACGTCATCCCTCAGCGCCCGGTGGCTTTGTTGACGCCCCGATAATTCAGTTCGGAACTCATAACTCCGTCACTACTAAACCCACGCTTGAAACCAAAATTCAGAACTTATTCGGCCGGCGCGCTCGTGCTCGCCGCCGTACAACAGACCTATGGCCAATACACCCCGCCCACAGTGCTCCCGCCCTTCCCCGGTTTCGTAAACGAATGGCTGCGCAAGGACGATCCTTATATGAACAAGTGGGACTTCGGCGGGTCGGTGCGGGCGCGCTACGAAGTCAAGGATGGCTACGGGATTCCGGGGGTGCCGGGCTCGGTGGATTTTCGGGCCCACAACGCGGACGTGGCCAATGATTATTTTCTGGAGCGCATCCGCTTCCGGGCCGGTTACGCTGACAAGTGGTGGAGCGCGCTGGTCGAAGGGGAGAGCAGCCTCGCCCAGAGCGATCAACGCTGGGCGTACGCCAACAATCCCTTTGTCCCCGGCACCGTCGCCAAAAAGGGCGACGGCCCGGAGGCGGACTCCATCGAACTGCATCAGGCCTTCGTCGCGGTCGGCAACCACAAGGAATTTCCCGTCTCGCTCAAGGTTGGACGCATGGAACTGTCGTACGGCGAGGAGCGCCTGATCGGCGCGGTCGGTTGGAACAACATCGGCCGCACCTTCGACGCGGCCAAAGTGCGTTGGCAGAATGAATGGTTCGGCGTGGACCTGTTTGCTTCCCGCCCGGTGATTCCGCAGAACGGCGTGTTCGATGGGCCCAATGATTACGACTTCTTCTCGGGGTTCTACGCGACCAGCCTTAAAGTACCCAAGAACATCCTCGACGTTTATTTCCTGGCGCGAAACGCCTCGCCGCAGGCGGCGGCCGCCGTGCCGAGTCCGCAATTTCCACAGCCCAGCGCGCGGGATATTTATACCGTGGGCTTCCGGCTCAAGTCCAAGCCGGGTGATTTGGGGCCGTGGGATTATTCGCTGGAAAGTGCATATCAATTCGGCAATTTCGTGGACAAGCGCCCCGGGCTGCTCACCCCGACCCAACGCCTGGATCAGTCAGCGTACATGGTGGCCGCGCAAGGCGGCTACACCTTCGCGGACGTCTGGGCCACGCCGCGCCTGGGGTTGGAATACGATTTCAGTTCCGGCGACCGCAATCCCTTCGACGCTCACCATGAGACCTTCGACAACCTGTTTCCCACCAACCACAAGTTCTATGGCTACATGGATTTTGTGTCGTTGGAAAACATCCACGACGTCCGCGCCACCCTATCGCTCAAGCCGACCCCGCGATTGAGTGTGGCCCTGGAAGGCCACGGCTTCTGGCTCGCGAACACCCACGACAGTTTTTACAACGTGGCCGGCGTGGCGCGCGGCGGCACGGCGTCGACGCCTGGCACCGGCTATGGCGTCAATCCTCGCTACGGCAACTTCGTGGGGACGGAAATCGACCTGGTGGCCGGATATGCCGTCACCCGCTTCGCGCAAGTGGAGGCTGGCTACGGCCATTTCTTTGCGGGCGATTACATCGCGCAATCGCTCGCCAATCCGCTGTTCGGTTCGCAAGACGCGAACTACGTCTACGCCCAGATAAATATTAACTTCTGACAGCGTGATGACCGCTGCCGCAATCCCGCCCGACGAATCCCGCACGCTGATCGACGCGCTGCTGGACGATCAGCGGACGTTGACGGCGGTGGAGCGCTTCGCCCGCTGGCACGAATCACCGGACGAATCCGTCCCACCCGCATATCGACGATTGCTGCCGGCCAGTTCGCCGCGTCCCGGCGAGCAATACGCCTTCGAGGTCAACCTCGATCAATGCTCCGGCTGCAAGGCCTGTGTCACCGCCTGCCACTCACTCAACGGCCTGGAAACAACCGAAACGTGGCGCAGCGTCGGCTTGTTGATTTCTCAACTTTCAACCATCACCCCCCAGCCTTCCCAGCAGCACATCACCACCGCCTGCCACCATTGCGCCGACCCCGGCTGCCTCAACGGTTGTCCGGTACTGGCCTACGACAAAGACCCCGTCACCGGCATCGTGCGCCATCTCGATGACCAGTGTATCGGCTGTCAGTATTGTGTGATGAAATGTCCCTACGACGTGCCGAAGTATTCCGACCGTCTTGGCATCGTCCGGAAGTGCGACATGTGTCACTCACGACTCGCCGTCGGCGAGGCCCCCGCCTGCGGGCAGGCCTGTCCGAATGAGGCCATCCGCATCTCGGTGGTCGTGACCAAAACAATTACCAGCCAGTTCCGCAATCCGGGTCCGACAACATTTTTGCCCGGCTCGCCAGATCCTGCGATTACGCTTCCGACCACACGCTACCTTTCAACCCGTCCGCTGCCGGGCAACCTCCTGGCCGGCGATCACGCGCTCTTGCGGCCGGCACATTCGCACCTGCCCCTCGTGTTCATGCTCGTGCTCACGCAGCTTTCGGTCGGGGCCAGTACTGCGGCGGTGTTCATCGCGCCGGCAAAATGGCTCGCCCTGCTGGCCGCCACGACCGGCATCGGTGCGCTGGGCATTGCATCGCTCCATCTCGGCAAACCCCTCAAGGCCTGGCGCGCCTTTCTCGGCTGGCGCAAATCCTGGTTTAGCCGCGAGGTCATCATGTTCTGTGGCTACGCACTGATCGCGGTCATCAACGCGGCCGCGTTCTGGTGCCCGCCGCTGGCCGCGGCGCCGAAACCGCGGGCGGTCGCCGCCGCCGTGAGCGGGCTGATGGGCGTGGTTTGTTCGGCGATGATTTACGTGGACACGCAGCGCGAATTTTGGCGGGCCGGGCAATGTTTCGGCAAGTTTCTGGGGACGACGCTGGTGCTCGGCACGGTCACGACGCTTTGGGTGCACGCGAACGGATTGGCGAATTCAAACCCGCTGGTTGCGGCGCTGGTTGCCCTGCTCCTGATTGCGACGACGGCGAAACTCAGTTGGGAACGCCGCATCTTTCATTATCTGGTGGACGTAAACACGCCTGTGCTGACGTCGTTGAACAAATCCGCCCGCCTGCTCAATGATCAACTTGGGCTGGCCACGCGGGGGCGGATCGCCTGTGGAATTTTCGGCGGAATAATTCTACCGGCCCTGTTTCTTTTGCAGCATGCCCCGGCTCTGATCTTCGCCGCCCTCCTGCTCTGCGTCGTGGGGGAACTTCTGGAGCGTTTCCTTTTCTTCGCGGCCGTGGCCCCGGTGAGCATGCCGGGCGGTATTCCCGCATGAATAGCGCTAAAGAAAATTCCCTCCTCCGTCGCTGGCACGGGCCGCTCACCGCGGAACTCACGTTGCGACCCGGCGATTTTGGGCTGGGCCAGGTTCCGGCCCACCTCCAGCCCGACGCCACCACGCGATCGACGTGCGGCTTTTGTTCCACCGGTTGTTCCCTCGACGTGCATCTCAAAGCCGGCGTCGCGGTTAACCTGACGCCCACGCTGGAGTATCCCGTCAACCTCGGCATGGCGTGTCCGAAAGGCTGGGAAGCCCTCACGCCGCTGGCCGCGCCCGACCGCGCCACCGTGCCCCTGCTGCGTCAGCACGACGGTTCGTTCCAGCCGACCACGTGGACGGACGCCATGAAACTTTTTGTCGCGAAATTCAAAGGCATCATGGCCGAGCACGGCCCGGAAAGCGTGGCCTTCCTGAGCACCGGCCAGTTTTGCACCGAGGAAATGGCGCTGCTCGGCTCGTTGTTCAAATTCGGCATGGGGGGAATTCACTGCGACTCGAACACGCGCCAATGCATGGCGACCGCGCATGTTGCGTACAAGCAGAGTTTTGGTTTCGACGCGCCCCCATTCACCTACGCGGACTTCGAGGCGGGCGATGTGATCGTTTTCATCGGCGCCAACCCCTGCATCGCGCACCCGATCATGTGGCAGCGCGTGTTGCGAAATAAACGGAATCCGCAAATCATCGTGCTGGATCCGCGCCGGACCGAGACGGCGATGAACGCCACGCAACACCTCGCACTCACCCCCAAGTCCGATCTCACGCTGCTCTACGGGGTCGCCAACCTGCTCGTGCAAAACGGCTGGGTGGATCGCGATTTTATCGAGCGCAGTACCACGGGTTACGCGGAGTTCGCCAGCTTCGTGCGCCCGTTCACGCCCGACAAAGTCGCGGCGGCCACGGGTCTCACGGTCGGCCAGCTGTATCGTTTTGCCGAAACGATTCACCAGGGCAAAGCCGTCAGCTTCTGGTGGACCATGGGCGTGAACCAGAGTCACGAAGCCACGCGCATGGCACAGGCCATCATCAATCTCGCGCTGATGACTGGCAACATCGGTCGCCCGGGCACCGGCGCGAACAGCATCACCGGCCAGTGCAACGCCATGGGGTCCCGCCTCTATGCAAACATTACCAGCCTCGTCGGCGGGCGCGACTTTCTCGACGCGGGTCACCGGGAACAGGTCGCCCGCTTGCTCGACATCCCGGTGGAAAAAATCCCCAACCGCAACTCCTGGGCGTACGATCAAATCGTTCAGGGGGTCGCCGACGGGAAAATCAAAGGGCTGTGGGTCATCGCCACGAATCCATCGCACTCGTGGATTGGACGCGGCCGCCCCCGGCGGGAGGCAACGGACCGCGGTGGTGTCGCTCCGAATCCGCCACCGCCCGGCGGCGGTGGCAAGGATCTGGATACCGTTCTTGACCAGCTGGATTTCCTGGTGGTGCAGGAAATGTTCACGACCACCGAGACCGCGCAGCGGGCACATCTGATTCTACCCGCCGCCGGCTGGGGCGAAAAGGAAGGCACCTTCATCAATAGTGAACGCCGCTTTGGGCTCGTGAAAAAGGTCAGCCGCGCGCCGGGCCAGGCGTTGAGCGACTTCAACATCTTCCGGCTCGTGGCGCAAGCCTGGGGCTGTGGTGAAATGTTTCGCGCCTGGAGTTCGCCCGCGGCGGTGTTTCAAATCCTGAAAAAGTTGAGCGCCGGCCAGCCCTGTGACATAACGGGCATCGCGGATTTTGAACACCTGGACGCCGCGGGTGGAATTCAGTGGCCGTGGCCCGAAGCTGGTTTGAAGTTGCAGGTGGAAAGCAGCCGGTTATCCGGCGCGCCAACCATTGAGAACTTGCCACCTTCAACTTTCAACCATCAACCAACTCGAGAGCGCCGGTTGTTCGCCGACGGCAAATTCTTCACGCCCGACGGCAAGGCCCGGTTCCTGTTTGACCTGCCGCGCCCGGTGGCCGAGCCGACGGACGACGAGTTTCCTTTTGTGCTGCTCACTGGCCGCGGCACGAGCGCGCAATGGCACACGAATACCCGCACTGGCAAGTCCGCCGTGCTCCGCACCCTTTATCCGGCCAACCCCTACATCGAGGTCCATCCCGCCGACGCCGCGCGGCTGGGACTTGCCGCCAATGCTCAGGTGGCGGTTTGGTCCCGCCGCGCGCGCGTCGCCTGTGCAGCGTTCGTCACGCCCACGGTATCGCCGGGCCAGGTGTTCATCCCCATGCACTATGAGGTGGCGAACCAGCTCACGCGCGCCGAATTTGATCCGCACTCGCGCCAACCGAGCTACAAACACTGCGCCGTGCGCTTGGAGAAGTTGCCATGACGAATCTTCCGTTCATTCCCGAAACCGCACCGTTCACGCCCGAACAACGCGCATGGTTAAACGGATTTCTCGCGGGACTGTTTTCGCCGGGGCCACCCGGTCCGTCGCCTGCACCGCGACTCAACGCGGCGCCGGCGGCTGACGCCGAGCCATTGCTCGTCCTGTATGGCTCCCAGACCGGCAGCGCCGAAGGCCTCGCCCAACGGGTGGCGAAACAAGCGCAGCAACGCGGCTTCGCCCCAAAAATCCTGGCGTTGAATGATTATGAACAGGCCGATCTGGCGGCGGGCGGCAAGGCCCTCATTATCTCCAGCACCTGGGGTGATGGCGACCCGCCGGACAATGCCGTCAATTTCTGGTCCTGGTTGAAGGCCGATTCCGCGCCGCGCCTGGACAAATTACAGTTCGCCGTCCTCGGCCTGGGCGACCGGAACTATTCCGATTTTTGCGGGGCTTCGAAAAAGTTCGACACCCAGCTCGAAGCGCTGGGCGCCAAACGTCTCGCTCCGCGCATCGAGTGCGACGTGGATTACGAAGCTTCGGCGAAGCGCTGGATGGAAGCGCTTTGGGACCAGCTGGCTGGTCAAGATGGGACGGGCCGTCCCCTGCCCGCCGCCGGTGCAAATGGTACAAACGGCGCGCACGGAGTCACGCCCCCTACCAACGAAGCGGCGAAGGGCGCGAGTCCATCCGTATTTGGTAAATTAAATCCGTTCCCAGCCAGATTGCTTAAGAACGTCCTCCTCAACCAGCCCGGCTCGGCGAAGGAAGTCCGCCACTACGAACTCAGTCTCCACGGCAGCGGGCTGGACTACAAAGTGGGTGATGCCCTTGGCGTCGTGCCAGCCAACTGTCACGCGCTGGTGGACCAATTGCTGACCACGCTGCGCTGCCACGGGGACGAACCGGTGCTGATCGGGCAGCTCCAACTGCCGTTACGCGAAGCGCTCACCTGTCACTGCGACATTACCAAACCGACGCCGGAATTAATCGCGAGCATCGCCCAGCTGGCCGGAGCGCCGGTCTCCGACCCGGCGCGTGTCGGTGAACCTTCGCCGCGCGCCGGTTCGGAGAGCGGCGCTCCCCGGACGGAGTTCGTCGCGTTGTCCGCCCCCGAGCGCCGCGATGATTTGAAAAAATGGCTCTGGGGCCGCGACGTGCATGATCTCCTCAATCTCCTGCCCGCACCGATGCCGGTGGCCCAACTGCTCCCTTGCTTGCGCAAGCTCGCACCGCGCCTCTACTCGATTTCGTCCTCGCCCAAAGCGCATCCCGGCGAAGTGCATCTGACCGTGAGTTCGGTGCGTTACGAAAGTCATGGCCGCGAACGAAAAGGCGTGGCCTCGACCTTCCTTGCCGACCGCGTGGGCGATGCGGATTTCGTGCGGGTGTTCGTCCAGCCCGCGTCCGGATTCAAGCTGCCGGCCAGCGGGGACACTGCCGTGATCATGGTCGGACCGGGCACGGGCATCGCGCCCTTCCGGGCGTTTCTTGAGGAACGACAGGCGGCCCGCGCCCAGGGGAAAAATTGGCTCTTCTTCGGCGACCAAAAGCGCGGCACCGATTTTCTCTACGCAGAACAGATCAATGGCTGGGTGATCGCGGGCTTTCTCACCCGGCTGGATCTCGCTTTCTCGCGCGACCAGACGGAAAAGATTTATGTGCAAGACCGGATGCTGGCCAATGCCACTGAACTTTGGGCCTGGCTGGAGGCCGGCGCGCATTTTTACGTCTGCGGTGATGCGAGTCGCATGGCCAAGGACGTGGACGCCGCGCTGCATCGGATCGTTGAAACTGTCGGCGGCAAGAGTGCCGAGGAGGCGCAGGCCTACGTGGCGGGATTGAAAGCGGACAAGCGGTATCAACGCGATGTTTATTGAATTATTAGAGCCTCACGCAAAGGTCGCGAAGGTCGCAAAGGCTTTTAAGACCGGGGTGGAAGCGCGCAGAGAAGACCCCACATTCGGCAGTCAGGCTTTTGACCAAGAACGGCGGGGCGCTCGGCCTTCTGCCTTTGCGAACTTAGGGTGCTAAGCGTGAAATATCCCTCTCGATAACCATGAGCAACACCACTCTCCCCGAACCCATCCTGGCCGTCGGGTTCACGCCGGAGCAGAAGGAATATCTCAGCGGTCTGTTCGCAGGGACGGCAGCGCGCGGGCAGAAGTTCGGTGACGTCGAGCCGACGCCGCGGCCCGAAGACCTGATCTTCGAAGAGCGCGTGAAGCGTGAACGGCATCCACTCGACGCCTACGAACAGATGGTCGAGAACGCGGTCGGCAACAAGTCGCCAGACAAGGAGGACGTCTTTCGCTTCAAGTGGAACGGGCTGTTTTTTCTGACGCCCATCAAAGACGCGTTCATGGCCCGACTGCGAATTCCCGCGGGCGTGGTCACGTCGTTTCAGCTGCGCGAACTGGCTCGCGCCGCGCAGGAACTCACGAGCGGCTATGTGCAGATCACTACGCGGGCGAATTTTCAGATGCGCCTGATCCAGCCCAAGGACGCGCCGGAATTTTTGCGTCGTATCCAAAGCGTCGGCCTGCACACCCGCGGCGCCGGCGCGGACAACATCCGCAACCTCACCGCGAACCCCACGGCGGGCATTGACCCGGTCGAATTGATTGACGTGCTGCCCTTCGTCCGGGAGCTCGCCCAAATCATCATCAACGATCGCTCGTTCTACGATCTGCCGCGCAAATTTAACATCGCCTACGACGGCGGCGGATTGATCGGCGCGGTCGAGGACACCAACGACATTGGGGTTAAGGCCGTGAAGCTGGGCGAGGAAATCCTTTTTCGCATTGCGCTTGGCGGTGCGACCGGCCACCAGATGTTTGCCCGCGACTTGGGGGTCGTGGTGCCGCCGGCGGAAATCAACCAGGTCGTCACGGCGCTCGTGCGGGTCTATATCGAGCGCGGTTGTCGCACGGATCGGAAAAAGGCGCGGCTGAAACATCTACTTGAGCAGATGTCGTTCGACGAATACCTGGCGGCCGCTGAGAAGAAACTCGGCCGGCCCCTCCGCCGCGCGCCTTACGACCCGGCCCAGGTGCGTTGGGCGTCGCAGGAACTGCCCCATTCCCACGTTGGCGACTTTCCGCAAAAGCAGCGCGGTTTGAATTACGTCGGCGCGACCTGTCCTGTGGGCCAGATCACCCCGAAACAAATGTTGCGGCTCGCCGAACTGGCCGACAGTTATGGCAGCGGCGAAATCCGTTTGACGGTCTGGCAGAATTTCATCATGCCGAACGTATCGGATGCGTTCGTGCCGACGCTGAAACGCGCCATGGAAAAGGCTGGTTTCTGCGTGAAACAATCCCACATCACCAGCGGCGTGATCGCTTGCACCGGCAACAGCTATTGCAAGTTCGCGCAATCGAACACCAAGGGCCACGCGCTCGCACTGACCAAGTATTTGGAGCAACGAGTCGAACTGGATCAACCCGTGAACATCCATATTACCGGCTGCCCGAACTCCTGCGCGCAGCATTACATGGGCGATATCGGCTGTCTCGGCACGAAAGCAAAGGTCGGCGGTGAAAGCGTTGAGGCGTATCATGTTTTCGTCGGCGGCGGATTTGGCCGACATCAAGCCGTCGGCCGCCAGATTTTTTCCGGCGTGAGCGCAACCGCCCTTCCGCAAACTTTAGAATTCATCCTGCGCGCCTATCTCCGACATCGACAGGGAAAAGAGACGTTTCAACAATTCACCCTGCGGCACGAGGTCGGCAAATTGCAGGAGCTCTTTGCAGCTTGAGGGCGCACCACCGGGCGCAAAAAAGCCGGTGCCAACGACTGAGCGCCAGGGACCGCGCCCGCAAAACGCCGGAAACTCGGCTGAACTTCAGGCGCGGAATTGCAGGCCGGCGAGGCGACGATAAACGCCATCCGCAATGGATTGGAGTTCCTCATGGGTGCCAGATTCCACAACCTGTCCGCCGGCGATCACAAAAATGCGATCCACGTGTCGCACGGTGGCGAGTCGATGCGCGATGATAAACGAAGTGCGTCCGCGCATCAGCGTTTCCAGGGCTTCCTGGATCAGGCGTTCGCTCTCCGAATCCAGGGAGCTCGTGGCTTCATCGAGAATGAGGATGGCGGGATTCTTGAGGATCGCCCGCGCGATGGCGATACGTTGCCGCTGGCCGCCGGAGAGTTTGATGCCCCGGTCCCCGACCAGCGTGGCATAGCGTTCGGGAAAAGCCTCGATAAACTCGTGCGCGTTGGCCTGGCGGGCGGCCTGTTCAATTTCTGCCGCGCTCGCGCCTGGTTTTCCATACGCGATGTTCTCCGCGATACTGCCACCAAACAGCAACACCTCCTGCGGCACCATGGACATCTGACCGCGCAGCTCGACGAGCCGGTAGTCGCGGGCGTCCCGACCGTCGATCAACAGTCGCCCCGTCGACGGATCATACAAGCGCAGTAATAGCGAGATGAGGGTGGATTTGCCAGCGCCGCTTGGACCGACCAGGGCAATTTTTTGTCCGGACATCGCCGCAAGATTAATTGCCTGCAGCACTTCGGCTCCGGGTCGCGAAGGATAAGTGAAGTGAACCTGTTCAAACACCACGTCACCCCGCAGTCGCGGCAAACCGGATGGTGGCAAGGGCCCGAGGCTAACCTCTACTTCGCCGGTTTCCCGGAGGAGTTCCCGGACCCGCTGGGTGGCGCCAATGGCCTTCTGGAGCTGGCTGTATAACTCGGCGAATTGGCCCATCGCTCCGGCGACAAAAGTCGTGTAGAGAATAAAACGAGTTAAGTCGCCGAACGTGATCTCCCCTTGCTGCAGCAGCCGCGCTCCGGACCAGAGCACGAGGACGATGGAGCCGAACAGGGCAAAAATGATGAAGGCAATGAACGCCGCCCGCAACCGGGCGCCCCGCAAGGTGGCGGTCAGAAATTTTCCCAGCCCCTCGTGGTACCGGTTAAGTTCGTAACCTTCGTTGGCAAACGCTTTCACGTTCAGGATGCCTTGCAGAGTTTCTTCGACGATCGTAGCCGTGTCGGCGAGCCGATCCTGGGCTTCGCGGGAAATTTTGCGGGTCTTCCGACCGAACATCACGGCGACCACGGTCAACACCGGAAGGCTCACCAGCATGATGCCCGTCAATTTCAGGGAAGTGGCGGCAATCAGCGCAACGCCGCCGACCAGCAGCGTGCTCTGGCGGAGGAACTGCGGCAGGATGGTGATCAGCGCATCCTCGATCTGGATCAAGTCGGCGGAGAGCCGGCTCGCCAATTCGCCCACGCGGCGTTGGGCGAAAAAGGACATCGGCAGCGAGATTAATCGCGCGTAAGTATCGCGGCGCAAATCCACGAGGCTGCGCTGACCCACCGTGGCAAACGAAAGGAAATGAAAATAGGAGAGACCCGCTTGCAGCGCCAAAACGCCCATCAGCAGCAGCGCCGTTCGATCCATGCCCGCCAGGTTTCCGCTGCCTTTGGTTTGGAGTACCGCCGCATCGATGATGCTCCCGGCCAGGTACGGGAACGCCAGACTGAGCAGGCTGCCGGCAAACAATGCCGCCAGGGCAATGCCAAATCGTATCCGGTACGGACGCAGATACCGGAACAGCTCCATGGCCTGCCGGAGCGATTCCCGATCCAGTTTCGCCTTCGGGAGTTCCACTCCGGCCTGATCATTGCGTGAATAGCGCGCCACCCGCGCATTGTAGGGGAGCAAGTCTTCGGGGCGAGCGACAAACTTCAACGGTGCGCCAGTCAAACGGCGCTGCTTCGAATCCCAGCGCACCGCATCTAACGGCAACCAGCTCCTGCGCTGCCCCGGACCAAAAAAAACCGGAGCACTCAGTTTTCCCGCCCTAACTCATACGCGATCGTACAAGTTTGGTGAGTTCATCACCTCGTCCGAGTCCTCGCTCGGCTAACCGGTTTAAAGATTCCGTTCACGGGAGTAATTCGCGGTGTCCGCCAACCAACGAGCGACCGGCGGCTTCGGTTGCCGCCCGCGGCGCAGGAAACAGCGGGTGCAGATACCGGCCGGACGTGGCGTTGAAAGTGCTAAAACGGCGTCAGCCTGTTTGTTCCTGAAGCTCCAGCGGTGATTTATCCGGAGCTCCATTGCGATCAACAACTATAGGTTGTGGGCTGCGCGGATGGGACACCCCTACCAATGAACCGGGGCGGAAAAAATGCAAACCGAGTATGAATGCTGATTGTTATAAAAATAAGACATGGGCAAAAGCCGCTCTCGCATTTTGGACAATGACGATCTGGGTCTCGTCGTGGGCCGCCAATTTTGTCTGGACCGGCGGCGGGGCGGATGCCAATTGGAGCACGCCCGCCAACTGGTCTGGCGGCAGCGCGCCGGCCAATGATGGCACCGCGTCGATCGTACTGACCGGCACGACGCAACTCGCGCCCAATGTGGACACCGCGTGGAATATCAGTTCGCTCAGCTTCAGCAACGGCGCGGGTGCGTTCGTGCTGGGGGGCAGCCCGCTGAACCTGCGCGCGGGCGGGGTCACCAATAACAGTGCGACCGGACAGATTATCAATAATGCGATTACATTGGCCAATAGCCAGAGTTGGAATGCCAGCTCCAATACGCTTACCTTCAACGGCAACGTAAGCAACGGTACCAACTCCCTCACCGTCGCCGGAAATTTTAATTCCCTCATCACCGGGGCGATCAGCGGCACGGGCGGTCTGACCAAGACCGGCGCGGGCACGCTCACCTTGACCGCGAGTAATTCCTACGGCGGCCTCACGACCATCAGCGCGGGCGTTTTGAATATTCAACACAGTTCGGCGCTGGGCGGCACGGCGTCGGGCACCACGGTAGCTAGCGGGGCAGCGTTGCAATTGCAAGGCGGTATCAGCGTGGCGGGCGAAACTTTGAACCTCAACGGATCGGGCATCGCGAGCAGCGGGGCGCTCCGCAATCTTAGTGGCAGCAACTCGTGGAGCGGTACCATAACCCTGACCGCCGCGGCCACTATCAATGCCGAGACCGGCACGCTCGATCTGGAGGCCAATCTCAACAATTCCAATTTCACCGCGACGTTCACAAATTCTGGCACCATCCTTCTGAATGGCGCGCTGGGGAACGGCTCGGGCGCATGCGTCAAAAATGGCACCGGCCTGCTGGCCTTGGGTGGCACGAATACGTTTACCGGGTCAACCACGATCAATGCCGGCACGGTGCGCTGCGGGGCGGTGGGCAGCTTGGGCAACGCTTCCGCCGTCACGGTCAACACCAATAGCTGGCTGGATTTGAATGGCTTCAACCAGACCCTCCTTTCGCTCGCAGGCGGCGGCGGCGTGATTTTGGGCAACGCTACCTTAACCGTCGGCGGCTCCGCCGCGACGACCTTTTCCGGGGTGATGAGCGGGGCCGGCAGTCTGATCAAAGTGGGCACGGGCACGCTGACGCTCAGCGGCGGGAACACTTACACGGGCGGCACGACCATCAATGCCGGCGCCATCAGCATCGCGGCGGCGACGGGATTGGGCAACGCCACCAACGCGCTGACCTTGAACGGAGGCACGTTGACCACGAGCGCCAGTTTGACCTCCGCCCGGGCGATCACGCTGGGCGCCAGCGGCGGCGTCTTTAGCCCGGGCCGGGGCACGCTCACGCTGTCCGGCGTCCTCAGCGGGCCGGGCACGTTGACCAAGTCCGGCAGCCGGAGATTGACGCTCACCGGCACCAATACCTATTTGGGCGGAACGACGATTGCCGGCGGCACCATCAACCTCAGTAACAACGTCGCGCTGGGCGACGCCGCGGGCACGCTGACTTTTTCCGCGAGCGGCACGCTGGCCACGACCGCGTCGTTTTCCTCCCCGCGCAATGTCCTGCTCAATGCCGGCACCGCGACGTTTAACTGCGGCACCGGCTTCACCAACACCTGGAATGGTGTCCTCAGCGGAGCGGGCGCATTTACCAAAGCCGGTTCGGGCGTATTGGTTTTGGGCGGCAGCAACACCTACACAAACCTGACCACCCTCAGCGCGGGCACGTTGCGCCTGGGCGCGGACGAACGGCTCTCCGATCTCACGCCCCTGCTCATCACCTCCAGCAGCGCGTCCCTGGATCTGAACGGCTTCAATGAAACCATCGGCTCGCTGGCGACGACCGCCGCCGGCACGGTCACGCTCGGCAACGGTTTCCTGACCGCAGGCGGCAACAATCTGTCCACGACCAATGCCGCTGTCATCAGCGGCAACGGCGGGTTCACCAAGGCCGGCACCGGGACGATGATTTTCACCGGTGCAAACACGTACACGAACACGACCCTCATCGCCGCCGGCACCCTGCAACTCGGGCTGAGCGAACGCATCGCCAACACGTCGCCGCTGGTCATCAGCAATGGCGCGACGTTCAACCTGACGCGCAACGGAACGAACTACAGCGAGACCGTTGCCTCGCTCGCCGGCGGGGGTAGCGTAATTCTAGGATCCGGCACGCTTACCGCCGGCAATGCCAGCAGCAACACCTTTTCCGGATCAATCAGCGGCCTCGGCGCCTTCACCAAGATCGGCGCGGGAACGCAAGTTTTCAGCGGCACCAACGCCTACAGCGGGGCGACGACGGTAAGTGTCGGCAATTTGCAGGTCAACGGAAGTTCGCCGAACAGCGCGGTGACCATCGCGTCCGCGGCGACGTTATCGGGCAACGGTGCGGTCGGCGCGGTGACCGTGAATGCGGGCGCGACGAACGCGCCGGGGGTCGGCGGGCCGGGTACTTTGAGCAGCGGGGCGCAAACCTGGGCGGGCGGCGGAAATTATGTCTGGGAAATCAATAACGCCGCCGGGACTAAAGGCGGCAACTCCGGGTGGGATTGGTTGAACCTTTCCGGCGCGCTCACGATCACCGCGAACTCCGGCAGCAAGTTCAACCTCAAGCTCGTGTCGCTGACGCCGGGCAACGTCCCCGGCACGGTGATTAATTTCGACAACACGGTCACCTACATCTGGACGATCGCGACGGCGAGCGGCGGGATCAGCGGCTTTGATCCGACCAAAATCAATCTGCTCACCACGGGGTTTCAAAATCCGCCCGGCGCGGGAAGTTTTTCCCTGAGTCAATCGGGCAATGATTTGAATCTGGTTTTCACGGCCGCCGCCCTGGCCACGGTCCAGGGCGTCCAACGCGGCACCGTGACGAGCACCGGCACGGGCACCAACACGGTGACGCTGGCCACGGCTGTCAATCCAACCAACGCATTTCTGCTTTTCAACACCCGCCATAATAGCAGCGTCCCGGGCGGTTCGATGCTGCGCGGGCGCATCGCGTCCCCCACCACGGTGGAATTTGTCCGCGCCACCACCGAGACTTCGCCAATCAATGTCCAATGGTATGTGGTGGAGTATGCCGCCGGGATCCGGGTGCAGCGCGGCGAAGTCCATCAAACCAACACGACGATCAATGTGCCCTTGGCTCCGTTGACCAGCGTGAACCAGGCGTTCGTCACCTGTTCCAAGACCCCCGATCCCACCGCGACCACTTTTTCGGACAGCGATCCCGTCGTGGGCGAACTGACGGCGACGACTAATTTGCAATTGCGCGTCAGCGGTGCCCCATCCGCGGGGCCGGTGATTTCCTGGCAGGTAATCGAGTTTCTCAATCCGGCGAGCCTCGACGTCCAAAAAGGTTCGGTCACCAATCTGACCGGGACGAACCTGGTGGCAACCGCCACCCTGGCGGCGCCGGTCAACACCAACAGTACTTTTCTGCTGGCCAGTTATCGAACTTCCGGTTCCGGCACGAACATTGGCGCGCGACTGGTGCGGGCGCAATTGACGGATGCCAGCACGGTGACGTTCGACCGCAGTATCGCCGGCGCCCCGGACGACATTGCGGAAATATTCTGGCAGGCCGTCCAACTTAACGATGGCTCCGCGGTGCAGCGCGGCTCGGTGAATTTCGCCAGCGGCAGCGCCCAAACCAATGTCGCCCTCCCCACCAGCCTCAACACCAATCGCGCGGCGGCATTTGCTTCCGCGCAGCCGGCCGGCGGGCAAAACACCGGGCGCTCGCCTTCGCTGGGAACGGTCTTGGGCGTGGGCTCGACGACCCTGGCGCTAACGAGCGCCACGCAATTGACGCTGGACCGCAACAACACTTCGGATGCGTCCGACGCCGGCTGGTTCGTCGTCGGGTTTGGCCCAAGCGCTTTGCTCACGGCCGCGACCGGCGGCGCGGCCATTTCCGCCGATACCACGACCAACCTTTACACCAGTTTGACCGGGCCGATTTACACGGAAATTCAAAATGGCAACGTCGGCGCCGGCACGATCACCTTGCAGGTGCCGGCTGGATTTAGTTTCGACACCAACGCGCCGGCACCGACGGTATTACTGACGCGCGTTGGCGGCAGCGGCGTCAACGCGCTGAATCTCAATGGCGTCGCCAGTGGCACCGCCATTGCACTGACAAGCGTGAATCCAACAAACCTGACCTTCACCGTTACGTCGGCCAGCAGCGGCGGCGTAACGTGTTTGTTGCTGTGGCAAAACGTGCGCGTGCGGCCGACGGCGGGCACGCCGCTGGCCAGCGGCCCGCTGACTTCGGCTGGAACTTCGGTCATCCAGGGCGTAACCCCCAACTCGACGAGCTGGGGTTTGCTCGGGGAAGTGGTCGGCACGGCCGCCAAGCTCGCCTTCGCAGCGCCGCCGTCTTCCGCCGTGATTGCGGGGGCGGATTTCCCCCAGCAGCCCGTGGTTCAAATCCTGGATCAATTCGGAAATCTACGGACCTCGGACAGCACCAATGTCATCACAGCGACTTCCTCGGGAACGGACACGAACCACATCAATGGGGACGTGACGGCCGTGGGCGGCGTGGCCACGTTCAGCGGCATGGACTATGAAATCGTGCAGACCAACACGATCACCTTCAGTGCGGCTAACCTGCAGCCGATCACTTCCGCCAATATCGTCGTCAGTCCGGCGGCGGCCAGCCAGCTAACAATCTTGACGCAGCCTTCCCTGACGGCCACGGCGGGCGTCCTGTTCGCGCAACAGCCGGTCGTCCGGGTGGAAGATGCGTTTGGAAATCTCCGCACGGCGGACAACAGCACCGTGGTAACGGCGGACGCAAATCAAGGCTCGGCGGCATTGACCGGCACGTTAAACGTCACCGCCAAGAACGGGCTCGCGACGTTTACAAACCTGGCGTATCCGATTGCGGAATCCATCACGATTGACTTCACCAATGCCACCCTGAATCCCGACACCTCGGCGAGCATCGTGGTCAATCCGGCGAGTCAGACGATCACGTTTGGGACGTTGGTCAACAAAATCTATGGCGCCGCGCCCTTCACGGTGAGCGCGAGCGCCTCGTCGGGTTTACCGGTGGCCTTCAGCATCGTTTCCGGCTCGGCGACGGTTTTGGGAAACCTCGTTACCCTCACGGGCAGCGGCCCGGTCACGGTGCGCGCCAGCCAGCCGGGCGATGCGACTTATGCCGCCGCGCCGCCAGTAGATCAAGGGTTCACGGTTTCCAAGGCCAGTTCGACGCTTGCCGTTGCGACTTCCGCGAATCCGTCCCCGACCGGCGCCACTGTCACCTTCACGGCCACGGCTTCGTCCAGTGCGGGAACGCCGACCGGCACCGTTCAATTTCTGGCGGATGGGACCGCGTTGGGAGTGCCGGCGGGGTTGAGCGGCGGCAGCGCGAACGTCAGTTCGGCGACCCTGGCTCACGGCACGCACACCATCACGGCGCAATATGCGGGGGATGGGAATTTTTCCGGCAACACAAACTCGCTTGCCTCGAGTCAGCTCATCAACTCGCCGCCCGTGGCGTCCTTGGCAACTTACCCGCATCCCGACGGAACCTCCTGGAAAATCAGCATCGCAAATCTGGCGACCAATTGGAGCGATGCCGACGGCGATACCATCGGGTTAGCCAGCGTGGCCAGTTTCAGCACCAACGGCGTCAGCGTGACGCAGGACAATACGTACATCTATTACAACAGCACGAACGCCACGAGCGCGGACAGTTTCACGTACGTGATTTCCGACATATATGCCGCGACCGCCACCGGCACGGTCAATCTGCCGGCCACGGTGTCCTCCAATAATTTGCCTGTCGTGCTGAATTTGATCATGGCCAGCGACGGGGTGCCGACGATTACTTTCGCCGGCATTCCCGCTCGCACCTATTATATGCGGGCCTCAACCAATTTGATCGATTGGACGACCATCAATACCAATGTCGCGGATGTAACCGGGGTGTGGCAGTTCACGGATGGCCGGGCGACCAATTATCCGACCCGATATTATCGTTCGTCGGATCAACCGTGACGTGGTGGCCGTGAGGCCCCCCAGGCTTTCATTCACGAACCCGGCGGCAACCTGGCGCACGAGGGCAAGTGATCTCAAGTGGCCATGGCACCGGCCGGCAAGCTGGTTCAACTAATCAAGAGCAATCGCTTCGGTTGGCCGGGTAGGTTTGCGGGCGCGCGGTGAATGCAAGGGGGGACAGGACTGCCGGGATAGTCGACGGCGATGCGCCAGAGATTCCCCAGGCCGAAACAAAAAGGCTGCGCCGTCGCGACGGAGGCATAGTGGAGGTCGAAGCAATTTTCTTTCAGGTATTCGAGGAAGTCGTTGTTATCACCCCCACCAAAGAGCCGGAGCAGCTTGGCGCGCGTTTCTGGGACGTCGACCCACCGTTGGGCCTCGTCGTTCCGCAGACCCTCGCTCGTCGGCCCGTGGTATGTACAAAGATAAGTGTCGGCTTCAATCGTGGCGCTGTCGGTGTGGAAAGAGTAAACGTCGGTCGGCACGGCCCCGGTGTCCTCATCGCGGGGATAGCTATGAATGCAGTCGAGGGTGGGGGAAAGACCATGCGCCCGCAGCAACCGCTGGTCCTCCAGGAGAATGTCGATGGCCATTCGCCCCGCTGCGCTCACCGGGAGGGCAAGTAATCGGGCGTCGTCGAGGGTAGTGATCCCCTCGCCGACACCGAGATGTTCCACGACTTCGCTGAACTGACCGGGCAGCGTCCGTTGCCAGCAAAGGGCGTTGACGCCGCCGGCAAATGGGGTCGTCACCAGTTCATGAAAGCTCTTCACCTGCTGGATCCGGGAGTAGTCGGGCGGCTGAATGAAAAGAGACATTCGCAGGCCGAAAGGTGCAGGTAAAATGGGCGGGCGCCTACACCCAATCCGCGCAGCGCAGCGACACCGGGGCGATTACGGTTTTCACGGCTGCTTCCGACAATTCGGGCGGGTAGCGGCTTGTAGCTGTGGTCTGGTCGGCTTAACACTTTTTTCAAGTCACGGACTCAGGATGCCACCGCATAGACGCCAACATCCCGTTCCGGGTAACTCCGAAAGATTTGCTCGAGGAGGGCGGTACACATTTGTTCATCGAGCGGTTTGGCGGCGGAGCGCGACCACCCAGCGTCGGGCACGGCCGCGATGGCGAGTTTGAGTTGGGAACGCGCGACGGATATCTCCCATTAGTGGATGACGGGTAACTGTCTGAGCCGGTTGAACAAGTCGCGAGTGACGCGCTTGAGCACGGGGCGACTGGCGGGGTTTGACTCTTGGGGGGCCGGGTGCGTGAGGAGGTCGAAACCGACCAATCATCCTGCTCCGTCCTGTTCTCGCAGCCATGCCGTTGCGGCTTCCCGCTTCGGTTGCAGCTCAACTTTCCAACTCCGAGAACCATTCCGCAAGCTCATCGGAAAAATCGGTGCCGGTCGGGGCCGCAACTTATCACCTCGCCCGCCGGTCTCGACTCGCCCAGACCTATGGCGCGGTACTTTCCCGGGCGCGGAAAAACATGGTGGGGCCGGTAGTGGTTAGCCCGGTGACCGGCAGGACGAGGTTGGTCGGCATGATTCCGCTCCAGACAAATTGCCAGTCAAGGTTCGTCGTCATGACGGGCGAAAATAAAACATCGTAACCGACGCCAGCCAGGCCATAGAGCATCAGATTAGGCAGCTGATTGGTGGGAGGCAACGCCTCGACCAGCGACTCCCGCTCAATGACGACGGCCCGGCCGTTGTCGGCTAGCATTCGCCAAAGGCTGCGACCGGTTGTCGTCAGGTTGGTGCGCATTTCCAGCAATAGTGGGACGAACGCTGAACTATTCGTCGTCGCACGAAATCTCAAATGTGCCAACTCCTGGGTGGCCTGCAGCACTTGTCCAGGTATGGCGCTGAAATCCAGCTGCCAGAGGTTTGGCGCTTGTTGTTGCAACGACGCGTTTCCCACTCCCGGGCCGAAATCGCTCAAGGCCAGAGAATCCAACCGGTCCTCCGGGATACTCAGCAGCGCCTGCAGATTCGTCAGGTTTTTGGTCGTAACCAATGTAACTGGCACACTGTCGGTGTGGCCAACCAGCAGCACGGCCTGACCCAGCATCAGCTCCAGATAATCATCCACCACGATCGTGAAAGCATTGGTGGCAGTTACCGGCGGTGTGCCATTGTCGGTCATCCAGACCCTGATTGCGTTGGTGCTGGGCGACTGGGCGCGACTGGGCGTCCAGCAAAAGATACCGTTCGTCGGATCGACTTGCGCCCCCGGCGGCGCCCCTGCTTCCAATCCAAAAGACAACGGCTCCGTCAGCAGCGTTGAGTTAATGACCTGATTGGTGAATCGTACCGTCAACAACACATACGCCATCTGGTCGGGGACCGGCTCCAGCACCCGGACGACGGTGAGCGCGCCGCTGGCGAAAAGGATGGTGTAATCCTGCGACGACGCGCCTCCGGGAGTGATAGGATAAAGGCCCGCGTCACTTTCGGATGTCGCGGCGCAAGCAAACTCCACCGGGGTGGTAAGCTGGGACAGGTTGTCGCCATTAACGAACCCAAAGCCAGTCGCCGTAAACGCCGGCAGCGGGGCGCCGTATAATTTTGTTTGGTCGTTGGCCGCAATCGTCAACGCGTGCTTGAGCACATCAATGCTGACATGGCTGGTCACGCAGCCGTACGTCAGCAGATCGTCGGGCGTGAAGACACAAGCGAGCGTTTGCCCGGGACCGGCGTGAAGCACCGTGCCCGCGCCGGGCGAATAATTGAACGTACCAGCGACTCCAGCCGACGCATTCAATTGCGTTCCATCGAGGGCCGTACCGTAAGTAAGGTTGCCGGGCGCCGGCCACGAAATCGTCAAGTCGGGGGTGCCGGATAATTCCACTTCCCAATCCACCAGCTGGTTCGTCGCGCCGGAATCGAGGTCGGCCAGAAACAGCGTCCATTCGCCGCTGGGATTCGCACCGACAAACGAATTCAGCGAAGTCGTAGGAAAGTCGCTGGCGAGAACATTTCCGGGGTCATTCGTGCGTCCATCCGGTTGCCAAAGGCCCGTCAACGGTGCGCCGAAGAAAAGATTGGTCACCGATTGATAGTTATGGATGTTTCCGTTGAGTGCCGCAGCGTCAAACGTCACTTCAAGCCCTGCATCCGCGTAGCCAACCGGATTACCAACGGTGCGCCCTGGACGATTGAGTAGTACGCAGTAATTCGTCGTGGTGGCGTTGATGAGCCGCACATAACCGTAAAGATCACCGTTAAACTCGCCGGCAACACGGAGTCTGATTCGCACCGACGAGAGGCGGCTGACGGCCGAGGAAATGATTCGTACTTCGCTCAAACCGGCAGCGTTATCGTCCGGAATGGTTTCATTGAGGTTGGTAAAGCGGTGCCATTCGACGGATTGCGCCAGACTGCCCATGGGGCCGAGGAGCAATACTCCCAGGGTTACGCC
>JANXWY010000381.1 GCA_025350905.1 Verrucomicrobiota bacterium
GCGATGGGAAAGCCGGTGGCCTTGGAAGCCAGAGCCGAGCTGCGGCTGACGCGCGGGTTCATCTCGATGATGACCATGCGGCCATTCTCCGGGTTGACGCCGAACTGGATGTTCGAGCCACCGGTCTCGACGCCCACCGCGCGGATCACCGCGAAGCTCTGGTCGCGCATGATCTGAAATTCCTTGTCAGTCAGCGTCTGGATGGGGGCGACGGTGATGGAATCGCCGGTGTGGACTCCCATGGGGTCGAAGTTTTCGATGGAGCAGATGATGACGCAGTTGTCGGCCTTGTCGCGCATCACTTCCATCTCGTATTCCTTCCAGCCGAGCAGGGATTCTTCGATGAGAATTTCATTCACGGGCGAAAGCTCGATGCCGCGTTTGGCGATCTCCCCGAACTCTTCGCGGTTGTAACCGATGCCGCCACCGGTCCCGCCGAGCGTGAACGCGGGCCGGATGATGAGCGGGAGTCGCCCGATCTTTTCAGCGACGGCCCGGGCTTCGTCCATGGTGTGGGCGACGCCGGAGATGGGAACGTCGAGACCGATACTCAACATCAAGTCTTTGAAGGCAAGCCGGTCTTCGCCTTTGTGAATGGCCTCGGCCTTGGCGCCGATCATTTCGATGCCGTGCTTTTCAAGCACGCCGGAGCGGTGCAGGGACATGGCGGTATTCAGCGCGGTCTGGCCGCCGAGGGTGGGCAGCAACACCAGCTTGCCATTCGCGGTTAGCCGCTTCATCTCGGCCAGTTCGCGCACGATTATTTTCTCCACACACTCCGGCGTGATGGGTTCGATGTAAGTGCGATCGGCGAACTCCGGGTCGGTCATGATCGTGGCCGGGTTGGAGTTAACGAGCACGACGCGATAACCTTCTTCCCGGAGGGCTTTGCAGGCTTGCGTGCCGGAATAATCAAACTCGCAGGCCTGGCCAATGATAATTGGGCCGGCGCCGATGATGAGGACGCTGTGGATGTCAGTGCGTTTAGGCATTGGTGTAAATCACTTCGGCCGGAGCATTAACCGCAAATCATGCGCTGCGGCCAAGGCCACCGCGCTCCGCAAACGGAGCAGATGAAACACGGGCTGACTGCGAAATGAAAGCGAAAAGCCAGTTGTCCGGGATTCCCGACGTGAAGTGCTGGCGGGGTGACATGAAATCGGCATGCGATTGCCCCCGTTCTACAAAGCTGGCAAAGAAAAAAGGGTCGGACTTTCGTCCGACCCCACGATGACGAGGTTTTAACGCCTTCACCGAGGCGCTCAGAAGGGCAATGCGGCCAACTTGGAGGGCGCTGTTCGCACCGCACTGCGAGCAAAACCTCTATGCCAACCCTAAACGAACAGCGAAATCACGCTCACTCTGGTATATCAGATACATGGGCGGCGGTTTTGTTCAATGAATTCTTCCCGGTTACCAAAGAAGTTTTTCCAAGCGACTCCGGGAAGGTTCGATTGGGGAGAAACGCCGATGTCGCCACGTTTATTGGCGAAAACGCATTTCGAATTTTGACATGGTTTCGGCTAAATTCCAATGACTTGTGACATTATGCAGTGCCTGAGACCGGGCCTTAACATTCAAAGTGCCCGCATCTCCAATTTAATCATTGAGTTCCTCCGGAATTACTATAACATGACGGCGCGTCAGGCTTCTGGGGCAGTTTCCCGAAATGTGTAGATAGCGCGGAGCTATCGGGCCGGATCACCGGGTGGGTGGTTTGCGGGCAAAAAAACTGATTTTATTCTGAACCGGATGGACGCGCATTTAGTCTGAAAGCTATGTTGAATCGTAAAGATAATCGAAGTGGTCCCGCGCAAACTGGCGCAAATCGCCGGAACAAGGAACAAGCCAAGCCATCGGTAGCTCGCCGCCGTTTCGTGCTGCCCAGCGCCAAACGCAAAAGCCAAGGCCAGCCTGAAACCAGCGCGAAACCAAACGGTCAGCCAAAAGTCGAAGCTCCGCGCATCAACACCCCCAAGGCCGACGCGAAAAGCCTGGCCGCGGCGCTGGCCAACGTGTCGGCCAATCCCGTCGTCAGCACAGTTGACCTGACCGAGACGGTCAAGACGCTGCTGCACCTTGCGCAAGAACATGGCTATGTCACCTATGACGACATCAACGATGTCCTGCCGGACGGCCTGACGCCCGAAGATTTGGACGCCCTTTTCTCAAAGCTTCGCAGCTTGGACGTGGAAATTGTCGACCAGGCAGAAGTTCAGCGCACCAAACAGCCGGAGCCGGAAGAACAGGAAGAAGATTCGCGCCTCGAAATTCTTGACGATCCCGTGCGGATGTACATGAACCAGATGGGCAAAGTCCCGCTGCTCACCCGGGAACAGGAAGTGGAGATTTGCAAGCGTATCGAAGATGCGGAAATCGAAATGAAAGGCATTGTTTGTGGCTTGGGATTTACCGCCAAGGAACATATCGCCATTGCCGAAAAACTGCTTTCCGAGCCCCCCAAGGAACGATTTGACCGTGTCGTGGTCGACAAGAAAGTTGCCAACCGGGAAGGACACCTGCGCGACTTGCGCTCGTACATCAAGAAAGTTCGCGCCCTGGACCAAAAAGTGGATGAAAAATACGCCGCCTGGCAAAAATCGCTGCAGAAAGGCCGCAAGGAAAAGCTGCACAAAGAATTCGCCAAGTGGAGCAGCAAAGTCCAGGAGACCTTTCCCAAGTTCGCCTATAAACAAAAGGTGATTGAAGAAATGATCGTGGTGGCCGGGAACGTCCACGAAAAATTCCAGGCCAGTTGGCGGCACATTCAGGAGTTGGAGCGACTGCGTACGTCGACCGAGCGCCGCGGGGCCATCGAAGCGGAAACAGCCCGCATCCGCACGCTCGAACAATTCGTCCGCATGTCCCGCGAAGAATACTTCAAGGCTTTTGCCTCGCTTAAGGGTTCAGCCGACCGGGCCCATCGCGCCAAAACCCACATGGCCGAGGCCAATTTGCGGCTCGTTGTCTCCGTGGCCAAGAAATATACCAATCGCGGTCAGTCGTTCCTCGATTTGATTCAAGAAGGCAACATCGGTCTGATGAAAGGCGTCGAGAAGTTCGAGTATCGCCGCGGCTATAAGTTTTCCACTTACGCCATCTGGTGGATCCGACAGGCGATCACCCGCTCGATTGCCGACCAGGCGCGCACCATTCGCATCCCGGTCCACATGATCGAGATCATGAACAAGCTCTGGCGCGCTCAAAAACAGCTGACGCAGGAACTCGGTCGCGAACCAACGCCGGAAGAAGTGGCCGACGAGATGCATATGCCCGTGAGCCGCATCAACTCGCTGCTCAAGATGGCGCAACAACCCGTGTCGCTGCACGCACCCGTCGGCGACGATGGCGACGTGAGCGTTGGCGATTTCATCGAGGACAAGAGCGCGGAAAACCCTTCCGACGTTACCAGCTACAGCCTGTTGAAAGAAAAACTGGGGGACGTTTTGACGACACTCACGGAGCGCGAACGGAAAATTCTCGAAATGCGGTTCGGCCTCACCGATGGCTACGAACGCACGCTCGAGGAGATCGGCAAGATGTATAATGTCACGCGCGAACGCATCCGCCAGATTGAGGCGAAAGCTTTGCGTAAATTACGGCATCCGACGCGGGTCCGTCACCTGCAAGGGTTTCTCGACACGGAAGAAGCGGCGGCGGCCTAGTTCCGGCTCCCGTCAAATCCCACCCCTTATCGTCGCCCATCGCCTCGGTGGCGCAGTGGCCATCAAGTCGGTGATGGCGCCGAGAACCGATCGCATTGCTTGCGGACGATGGGGAAAGCGTCCGTTCAAACCGAGCCGCGACTAAGCTTGAGCAGCGTGATCGCGGGCCAGCTCGGCCGGGTCGCGGCCAATATTATCGACACGACCTGCTGGGGCCAATCCCAGCAAACAACCGATCGGATACAGATTTCCATTGGGTCCAGTCCATCGAAATGGAGTGCCGGCTTTTTCCGTCCTCGCGCTTCCTTGTGGTCGAGAGACAAAAAGGCCTGTAAGCTATTCAGCAAATGGCCATCGCAGACCTGAGACGGGAATATCGAGCCGGCGGACTGGATCGGCAGGAACTCGCCGACGACCCGCTGGTGCAGTTTCAGCATTGGTTTAACCACGCCGCCGCCACTCAGTCCGGCAGCCGCTGGCGCAAAATTGGCATCGCTCTGTTCAAGCTCTGGCAAGCGATTCGCGGTCACGCGCCCGCCGATGTGAATGCCATGGTCCTCGCTACCGCGACGAGGGATGGCCGGCCTTCCGCCCGCACCGTATTGCTCAAAGGGGTGGACGCGCGCGGCTTCATCTTTTTTACCAATTACGACAGTCGTAAAGGCCAGGAACTCGTTGGAAATCCTAGCGCCGCCCTGGTGTTCTACTGGCCCGAACTCGAACGGCAGGTTTGCGTGGCGGGCGCGGTCACAAAACTGCCGTTGGCGGAATCAGAAGCCTATTTCCAAACCCGTCCGCGGGGCAGTCAACTGGGCGCCTGGGCCTCCAACCAAAGCAACGTAATCGAAAGCCGTGAAGCGCTGGATGCGCAATGGCGAAAAGTCACCGCGCAATTTCCGCTGCAGGTGCCGCTGCCCCCGAATTGGGGTGGGTTCGTGCTTGCGCCGATTCGCCTGGAGTTCTGGCAGGGCCGCGCCAGCCGGCTGCATGATCGCTTTTGCTTTACGAAGCAGAGCGATGGCGAATGGCAAATCGTACGGCTGGCGCCGTGAGTCCGGCAAACCCGCGGCGAATAAAAAGTCGAAATATTGTCTTGCATCTGAACGCCCCGGGTTGAGTTTGGTATCGGCGTCCGATCCCGGCGGCGCTTCTTTGTTCGCGCGGCGCGCCGCCCTTCCCTTCGGATGTCAGACGCGATGAACAGCCCCAGCGAAATGACGGAAGTTTCTCCTCGCAACGAAGCTTGCACGGTCTTGGTACTTTACGAAGATGCGGCGACCCGGCAGCGAGGACTAGCGGCCTGCGATTTCCTGGTGCAATACTTCTGGGCCGAGGTTGAGTTTGAGTTTCACTGGTGGCGTACAGATTTCCTGGCCGATACGTCACTCGCCGCCGCGGCCGCTGAAAAGGCGGCCCAGGCCAACTTGATCTTTCTGTGTTCGAGTGTGACAGAGGAACCCTCGGCCACCCTCAAAGCGTGGTTTGATAGCTGGATTGAAAGCCGCCGGGAACGCGAGGGCATGCTCGTTAATCTAATCACGAGCGACGCGCCCAGACCCCACCCGCACGCCGGGGAATTGTTCCTCCTTGATATTTCGCGGCGGGCGGAACTGGACTATCTCGGGACGTTTCCCCCCACCAGCACCGGAACGCTCCCGACCTCCCTCCCCGAGGCGGAACCACGGGTCAACCCGCTCAGCTCCGTCTATCCCGGACTGATGCGCGAATCACCGCGCCCGCCGCACTTCGGCATTAACGATTGAAACCCGGTTACTACTGCGGCTCCGATTCGACCGCCGCTTCCTCCTGCTGTTCGGCGATCACCGGCGCGATGGCTTGGAGCTTGTCTTCAGCCTCGAGGTTCACCAACTTCACCCCCATCGTATTGCGCCCGGCTTCGCGGATGCCATGCACGGGGATGCGCACCATCTGGCCGCCGGTGGTGATCAGCATGATTTCGTCGGCGTCGTGGACCGTGAGCGCGCCAACCACATTGCCCGTCTTGTCGCCGGTTTTCATGGTGATGATGCCTTTGCCGCCCCGGGACTGGACGCGATACTCATCGAATCCAGTGCGTTTGCCGATGCCATTCGCTCCCGCCACCAACAGTGTGGCGTCCGGCACAATGATGGTCGCCGCCACGAGCGCGTCGTCTTTTTCCAAATTGATGCCGCGCACGCCCGTGGCGGCGCGTCCCATCGAGCGCACATCCGATTCGCTGAAGCGAATGCTCATGCCGTCCTTGGTGATCAGCACCACATCGTCGCCCGGGTCTTTCACCTCCTCATTTTCGACGATGCTGCCCCGGGTCAATTTGACTTCAATCAGGACGTCGCTCGGATCAATACCGATGGCGATGATACCGCCCTGTCGGACGTTGGAAAATTCGTTGAGCGAAGTTTTCTTGACCGTTCCCTGTTGCGTGGCGAAGAAAAGTTCGCCGGACTGCTGCCAGGTCACATCCTCCTTGTTCTCGTTCGTCTTCGACAGAATGCGGATGAGCGCGGCGACTTTTTCCCCGGCCTTCAATTCCAACAGGTTGGCAATACTGCGGCCTTTCGACGCACGGCCCATGTCCGGGATCTCGTGGACGCGCTCCACATACACCCGGCCGGTGTTCGTGAAGAACATGAGGTAGTCATGGGTACTGGCCGTGAACAAGTGTTCGATGAAATCGGAATCTTCCGACGGCTCCGCCTCGCGGGTTGACATGCCGATGACCCCCTTGCCGCCGCGGCGCTGCGCGCGATACTGGCTGACGTTCGTGCGTTTGATCAGACCGTTGTGCGTGAGGGTAATGATGACGCCTTCATTCGCGATCAGGTCCTCAATGGCGATCTCGCCTTCGTCCGGAACGATCTCGGATTTACGCGGGGTCGCGTACTTCTCTTTGATGGCCTGCAGTTCGGCCTTGATGATCGCCATGACGCGCGATTCCTTTGCCAAAATGTCGAGCAAGTCCTTGATGACTTCGAGGAGGGCTTTGTATTCCTTTTCAACCTTGTCAATTTCCAAGCCGGTCAGTTGATAAAGGCGTAATTCCAGAATCGCGTCCACTTGTCGTTCGGTCAGGGCGTACCGCCCGACCACCAACCGATCCTCGCTGCGGATGAGAATAGCCCACTTCTCGACCTGTGCCCGCGACCACTCGAAGGCGAGCAGCTTCACCCGGGCTTCATCCCGGTTCTTGCTCGAACGGATGATATGGATGAACTCGTCGAGATTGGCGAGCGCGATCAAATAACCTTCCAGCAACTCGGCACGCTCCTCGGCCTTGCGCAGTTCAAAGCGCGTGCGCCGCAAGATGACCTCCCGCCGATGCTCGATGTAGCACTGGATGAGTTCCTTGAGATTGAGCGTTTTGGGTTTGCCGTGATCGATCGCCAGCGCGTTGACGCTGAAGCTGACTTCCAACTGCGTATGCTGGTACAGATTGTTGATGACCACCTTTGGATTGGCATCGCGCTTGAGTTCCATCACCAGCCGCGTGTGTTCGTCGGACTCGTTGCGCATCGCGGAGATTTCCGTGATGACCTTCTCGTTCACCAGGTTGGCAATCTGTTCTTCGAGCGCCGCGCGGTTCACGTTGAACGGAATCTGGGTAATGACGAGTTGCTCGCGGTTGCCCTTTAGCTCCTCCGAACCGACGCGTCCTCGCAACTTGATGCTGCCCTTGCCGGTTGTGAAATAATTCTTAATGCCCTCCACGCCGCAAATCATGCCGCCGGTCGGAAAATCCGGGCCTTTAATAAACTTCATCAACTCCGGAATCGTAATGTCCGGCTTGTCAATCTGGGCGCAGATGCCGTCCACGACTTCACCGAGGTTGTGCGGCGCAAGGTTCGTGGCCATGCCGACGGCGATGCCGGTACCGCCGTTGACGATCAAATTCGGAAAGGCCGACGGGAAAACCGTAGGCTCGGTCATGCGCTCGTCGTAGTTCGGGACAAAATCCACCGTGTCCTTGTCCATGTCCTGCATCAGCGCCGCGCCCAGATGCGTAAGCCGTGCCTCGGTGTAACGCATCGCCGCCGGCGGATCGTTTTCAATCGAACCAAAATTGCCCTTGCCGTCCACCAACTTTTCCCGCATCGCCCACGGCTGGGCCATGTGCACCAGTGTGGGATAAATCACCGCTTCGCCGTGCGGATGGTAATTGCCGGAAGTGTCGCCGCAGATTTTTGCGCACTTGTAATGTTTGCGCCCCGGAAACAGCGACAGCTCATGCATCGCGTAGAGGATGCGGCGCTGCGAGGGTTTGAGGCCGTCGCGGACATCAGGCAAAGCGCGCGAGATGATCACGGACATCGAATAGTCGAGGAACGAATTTTTGATTTCGTCCGCGACGTTGATGATCGCGATTTTCTCGCCCACCGTGTAGGCCCCGCCGGTCGGGGCCGGCGCTGACGGCGGGGTTGATTCAGTTTCGTCTGGCATGGTGCGGATAGCGGAAAATTAGCATAGAATTAAACGTCGAGGTTGCGGACGTTCAACGCGTTGTCCTCGATGAATTGGCGGCGCGGCTCCACCACATCGCCCATGAGCCGAACAAACATTTCCTCCGCCTCGACGGCGTCGGTGAGTTCGATGCGGAGCAACTTGCGTCGAACCGGATTCATCGTGGTCTCGAAAAGCTCCTTGGCGTCCATTTCCCCCAGCCCTTTGAAGCGATACATCTGGATACCTTTTTTGCCGACGGCCTTCACCGCGCTCAATATTTCCGGGATCGAGAACAGCAGCGTCACACTTGCGCGCTCGCCCTCGCCTTCGGTCAGTTCGTAGAGCGGCTTGTCTTGCGCGGAAAAGTGATCCACCGCGAGGCCTTTCTTGGACAACTTGCCCATCAACTCCGCCACCGCTTTGCTCTCGTGATGCAGGTCGGCGTAAATCGCGCGGCGGGTCGGCCCATCCTTTTTCCGAATTTCGGTGTCACCGTTAAACAAATCCGCGTGCTTGGCCTTAAAAATCTCCAGCTCTTCGCTCGTAACAAAATAATTCACGGTCTCATCATTACCTTCGCGCACTTTCACAAGATGTGATGGATAATCCCCAGCCGGCGAACGTTGCTCGACATAATCCCCAAAATCCCCACCCTGCCGCCGCACATAGGCCGTGTGTTTGTCCACGGACTCGAGCAATTGAAGAATTTCCTCGAGCTGCTTTTGGGTGAACTCTTTTCCATCCGCCAGGCTCTTCAGCCGCACTTCCTCCACTCCGTTCTGCACCAGAATCCGGTTCAATTGCACGTCGTCGTCAATGTAATCCGTTTTTTTCTTGCGTGTGATCGAGTATAGCGGCGGTTGCGCGATATAGACGAACCCCTGCTTCACGAGCTGCGGCATTTGGCGATAGAAAAACGTCAGCAACAAGGTACGGATGTGCGAGCCATCCACGTCCGCATCGGTCATGATGATGATTTTGTGGTAACGCAGCCGATTCAAATCAAACGCCCCTTCCCCCTCACCATCACCGATGCCCGTGCCGATGGCCGTGATCATTGTCCGGATTTCGTTGTTCTGGAGCACCTTGTCCAGCCGCGCTTTTTCCACGTTGATGAGTTTGCCACGCAACGGCAGGATCGCCTGGAACTTCCGGTCGCGGCCTTGCTTGGCCGAGCCGCCGGCCGAGTCACCTTCGACGATATAAAGCTCCGTGTTCACCGGGTCGCGGTCGGAGCAATCCGCCAGCTTTCCGGGCAAACCGCCGCCCGTCAGGGCGCTCTTACGCACCGCTTCGCGAGCCTTGCGCGCGGCTTCCCGCGCCCGCGCCGCATTCAGACTCTTATCGATGATGCGTTTGGCCACGGGCGGATTCCCGTCGAAGTAAGCCATCAAGCCTTCGTACGCCACCGAACCGACGATCCGTTCCACCTCGGGCGACAGCAGTTTCACTTTTGTCTGCGATTCAAACTTCGGATCGCTGTGTTTCACGGAGATGACGGCCGTCAGCCCTTCCCGCACGTCGTCCCCAGTGATCTGCGGGTCCTTCTCCTTCAGCAACTCATTGGACTTCGCGTACTGGTTGATCGCCCGCGTCACCGCGCTGCGGAAGCCCGACAGATGGGAGCCGCCGTCGGGATTGTGGACCGTGTTCGTGTAGCACAACACCTGGTCGTTGTAACTATCGTTGTATTGCAGCACGACCTCGACATGCACTTCGATGTCCTTGTCGTCGTTCTTTTCCTTGGTTTCCTTGCGGAACGCGATCGGCTTCGGATGCAGCGGGGTCTTGCTCTTGTTGAGCTGCTTCACGAACTCTTCCGTGCCGTCCTTGTAGTAAAACACCTCCGGTTTGGCATCTGCCTGCCGCTCGTCTCGGAATACAATTTCCAAACCCGAATTTAGAAACGCCAGCTCTCGCAATCGCTGGCTGATGCGGTCCGCCTTGAATTCAATGGTCTCGCGGAAGATTTCCGTATCCGGCATGAAGGTGATCAACGTGCCCGTGCCCTTCGCCTTGCCGATGACGTGCAGTTTCTGAATTGTTTTACCCCGCTCAAACTCCATGTGATAAACCTCACCGTTACGCGAGACTTCCACTTCAAACCATTCGCTGACCGCATTGACGCACTTGGCGCCGACGCCATGGGTGCCGCCGGAAAATTTATATCCTCCCTGACCATACTTGCCGCCCGAGTGCAGCGTCGTCAGCACCATCTCCACGCCGGGAATTTTGTATTGCGGATGGATGTCCACCGGAATGCCGCGCCCGTTGTCGCGGACCGAGATCGAACCATCCACATGGATTGCCACCTCGATCTTGTCGCAATGTCCCGCGAGATGTTCGTCAACAGAATTGTCCAGCACCTCGCTCACACAATGATGCAGCGCCCGCTCATCCGTGCCGCCGATATACATGCCGGGCTTCTTGCGCACGGCCTCCAGACCCTCCAGTTTTCCCAGCTGCGCCGAGCCGTAATCCGCCTTGACCGAGGTGTCGGATGGCTGGTTCTTGTCATCGGCCGGATCAGAAATATTCGACATAAATTGCATTGCGTCGGCGACCTTTTCTGGCCGCCGACAATCGACGACCATAGTAAAAAGATCACCTCTGCCGCACAACGATTATCTCCAGTTTAACAGGTCACAAATACCATTAGTGGGGGCTCTTTTATCTTGCTTATAGAACATCTGGTGGCAGGCCTAAGTGACAGCCTCGACGAAAATTCCGGTGGAATTTCGACGCTTCTCTGTAGCATGTCAACGACGAGGAGAAAGCGAGAAGACTGGTCTGCGAGAAGACTTTTTTTCCTACGATTTAATGTCGCGCACCTGAAACGCCGTGCAGCCAATCACAAAACAGCTCGTCGCAAACCCCAGCAAAATGATTTCCGATTGGAAGAGTTGGGCCCAGGGAACGGGCGATTGAAACGCCAGCAACCAGCGGTCGAAATGATGCGTCACCAGCCAATCTTCATACGCGTTGAAAGCGGGAATTGCCTCCATCACCAAGCTCACGATCATGATGGTGAGGGCCACGATGGTGGCCGCCGCGGGTTTGATGTTCAGACAGGAAAACAAGAACGCGATGGAAAACATCACACAGGCGTTCATCCCCATGAAAACGTGGGCCAGCAAATAATGTCGCAACCCATCCCCCGCCGACAGCACGCTGAAAGCAACCCCCGGGCTGAACACAAACATGCTTTTCCAGGGGAACAGCATCCGGGCGACTGCTAACGCGCAAATCCCCAGCACCACCACCAGCAGCACCGAGAACATGCAGCCCGCCACCCACTTAACGAAGAGCAGTCGAACCCGCGAAATCGGGCGCGAGAGAATCATCCGCAAGGTTCCGTCCTCAGATTCCTTCGCCACCAGATCGCCGCCCACCAACGTCGTGTACAGCAGCATCAGCAGCTTGGCCTGTGGCATCAACATCACCATCGCGACCGTTAGCGCGGAGAGATATTCCGTCACCCCATAACCGTTGCCCGCCAGCACCCGTTCAAAGCTTCGCTGCCCGCGCTCGGATTGAAATGCCCACAGCATTCCGAGTTGCGCCACCACGAAGGCGCCAAAGCCGATGTAGGTGCGTTTCTTCCCGAAGAGCTTCCAGAGTTCGTTGCGGAGTTGGAGATAAAACATGATGGCTAAATCCCGATTCCCATTGGCGAAACGCGAGACCATCCCGAACCGCGAAGTTCCAATGCGCAGTCGGGCCACCGCTGGATATCTGGATCTCGGATTTCTTTTAAACTTAGGCGGTCGGATTTCGAATTTAAGTTCATTGTTTCTCCAGGCGTTGCTCGTTCATCACCGACAGATAGAAACGCTCCAATGTCTCGCTTTCGCGGGCGATTTCATAAACGGCAATCCCCTGCTCCACCAACCGGCGCACGAGTTGATCCGTCTCTACGCCAATCACCAGTTCAACTCCAACACCGTCACGATGGCCGGAAATCAAGGCCGCGTCTGTGAGGGTTCTCGTCGCCCGGCCAAAATCATTCACCCGCAATCGGACCCATTGAGTGCGCCGTTTCGTTTCTGCAACGGAACCTTCAAAAACTTTGCGGCCTTGTTGCAACACGGCGATGCGGGTGCAGAGTTGTTCGACTTCGTTCAGTTGATGGGACGAAAGCAGGATGGTCAGTCCCAGCTCCCGATGCAATCGCCCAATGGTCTGGCGCATTTCGGCAATGCCTTCCGGGTCCAAACCATTCCCCGGCTCATCGAGAATCAGCAATTCCGGACCGGGCAGGAGCGCTTGCGCGAGGGCCAACCGCGCCCGCATTCCGTGCGAATAGGTTTTGACCTTTGATTGCTCGCGTCCGGTCAAGCCGACCCAATCCACCACTTCACGAATCCGTTGCGGCGCGGTGGGCGCGGTGTAGTGGCTGAGGATTTCCAGATTGCGCCAGCCGCTCAAGTAATCGTAAAACGCCGGCGTCTCGAAGATCGCGCCGACCTTGTGTAAGGCCAGCGCGCGCTGGCTCGCCACGTCGTGCCCGCAAACCTTCACCGCACCGCGGGTCGGCCAAACTTGGCCGAGCATCATGCCAATAGCGGTGCTCTTGCCCGCGCCGTTGTGACCGAGTAACCCGAAGATTTCTCCCCGCGGGACGGTCAGCGTGAGATCGTCCACCGCGAGCCGCGAACCGAATTTCTTTTGGACGTTTCGCAGCTCAATCATTTGGGAATCGCCCCTTCGAGGGTCAACAGGTTCTTGATATGCCCGTCCGCGTAAAGATAGTTCACCGCTTTGCCCGGCCCGCGCGCGGCGTGAAAGTCCTCCTTGTCATACATCACCGGAATGGCGTGCGGATCGAAGTGCAACCCTAAGACATTGAGATCATCGTCGCGCTGACCGTTGAGCAAACTATTCCAGGCATAACTGGCCCCGGTTGCTTCAAAAAGGAGCTTTCGGTCGGAGGGACAACGCAGCACGTTCGTGTTTCCAAGCTGGGACCGCAAAACCAGGTCCGGGCTCGAAAGCGAGTTGGTGGCAGGCTGATTGGTGCCGGCAAGCCGATCGCGCATGATGGGCAGCCGGTTATTGTTGTCCTGCACGTAGAGCTGCAACGCCACGCCGATTTGATGCAGGTTGCTAAGACAAGCGGTCGAGCGCCCCGCCTCCTTCGCCTTGCCCAACGCCGGCATCAACAGCGCCGCCAGAATCCCGATTATGGCAATGACCACCAGCAGTTCGAGGAGCGTAAAAGCCAAACGCAGGTCGAGGGTCGAGGGTCGAGGGTCGAGGGCAAGCCACCGCTGACCCCTCGACTCTCGACTTTCGGCTCTCGACTCGTTCTTCATCTTCCCCGCAGCATGCGGCCCGATTCCATTGCCCGCTGCAGTTCCTCCAGCACCGGCGCGAGTTCGGCTTTGGTTTGGGCCGAACTCTGGCTATAAAAAGTTTTCAACCCGATGGTGCGGACCTGGGCCTCCAGCTCTGGGCTGATCGGCGGGCGATTCGTGTTGTCAGCCATGCCCGCGGTCCCGCCCGGCGCATTGGCGCTGGCCTCCCGCAGTCGTTTCAACGCATCGTCGATGGTCTTGCGCCGTTTATCCTCCGGTAATTCTTCAAACGCGGAAATCATTTGCTTGAAGCCGGTCGGCATCGTCGCTTCGAGAAACGCGCTCTTCTCCGCCTCGGTCATCTGTTCAAACCACCCCTCCCCCATGCGCCCCAATCGCAATTGCTGACGCTCCTCGCGCGAGAGGCGATTAATCTTGTCCGCCAGCGCTCGCAACGCCCGTGCGCGATCCGCTGCGCTGAGCCGGCGCAAATCCACGGAAGCCACATAGGCCCGCACTTTATCGGCGGTCATCTTGAGACTCGCGGCAATCTGGTAGCCTGCGAAACTCAGACCCCAGATCCCAATCAGGCCAAGCGCAGCCCAGATCACCGCTCGTTGCCGTTGAGTCAACATGCCTGAAGTTTAGCGCGCGAACGTGTCTCCGCCACGAAAAAGCGACGCGGCCGGGCTGATGCCGTAGGACAGGCGTCGCGCCTGTCTCAAACTAACCATCTCCGCCTGAAAGTGTGGTTTTTTGGTGGGCGGGTTTGAGTCACTAAAGGGTGGGTAGCCATTTGCAGAGGGAGACCGGCGCGACGCCTGTCCTACGAGTCACGGCGGCGGTTCGCTCAGTTTTCAACGACATCGTTCCGGCTTAGCCTGATCATCAGCGGCATTGAACCAGTTCCAACTTGCTTTGCGGCGGGCCAAATCTAACTTCCCCGGCATGTTCGATTCAGGAACCAAGACTTTTTCACCCGCTGGGCTGGCGCACCCGGACCAATTCGTCCGCCGCCACATTGGTCCCAACGCCGCTGAGACGGCGGCGATGTTGAAACTTCTCGACTTTGATTCCCTCAACGCCTTGACGGCGGCGGCCGTGCCGAAGCAAATCCGCCTGGACCAACCGTTACGGCTTCCCACCGCGCAAAGCGAAAGCAATGCGCTCCGCGAGTTGCGCGGCCTCGCGACCCAGAACCAGGTGTTCCGCTCCTTCATCGGCATGGGCTATTATGATTGCATCACGCCGCCGGTCATTCAACGCAACGTGCTCGAAAATCCCGGCTGGTACACGCAGTACACACCCTACCAGGCGGAAATTTCCCAAGGCCGCCTCGAAGCGCTGCTGAATTTCCAGACGATGGTGATGGAACTCACCGCGCTCGACATCGCCAATGCTTCCATGCTCGACGAGGCCACCGCTGCCGCCGAGGCCATGACGATGTCGCACCGACTC
This sequence comes from Verrucomicrobiota bacterium, assembly GCA_025350905.1. Classification (GTDB taxonomy): domain Bacteria; phylum Verrucomicrobiota; class Verrucomicrobiia; order Limisphaerales; family JADLHS01; genus JADLHS01. The sequence continues at coordinate 14,861 of JANXWY010000381.1, forward strand.
CAGGACGGGAAAAACAGCTTCTTTGTCTCCGCGGCCTGTCATCCGCAAACCATCGAAGTTGTTCGCAGCCGCGCCCAGGCGCTCAAAATTGAAGTGGTGATCGGCAATTACGAGACGTTCGAGTTCGGCGAGCAAGTCTTCGGCGCGCTCGTGCAATATCCCGACACGTTCGGTGCGATTCACGATTACTCAGGCTTCACTGCGAAAGCCCACGCGGCGGGTGCGATGGTCACCGTCGCGACGGATTTACTGGCGCTCACGCTCATCAAGCCGCCCGGCGAATTCGGCGCGGACATCGCCGTCGGCAGCGCGCAACGCTTCGGCGTGCCGCTCGGTTACGGCGGACCGCACGCCGCCTTCTGCGCCACGCGCGATGAATTCAAACGCCAGATGCCCGGCCGCATCGTCGGCGTGTCCAAAGACTCACGCGGCAAGCCCGCCTTGCGTCTCGCCCTCGGCACGCGCGAGCAACATATCCGCCGCGAGAAAGCCACCAGCAACATCTGCACGGCGCAGGCGTTGCTGGCAAACATGGCGTCGCTCTACGCTTGTTATCATGGGGCGGAGGGTTTGAAGAAAATTGCACTCAGAATCCACACTCTCACGGAGGTTCTGGCAAAGGGTTTGGGGCGGCTCGATTTTGCAATCGACGCCACCCCGCGCTTCGACACTTTGAAAATCAAACTCGGCAACCAGCGCGCCGCGGACATTCTGAACCTGGCCGAAGCGCACCGGATGAACCTGCGCTTAATTGACGCGCACACGATCGGGGTCTCGCTCGATGAAACCACCGGCGCTGGCGACGTAACGGAAATCTGGCAAGTCTTCAACGGAGACAAAGCCACCAGCTTCACGTTTGGCGAGATCGCTTCAACTCTCATTAGCACCGGGCTTCAGCCCGGTGTCAAAGCGACCAGCGATCGACCAACCGTTTCAACGGTTTCCCTATCCGCGCGAGAAACCGTTGAAACGGTTGCCACCAACATCACGCCCCACACCGGGCTAAAGCCCGGTGCTAATGAGAGTGGGTTGGCGTCCGCCCATTCATCATTCGTCATTCGTCATTCGTCATTCTTGGCGCACCCCGTCTTCGACCGTTACCACTCCGAGACCGAGATGCTCCGCTACATCAAGCGGCTCGAATCGCGCGACCTGTCGCTCACGGCTTCCATGATTCCGCTCGGCTCATGCACGATGAAGCTCAACGCCGCGGCGGAGATGTTTCCCGTGTCGTGGTCGGAATTCGCGAAAATCCATCCTTTCGCACCGCTCAACCAGACGCGCGGCTACCAGAAACTGTTCGAGCAACTCGAAAGCTGGCTCGCGGAAATTACCGGGTTCGCCGGCATCTCGCTCCAGCCCAACGCCGGTTCGCAGGGCGAATATGCGGGTTTACTTGTTATCCGCGCGTATCACGAATCGCGCGACGACACGCATCGCAACGTCTGTTTGATTCCAACTTCCGCCCACGGCACGAATCCCGCCAGCGCCGTCATGGCCGGCATGAAAGTCGTCGCCGTCGCGTGTGACACGAACGGCAACATTGATGTCGCCGACCTGCGCGCGAAGGCCGAGGCGCATAAGGCTGAGCTCTCCTGCCTGATGATCACGTATCCGTCCACGCATGGGGTTTTTGAGGAAACGATCCGCGAGATTTGCGAAATCATCCACGCGAACGGCGGCCAGGTTTACATGGACGGTGCGAACATGAACGCCCAAGTAGGTCTCACAAGCCCCGGCTTCATCGGCGCGGACGTCTGCCACCTGAATCTGCACAAGACCTTTTGCATTCCGCACGGCGGCGGCGGGCCGGGGGTCGGACCGATCGGCGTAGCCAAGCACCTGGTGCCGTTCCTGCCTGGACACAACGTCATCCAGGTAGGGTCGTCGCGCTGCGACGACCGCGCCGCGTCTAGCGGCGCAACCTCCACCTGGTCTGCGCGGGCAGGGACGCAGCAGCAAGGCGTCCCTACCAACATAGGCCCTATCTCCGCCGCGCCATGGGGCAGCGCGAGCATCCTCACGATCTCCTGGATGTATATCGCAATGATGGGCGCGGACGGACTGACCGAGGCGACGAAGTTCGCCATCCTCAACGCGAATTACATCTCCAAGCGCCTCCAGAAATATTTCCCGACGCTCTACCGCAGCCATGGCCTCGTTGCACATGAGTGCATCCTCGACCTGCGCGCGTTCAAGAGCGTCACCGCCGAGGACGTGGCGAAGCGGCTAATGGATTACGGCTTTCACGCGCCCACGCTTTCGTGGCCCGTCGCCGGCACGCTCATGGTCGAACCGACCGAAAGCGAATCGAAATACGAACTCGACCGTTTCTGCGACGCGATGATTTCCATCCACGCGGAAATGACCGCCGTAGAAACTGGGGCGGGCGATGCGAAGAATAATTTACTCAAGAACGCCCCGCACACGGCCGACCAGATCGCCAGCGACGCGTGGAATCGTCCCTACACCCGCGAAGCGGCGGCGTTCCCGGCCCAGAGCCTGCACGACTACAAATTCTGGCCGCACGTGGGCCGCGTGGACAACGTCTTCGGCGACCGCAACCCGGTCTGCTCCTGCGTGGGGATGGAGAATTACGCGAGTTGAAGCCAATAATTGATGACAACTGACGCTATCAAAGTAGAAAACATTGAAACGTTTCGTGGAGCATTGACGCTGAAATCTGGCGACCTTCCGTTTGGAATGTGGGATGTATTTGATCGGGCAGCCTTTGACATGGCGAAGCACGCGTGTGTTGTCACCGTGCAAAGTCTGGTCAGCAACAAGAATCAGTTGCTTGATCCAAAGTTTCTCAGAGGTGAGAAGGCTGATCCTCGGCAGACAGCTTTTAATTTCATGAAAGCCGCGGCATTGGGCCAGAGCGCGAAGCGACCGCCTCTGAAAGTTTGGCTCGAAGATGAGAATTTCCATAGAATTGAAGACGGAAATGCAACGGCTCAGGTTCTGATGCTGGTGGGTTGGAACGAAGTTCCGGTGGAGATTGTTAAGGTTGTAGAAGAATGCCGGATTTCATAGGATTCTGGCAGACCAAACTCAGGCACAATTATGAATGATGAAGCCACCCAAGAAGCGCCAACACAAACGGACGACTTTGAATCGTTGAGACGCATCATTGACTGCCTGCGGCCGCAGGATGATGAAGGGAAAGTTCGTTTGCTAAAAAGTGCGATTACATTCCTGCGACTCGATTCAGCTTTTGGTGTGCACAAGGCCATTGCTTCTCAACCCGTTTCAGCGTCGCCGGGTGTTACAGGACCGACCTCAAATTTTTCGACTCGAACTGAGATGTCTCCGAAGCAGTTCTTGAACGAGAAGCAGCCAGCGAATGACATCGAGCGTGTTGCCTGCCTTGCGTATTACCTCACTCACTTCCGCAATATGCCAGAGTTCAAAACTCTCGATATTTCAAAACTAAACACCGAAGCCGCTCAGCCTAAGTTTTCAAATCCATCTGTGCCTGTAGATAATGCAACACGCCGCGGGTATCTAGCGGCTACATCTGGATGGGGCAAACAACTTGGTGCAATCGGAGAGCAATTTGTTCAAGCTTTGCCGGATCGAGAGGCCGCAAAGCTCGTAACTGAGCGGGTTCGCCTAAGGAAGCCTCGGAAGAAACGAAATGGAACTGAGTCGGATGACTCTGAAGGCAACGGCAATGAATAAGCGAGCGCGCGCAATTCGCGTGGCCGTCTACAACCACAAAGGTGGTGTTGGAAAGACAACGCTGACGATTAACCTAGCAGACGCGCTATCCCACTTAGGCAAAAAAGTCCTTCTGGTCGATTCTGATCCACAATGCAATTTGACTTCTTATTTGGTAGATGACGACGTCGTGGACTCGCTGCTAGACGATTCAGATACGCCAAAAGGTCAAACACTTTGGGCTGGATTAAAACCGGTTGTGGAAGGTTCAGGTGAACCTCGTCAAATTCTCCCAATAGAAATTGAAAAGCTGTTTTTGTTGCCCGGCGATATTCGACTCTCCGAATTTGAAAGTTTATTGGATAGTTTTTGGGTCGATTGTGCACAGCGCAGAGTGAGAGGCTTTCGAGGCACTGCAGCACTGAGTTCAATGGTTAATGACGTGGCACAAGGAATCGATGCCGATTTTGTTTTTTATGACGCAGGCCCAAATATCGGGCCATTGAATCGAGTCATTCTTTTGGATTGCGATTATTTTATCGTGCCTGCTGCTTGCGACCTCTTTTCCGTCCGTGCACTTAAGACTTTAGGCCATACGCTTCGCGATTGGATTGGGCAGTGGGATGGTGTAAAGCGTTTTGCGCCTGATGGAGTTCCGCTTCTTCTAGGTAAACCAAAGTTTTTGGGATATGTGCCTCAAAGGTTTCGGATTTATGGAGCGAGCATGGCGAGAGGTCACAGTTTTTATCTGGGACAGCTTGAAAAGCGTGTTTTCAGCGACATCGTTGAACCCTTGAGGAAAATAGACCCCTCGTTAGCTGATGCGACTATGTCCGCGTCGAAACTTGGGGAGGTGCGCGACATGGGTGTGCTGGTTGAAGAGGCGCAAAAGCAGGGTGTTCCTTTGAGCCGAGTAAAGGGAGGAAATGTCGGAATGAAGCAAAACGCTCAAGAAACATTCAAGCAGATCGCAGAGCGAGTAGAACAGCGAACGTCTAATCCGAGCTGAGTTTATGAAATTGAACCAGCTCCCCAAAGCCGATAGGCAACGTATAACTGAGGCGGTTAAACACTTTGAGGGTGAGCGTTCAAATTTTGAATATGTTGCGAAAAATGTTTTCGCACTTCTAGCTGAGCATCCTGAACTGAGGAAGCTTATTCATTCGGTGAAATGGAGGGTTAAGGACAGAGGGCATCTCGAACATAAGCTCATACGAAAAACCATCCAACCGCCTAAGCCCGACAAGCCAGCAGAAGAATCCATTACTGCTGAAAATCTTTTTGACCGTATCGAAGATTTGGCAGGTGTTCGGATTTTACATCTCCACACAAACCAATTTAAGCCAATCAATAAATTGCTGTTGAAAATCCTCCAAGATCAACAATGGGTAGTGACAGATCCGGAAGCAAATATTTGGGATGACGAATATCGAGGTTTCTTCGAGAAAATGGGGATCAAGACGGTTTCGCGTGAGTCTCTTTATACCAGCGTTCACTATATTTTACGACCCAATGCCCACAATCCATTCAAATGCGAACTCCAAGTGAGAACACTAGCAGATGAAATATGGGGCGAAGTTTCACATCTGATAGATTATCCAGAACAGACGAAGAGTATTGCATGCAAGGAACAATTGAAGGTCTTGGCTCGATTGACCTCTGGCTGTATTCGTCTGGTGGATTCCGTTTTTGAGTCAAAAAAAGAACACGAACAACTATCGCGAAAGTGACAGTTGTTGTTCGAGCAACATGACCGAACTCCCGTCTCTCCGTCTCTGCGGTTAAGAAGTTGTGAACGGCAGTTGAATCTTCCTTTGATAGTTCTTCGGGTTTGCCCTTGAAAATCAGGTGCGGGCCTTCAGCCGCTTCTTCTCCCAGCTCGCGACTTTCTTGATGCTCTCGGCCACGGGCAGATTCTCCGGCATCGTACCGCCCAGTTCGTGAATGGTCTTGCGGACTTTGCGGCCCACTTCGTTGTGAATCCGGTTGGCGTGAACTTTGTTCCGCACGTTTTCGCGCCGCAGCTTTTCCTCGGTCTGCGTGGCGCGGAAAAGATAGGCCGCCAGTTCCGTGCTGCCCATGTGATCGAGAACATGCTGCCTGGGTTTGAGACGCTTGCGCTGATGGATGTCGCGCACTCCCAACCCGCCGTAAAGCCCGCGATAGCCGTGATCCATGAAGCTGGCGTAGTCCAGCGGATCAACCACACCAGATTGCTTGGCAACGCCGGCGAGATTTTTGTTGTGCTTCTTCATCTCGGCGCGAAGGAGCAGACGCATTTTGTCTTCTTTCAACGCCTCATCATCGGCCATTTCCTGACGGCGGGTTTGCACGGCAAAATAAGTTTGCCCCAGCGCCACGAGCGACTTGCTCGGATCGGCGTTCTGAATTACGAGGTAACAGGCGTAGCGAGAGAGCGCCCAATCCTCGAGCTCGCGTTGCGCGCCCGAGCCGAGGTTGACCATATTGCGCATTTGCGCAAAATGGTCGGCAACCGCGTGGCCGCTCTGGACACAAGCCTCCTTTGCCTTTTGAATTACCGGCTCGAAGTTACGGAAGTTCAGATACTCCAACACCTGCGCCAGATCGCGCGCGGACCACGATTCGTTTCCCTCGGCGTTAACGCGTTTGATTCGTTCAAAGGTGTTGTTGCCGGCTGGTGCGGGAAGTTGGCTGCTCATGGCTTTGGTTATATCCCAAAATACCTTGGAGGCGAAAGTGAGAAGAGGCTAAAACGGCACTGGGGATCACCGTCAGGTAGTGTTTCGGGTTGCCATTGAACCTCAGGCCCGGGTCATTGAGGTAAGCCGCGCGCGGCGGGAGGGCTGCCGAATTCAATCAAGTTCATCAAGGGCCTTGGCCAATTCAGCTACGTCGGCGGTTCCCGTAATGTAATGGCCCACCACGCTCCGAACCCCATACGCCTTCACCGGTGGCATTTTCCGCAGCAAATCCTGGATGAGCGTCCGGCCAATCGCCAGGAAGGTGTTGCCGTTGTAGAAGCAGAACGGCGCGAGCTTGTGGCACTGGCGGCAGAAGTTGAAAGTCTCGCGCAAGGTCAGTTCGCACGGGCGGGAGGACTCCCACGGTTTTGCGCGGGCGAGTAGCCTTCCGAGGTGGGCTGGTGCAGCGCGTGCTTCTCCTTGCACAAACTGGCGTTGATGGTGATCACCGTTTACCACGCCAGTCCTGCAACCAACGCCGTTTCATCTGGCCTTGGCGACCTTGAGACGGAGGTTCGCCTTGATCTTGCTCAACGGGGCAACGCCCTCGCTCTTCGGATAGCCGCGCCCGGTCCGCGCAAACAGCGGTTCGGCTACGAAACGATCTTGGATGCGCAAGGCTTCCCGCATGGCCGCTTGAAGATTTTTTTGCACTTGGCTGGCGGTTGCGATGCGTCGAAACTACCGCCGCAATCCTGGTGGGTCAACCCTGACGGCTTCGCGGCGATTGGGCCGCTGGCCGGGATGAGGATTCAGGCGGCCCGCCTCGCCCCGGGCCGCCGCCGCCACGCACGAAAATTCTCTCCGACCATGGAGCAATAGTTCTACGGGCTCAGCGGGAACACAATGCAGGCTTGGGACGTTTGCGGCGCGCGCCAAGGAAACGCGACGCCAACAACCTTGACGTGCAAGTCCATTCCCCCTCAAATGACACCACTCGAACCTCAACTCGCTTATGACCATCTTTCGCTTAGTCGTGCTCGGCATTCTTTCCGCGGCCATGTTGGTCGCCCAGGCTCAGGAAAAAAAGCCACCGGTGCGGGTCGCCGTGGTCGGTCTGAGTCACGACCACGCGAATGGCTTCTTCCCTCGATTGCGCGAACGGCCGGACGTGGTGCTGGCCGGCGTGGTCGAAACCAACCGCGCTTTGATTGCGATGTATTCCCGCCGCTTCAACCTTAGTTCCAATTTGTTTTTCACCAGCCTGGATGATCTATTTGCGCACACGCAGGTGCAAGCCGTGGCCACGTTCACCAGCACGTTCGAGCATCGCGCGGTGGTAGAGCGTTGTGCGCAAGAACACGTGGCGGTGATGATGGAAAAACCGCTCGCGGTGAACCTGGAGCATGCCCGAGCCATTGAAGCGACGGCCAAGCGGGGTAGCATCCAAGTCTTCGTGAATTACGAGACAACGTGGTATCCGGGTAATCGAGCCGCTTATGAAATCGTCCATGACCGGAACGAAGTCGGCGAGCTTCGCCGGATGGTGGTGCACGACGGGCATCGCGGACCGAAAGAGATTGGCTGCTCAGAATATTTTCTCGCCTGGCTGACGGATCCCGTGCTGAATGGCGGTGGGGCACTGAATGATTTTGGTTGTTACGGCGCGGACCTCGCGACGTGGTTCATGGATGGGCAACGGCCCGTGTCGGTTCAGGCCCTGACGCAACACCTCAAGCCGGACGTTTATCCCAAGGTGGAGGATGAGGCGACGGTTGTGGTCACCTATCCGAAAGCGCAGGCCATTCTCCAGGCTTCCTGGAACTGGCCGTTTGACCGCAAAGACATGGAAATTTATGGCCGCACGGGCTATGTGCTCGTGCCAAGCGCGAACCTGCTCCGCGTGCGCCGGGCGAACGAAAAGGAAATCGAAATCACACCAGCTGCCCTCGCGGGTCCCGCAGCCGATCCCATCTCCTATCTGGTCGCGGTCGCACGGAAAGAAATCGTTCCTTCGGGGTTGTCATCGCTGTCGGTGAACTTAACGGTGGTCGAGATTCTTGACGCCGCGCACGAATCTGCGCGGACGGGTAAACGGGTTGATTTCAAACCAAATTAGAGAGCGGTGACCCCCATAGCCGCAAACCAAGTGACCCCCAAGCGGGCAACTTCGACGACCGTCGAGTGCCATATGTCTACGCCCTTCCCTAGTCGCGCAAAGCCACCGGCGGCACGTTGCGCAAACGGGAGTTCGAAATCGGAAATAAAAAAGCCCGCTCGGGTGGAGCGGGCTTGGTGAAAATAACTGTCGGTTACTTCGACTCAGATTTCTTCTTGTCGCCATCGGCGACAGTTTCGACCGGGGCCGGAGTGGCCGTAACAACTTCGTCCACCCATTCGAGGATGGCTTTGTTGGCGGCATCACCAGGGCGCTGTTCCAGTTTGATAATGCGAGTGTAGCCACCGCTACGGCCTTTGAACGCCGGCGCGATGTCTTCGAAAAGAATGCGGACAACGTCTTCCTGCAGCCGCCATTTCTGGCGTTCCGCCTTCGACAGCGCCACAGTCGGACCGTGGGTGTGCAAACGGGCGGTGGCCAGGCGCCGGGCGTGGAGCGTGCCCTGTTTGCCCAGCGTCACGATTTTCTCCGCCACGGAGCGCGCGGCCTTGGCTTTGGCGAGCGTGGTGGTGATTCGTTTGTGCTTGATCAGACTGCAAACCATGTTGGCGAGCATCGCATTCCGGTGCTCGAACGTTCGGCCCAACTTGGCGGTTCGTTTAAGGTGTCGCATAAAATTACGTCGCGGCGGGTTCTTCCTTCGGTCCTTCCAGCAAGCCCGGCTCAAACGCCATGCCCAGGGCGAGACCCAACGCGGTCAGCTTGTCCTTGATCTCGTTCAACGACTTCTTGCCGAAGTTACGATACTTGAGCATCTCGGCTTCGCTCTTCATCGCGAGCTGACCCACGGTGGTGATGTTGGCGTTGTTGAGACAATTGGCGGCGCGGACGCTGAGCTCGATCTCGTTGACGCTCATGTTGAGGAGCTTCTTGAGCTTCATTTTCTCGTCATCCTGCTTGTCCACGGTTTCCTCAAACTCAATGGCGTTCTTGTCATACCCGACAAACACGTCGAGGTGGTGCTGTAAAATGGCAGAGGCCTGCGTGAGGGCATCGTCGGGCGTCATGCGGCCGTCGGTCCAAAGCTCCACGACCAGGCGGTCATAGTCGGTCCGCTGGCCCACGCGGGCCGCTTCGACGGCGTAACGCACCCGAGTCACGGGTGAAAAGAGTGAGTCGATCGCAATCACCCCGATCGCTTGACCGGGCTTCTTGTTTTCGTCGCCGGGGCAAAAGCCGCGACCTACTTGCACTTCCAGTTCCATCTCGAACTTTTTCTTCTTGTCGATCGTGCAAATAATTTGGTCGGGATTCACCAGTTCAATATTCTGATTGACTTGGATGTCCGCCGCGGTGACCTGGCCTTCCTTGTTAGCGGAGAGCAACAAGGTTTGCGGATCCCGGGTATGCGCCTTGAACTTGACCTTCTTGAGGTTGAGCACGATGTCGGTGACATCTTCCACCACGCCTTCAATGGCGGTAAATTCATGCATCGCGCCATCCACCTTGATGGAGGTGATGGCCGCGCCCTCGAGCGAGCTGAGCAGCACGCGGCGCAGGGAGTTGCCGATGGTGTGGCCGTAACCCGTTTCAAACGGTTCGGCAATAAACTTGGCGTAGGTTTCCGTCGCCGTTGACTCTTCCTTGGTCAACCGCTTGGGCATTTCGAATCTTCCGAGACGTACTGGCATTGGTTTCTTTCGTGCAATTTTAATCTGGCCGCGACCGGTTCATTCCCGCGTCGATCGCCGCCCGTGTAATTGCGTTGGTCCCGCAGCGCGGGACGGGTTGTTACTAGCGGGAATAAAATTCGACCACGGTTTGTTCGTTGGCAATGGGATTGATTTCTTCGCGGGTCGGAATACGCATGACGACCCCCTTGAACTCTTCCTTGCTCAACGACAGCCAGTCCGGCACGGAGCGACTGGTGGACAACTCGAACGCCTTGGTCGCCATCTGGCGCGACACGGTGTTGTTTTTAACGGTAATTGTATCGTTCACCTTCAAGGCGTACGAAGGAATGCCGACCTTGCGACCATTCACCTGGATATGGCCGTGCGCCACCATCTGGCGGGCCGCGGCGCGCGTCGTCCCCAAGCCGAGGTGGTGCACCACGTTATCGAGGCGCGTCTCCAAAATCTGTAGCATCTGTTCGCCCGTGACCCCACGCCGCTTGAGCGCCTTCTGATAAACACCACGAAATTGGCGTTCCATCAGCCCGTAGTAATAACGCAGCTTCTGCTTCTCCACGAGGGCGGCGCCGTAATCAGTGAGCTTGCGGCGGGACTTGGGGCCGTGAACTCCAGGCGGATAATTGCGGCGTTCGAGATACTTCGACGGTCCGAAGATCGGGATGCCGAAGCGGCGGCTGATGCGAACACGAGGTCCTTTGTAACGAGCCATGGTCTAGTAGGTAGTTGAGAGTTGAAGGTTGAGGGCTTACACGCGGCGCTTCTTGCGCGGACGGCAGCCGTTGTGGGGCACGGGCGTAACGTCCTTGATGGTGGAAATTTCCAAACCGATCGCCTGCAAAGCCCGAATGGCGGATTCACGACCGGACCCCGGCCCTTTGACACGAATTTCAACTTCCCGCATGCCATGCGCCATGGCCTGACGGGCGGCATCCTGAGCGACTTGTTGCGCTGCGTAGGCTGTGCTTTTCCGGGAACCTTTGAACCCGACCCGACCCGCCGCCGACCAACCGAGTAGATTGCCGTGCATGTCGGTGATGGTCACCTGGGTGTTGTTGAAAGTGGCCAAAATATTGGCGATGCCGACGGTGATGTTTTTCGCGTGCTTGGCCTTGACGATTTTCTTGGCATTAACGTCCTCCCCGAGCAACTCGGCCGCCGTTGGGGCCGCCGCCGCCACGAGCATTTCACCGGGCTTGGGCGCGTCCGGGGCCACCCCCGGTGCCGCCGGCTTCTTCGCCGGTCTCGCTTCGTCGGTTTTAGCAGCGCTTTCCGGCCGGGCATCTTTGGCCGGTGGAGTTTTCTTTTTGATTTCTTCAGCCATACAAATTTAATTCTTAGTGAATGCCAGCTTTGGCGTCCGGTTTACGTTGCACGCCGACCGTCTTGCGCGGACCTTTGCGCGTCCGGGCGTTCGTCTGGGTGCGCTGACCGCGCACCGGCAGACTGCGAATGTGGCGGATGCCCCGATAACACTTGATGCCCTGCAAACGCTTGAGGTTCATGCCCAATTCCCGGCGCAGATCACCTTCGATCACGTACTTGCCGTCCTGAATCGCATGCACGATCTGTGAGAGCTGCGCCTCCGTCAGATCCTTGGCGCGGATGGAGCGGTCAATGTTCGCGCGTTCGAGAATCTCGAGCGCATTAACGGGCCCGATGCCGTAAACATAGCGGAGCGCAATATCAATGCGCTTGTTCGGAGGTACTTCGACCCCAATGATGCGTGCCATAAATTATCCTTGCCGTTGTTTGTGGCGTTTGTTCGTGCAGATCACACGAATGAT